>DAMDJY010000025.1:0-26276 GCA_032100225.1 Mobilicoccus sp.
CCCGCCTCGCCCCGACGCAGCGGCCGGACGTGCCTGGGCCGACGCGGCCCGCGAGGCCTTCCTCGACGGCTATGCCTCCGCAGGACGCGACCCACGCGACCCGCAGACCGCCGCGTTGCTCTCTGCGCTCGAGCTCGACAAGGCGCTGTACGAGGTCATGTACGAGGCCCGCAACCGGCCCACGTGGGTCGACATCCCCGCCTCTGCCGTGCGTACCCTCTGCGCCGACGCACCCGACGCACCCGACGCGGCCGAGCCGGGGCGCATCCCCAGAACCGACTGCAGTCCCCGAACAGACCGACACCACGACAGCCCGAAGGAGCGTGACGCAGGTGTCCGAGCACATCGATCCGACAGTGGAGTCTCCCGTCACCGGTTACACCCCGCCCAGCCCGCAGGCCCCCGCGCCCGTGACCACGTCAGGTTCTGCCACCTCGAAGAGCCCGACGACGGAGTCCGCAGTGCGCGCCGAGCAGGCCGAGGTGGTCAAGGCGTCCGATTCGACCGACGACTCGACGGCCATCAGCACCGCCGGCGTGATCACGACCCCCGAGAGCGCTGCCCCCTCTGCTGAGAGCACGACCAGCACGTCGGGCGCCTTGAGCACGCCGCAGAGCGCCGACGCCGACGCCGACGCCGACGAGGAGTCCAGCGCCGCTGTCAAGAAGAGCGAGCCGCAGGCCCTGATCCCCGGTGCGATGCACGTGCACCTGCACGAGATCGACCTCATGGTGCGTGGTGGCCACGGTGACCCGCACAGCATTCTCGGTGCGCACCCGTTCGGGTCCGGCACGACGATCCGTGCGTTACGTCCGCTGGCCGGCAGCGTCGTCGTCGAGCTGCCCGGTGGAGTTCGGCACGAGATGGTGCATGAGCACGAGGGCGTGTGGCTCGCTCACGTCGGGGGTCGGGTCACCGATTACCGCCTGCTGGTGACGTACGCCGGCGGCCCCGAACTGCGTCAGGACGACCCGTACCGCTTCTGGCCCACCCTGGGTGAGATCGACCTGCACCTCATCGGTGAGGGCCGTCACGAAGAGCTGTGGAAGGTCCTCGGTTCGCACATCCGCCACTATCCAGGCGGCGAGATGGGCGAGGTCTCGGGAACGTCCTTCGCCGTGTGGGCGCCCAACGCACGCGCGGTGCGCATGGTCGGCAGCTTCAACAACTGGGACGGCAAGGCCCACCCGATGCGCGCCCTCGGCAACTCCGGTGTGTGGGAGCTGTTCATCCCCGACGTGGGCGAGAACGCCACATACAAGTACGAGATCCTCGCCCGCGACGGGTACTGGCGCTCGAAGGCCGACCCGATGGCCCGCGCGACGGAATGCCCGCCCGCGACGGCGTCGGTGGTCACGCAGTCCCACTACTCGTGGAGCGACGACGACTGGATGAAGGAGCGCGCGAGCCACAGCGAGCCGCACAACCGCCCGATGAGCGCCTACGAGCTTCACCTCGGATCGTGGCGCCAGGATCTGTCGTACGTGCAGATGGCCGAAGAGCTGGTCCAGTACGTCTCCGACATGGGCTTCACCCACGTCGAACTCATGCCCGTCATGGAGCACCCGTACGGGCCGAGCTGGGGCTACCAGGTCACCGGGTACTACGCGCCGACCTCCCGCTTCGGCTCCCCCGACGAGTTCCGTTACCTCGTCGACAAGCTGCACCAGGCCGGTATCGGTGTCCTCCTCGACTGGGTGCCCGCGCACTTCCCCAAGGACGCGTTCGCGCTCGGACGGTTCGACGGCGAAGCGCTGTACGAGCACCCGGACCCCCGCCGCGGCGAGCACAAGGACTGGGGCACCTACATCTTCGACTTCGGTCGTCCGCAGGTGCGCAACTTCCTCGTGGCCAACGCCTCGTACTGGATCGAGGAGTTCCACGTCGACGGCCTGCGGGTCGACGCGGTGGCCTCGATGCTCTACCACGACTACTCGCGTGAGGACGGCGAGTGGTACCCCAACCAGTTCGGTGGCCGCGAGAACCTCGAGGCCGTGCAGTTGCTGCAGGAGACCAACGCGACTGTGTACCGCCGCTACCCCGGCGCCATCACGATCGCCGAGGAGTCGACGAGCTGGCCGGGCGTCACCAAGCCGACCTACATGGGTGGGCTCGGGTTCGGGCTGAAGTGGAACATGGGCTGGATGCACGACACCCTCGGCTACGCCGAGCTGCCGCCCATCTACCGCCAGTACCACCACCACCAGATCACGTTCTCGATGGTGTACGCCTACAGCGAGAACTTCTGCCTGCCCATCAGCCACGACGAGGTCGTCTACGGCAAGGGCTCGATGCTGCGCAAGATGCCCGGTGACCGCTGGGAGCAGTTGTCCAACCTGCGCGCCTACTACGCGTTCATGTGGAGCCACCCGGGCAAGAAGTTGCTGTTCATGGGTCAGGAGTTCGGCCAGGAGAGCGAGTGGGCCGACGCGCGCAGCCTCGACTGGTGGGTCACCGATCAGCCGCAGCACGCGGGTCTGCAGCGTCTCGTCAAGGACCTCAACAACCTGTACTCCTCGCGTACCGCGCTGTGGGAGCTGGACAACGACTTCGAGGGCTTCTCCTGGATCGACGCCAACGACGCCACCGGAAACACGTACTCGTTCCTGCGGTTCGGCAAGCCTGACGGCCGTGGCGAGCGCCCGACGATGGCTGCGGTGATCAACTTCAGCGGCATGGAGCACCACCAGTACCGCATCGGGCTCCCCCGCCCGGGCGTGTGGCGCGAGGTGCTCAACACGGACGCCGAGATGTACGGCGGCGCCGGCGTGGGCAACCTCGGCGAGATCGTCGCGGAGGACGTGCCGTGGCACGGGCAGCCCTACTCGGCCGTGGTGACGATGCAGAAGTTGTCGGCCGTCTGGTTCGAGCCGGTCGCCGGCGCCGAGGGCGAGAGCACCATGGCCGCCACCCCTGGCGTGGCTCGCCCCGAGCTGAGCCGCACCCCCGTCGTCGACGAGCCCGGTGTCCGTAGCGAGCTCGCCGAGCACGAACTCGTCGACCCCCGCACCGGATCCGACAGCGCCGGCATCGAGGGCCTCAGCTGATCTGAGCTGGCACACACCAAGATGGCGGGTATCCCGCACGCGATCGGAGAATCTCCGGTACGTGTGGGATACCCGCCTTCGGCGTGTACGGTGCGTCAGCTACGGGCGAGGAAGATCTGGGCGATGTTCTTCTTGGCGCCCCAGGCCTGCTTGGCAGTCGCGCCGCGACCGAGCTCCCAGGCGACGGTCTGGCTGGTGCCGGGGCGGACGGTGCCGACTTTGCGGGTCGTGGACACGTCGCCGACCTTGCCGGTCTTGGCGTTGATCGCGCTGATGACCTGAGCAGGAGTGGCGTGGGCCGGGACCGTCACGGTGACGAACTGGTACATCGAGTGACCCCAGATGCCACGGTCCTCGCGGTAGCCGAGGCGGCCGTCGTCATCGAGACGAGCAACGAGGCGAGCCTGCGCAGCGGTCTTGGGCATGTAGCGGTCGACCTGGAACGTGCGGGTCACCATGCGAGTCGCCGGACGGGTCGTCGGACGCGTGGTGGGACGGGTGGTGTTGGGCGCCTGCGGCTTGACCGGAGCAGGGGCCTGCGGCTTGACGGGCGCGGGGGTCTCGACAACCGGGACCTGCGGCTTCTCGGGCGCCGGGGTCTGCGGAACGACCGGGGCAGGAGTCTGCGGAACGACGGGAGCCGGCGTCTCGACGACCGGGGTCGTGGGCGTGGTGGGCTCAGGCTTGGTGGGCTCCGGGGTCACAGGCGTAGTCGGGGTGGTGGGCTCGGGCTTGGTGGGCTCAGGGGTGACGGGCTTCCAGGTGAAGTCGGCCGAGACGGAGATGCTGATGGCGCTCTCGTTCTTCGCGGTGATGAGGCTCTGGGTGTTGACGCCGGTCCAGGCGTTGGTCCAGACCGAGCCCTGCGCCAGCGAGGTCGTGGTGGCCGCGAAGGAGAGGCTGAGCGACCCGGCGTCGGTACCGGCGGGAACGCTGAGGTAGAGCTCCTGACCAGCGGCGATGGTGCCGATGACGGCCTTGCCGGATGCGTCGGTGAGTGCGTAGCCGCTGGGCACGGTGGTGTTCAGCGTGGCAGAGGTCGCGTTCTTCAGCGTGATCGGGCCGACGATCGAGCCCTTCTGCGTCATGGCCGAGGTGTCGAAGCCGACGACTGCGGGAGCCGCATCGGGGCCGGCGGTGGCGGCACCCTTGAGGAGGTACTCGTACACGGCCTTGGCGTCGGACTGACCGGTCCAGGCGTACTCGAGTCCGTCGGTGAGGTGCCAGATGGCGGCCTGTGTGCCGGCGGCGGCGACGCTTCCGGCGGTGCGACCGAGGTTCGGAGCCTGGGCGTCGGTGACGATGTCCATGGCGGGCTTCTGCGGGTAGGAGTTCGCCAGGATCCAGGCGATCTGGTCGCGGTTGGCGTTCCAGCCGGACGCCTCGGACTGGTAGGTGGCCCAGTCGGCCGGGATGTACCCGCCCTTGGCGTTCACTGAGGTGCTGACGTGGACGTCCTCCTCGATGCAGTAGACGGAGACGATGCTGCCGTCGGCCGTCCGAAGACCCATGAGGCCCGCCGGTGCGATGTCGCGCTTGCCCGTGATGGGGTTGTAGGTGCTCAGTTTCATCGAGTCAGCGCCGAGGCCGATGAAGGTCGCCCCCGTGGCCTTCGTCGTGGTGCCGGTCTCGGCAGCCTGGGCAGTGCCGGCGATTCCGCCTGCGAGCAGGGCGGTGATCGTGGCGATCGAAGCAGTCCTGCGGATGATCATGGTGGTCATCGGTATTTCCCCCTTGAAGGCGCTTGGTTCTGGGCGCCGTCCTGTGTGTTGACCCTTCCGGCGATATCCGCCGGTCGGTGTCGCCCCCCCCGAGGTGTTCTCCCCGTGCGACACCACCCTCATCGTCAGGACGGGCGTCCATATGAGACGTCCGACCAACTCTTTTTTGACGGACGTCCTACTCGCGTCTTGAACAGTGCGGTCACATTGAGCTGCAAGGAAACCGGTCGACAGGCCGGACGTCGGGGCGAGAGGTCAGCGAATCTCTGACCCTCATCTGCCTGCGGCTCCTGTGCAGCACGCCTACCCATGAGTAGGTTCGGCGTGAACGCGGCTCGGATCGCGGCCCCTACTTCTTTCTGGAGACACCGTTGTCCCCTCGCCCCACCCTGCGCGCGTGCGCCGCTCTGTCCTTGGCCGTCACCGTGATCGCCGGGGCCACCACCCCGGCCGGCGCAGATCCGCTCGCCATCCCCGGCACCGCGGGAGCCACCACCGTCACCGATGCGCCGGAGCCGGCGCGTCCTCGGCCAACTTCGACGCGCGGCGCGTCATGTACTCCTCACTCGACCGGGAGGGCAACCCCATCGCGGTGGCCGGTTTCGTCGTCTCCCCGCGTGCCAAGTGGATCGGTGTCTCCAAGCGACCGCTGATCTCCCTGGCTGCAGGCACTCAGGGCATGGGTGACCGCTGCGCGCCGTCGCGGATGGTGCAGCAGGTCAGTGAGTACGAGGTCGCCTTCATGTCGAGCCTGCTCATTCGCGGGTATCCGTGTCGATGACCGACTACCAGGGCCTCGGCACGCCGGGAACGCACACGTATATGGACCGTGTCGACCAGGTACACGCCGTCCTCGACATCGCGCGGGTGACGCAGACCCTCGCGCTCACCGACATCACGCCGTCGAGTCCGGTCGGTGTCCAGGGCTACTCGCAGGGTGGCGGCGCGGCTGCTGCTGCAGGGGAACTCGCACCCACGTACGCCCCCGAGCTCGCCCTCAAGGGTGCGGCTGTCGGCGCTGTCCCGGCCGATCTCGTGCAGGTCGGCAAGAACCTCGACGGCGGCCTCAACGTCGCGTTCGAGCTGTACGCGACGGCGGGCGTGCTCGCCTCGCAGCACATCGAGCCCGCGTCGCTGCTCAACTCTGCGGGGCTGACGAAGATGCGGGCGATCGAGAACGAGTGCGTCCTACAGCTCTTCAACTCTTCGGGCCTGAAGACGTCGACCCTGACGAACGACGGCCGCTCGATCAGCGAACACTTCGCCGACGAGCCGTTCAAGACCGCCCTGGCGGAGAACCGGATCGGCAACCGCGCCCCCAAGGTTCCAGTGCTCATGGTCCACTCGACGATGGACGACACCATCCCCTACAAGGTCGGTGTCCAGCTCAACAAGGACTGGTGCAACAAGGGCGTGAGCGTCAACTTCCGCCCCTCGCTCGTGCCCACCCACGCCGGTGGCATCGTCCCCTTCAACGCTGCCGCCCTTGGCTGGTGGGACGGCCGCTTCGCCGGCATCAAGCAGATCAACACCTGCGGCGCCTGGCGCTGACGCAGCCGCTTGCCGTACTGACAACGCGAGAGAGCCGGGTCGTCCGAAGAGGATGGCCCGGCTCTCGCCTGTCTGGTCGCGCAAGGGCCCAGGCCACGTGTGCCCGGACGGAGGCATTTAGGATGCGTCCACTACCGACAGGTAACATCGCTCGACGTGACAACACGAACGTGGGAACGCTATGTGGCACTGGGTGATTCGTTCACCGAAGGGTTGATGGACACCTCGAACGACGAGACCGACGTTTACGTCGGGTGGGCCGACCGGCTGGCAGCGCGCCTCGCGGCACGCAACGCCGAAACCGGAGTGGACTTCGGATACGCGAACCTCGCGATCCGTGGCCGGTTGATCGCCGACGTGGCCGGACCGCAACTCGATGCAGCACTGGAGTTGACCCCCGACCTGATCAGCGTCTCGGCCGGCGGCAACGACATCCTGCGGCCCAAGGTCGACGTCGACGAGGTGACCGACACCCTCGAGGACGCCGTCATCCGCATCCGTGAGACCGGCGCCGACGTCCTCATGGTCATCTCGCCCAACGTGAGCCACTCCCCCATCGTCGGGCGCATCAACCCCCGTATGGCCGAGTACTCGGCCAACATCTGGGGCGTCGCCACCCGCAACGAGTGCTACGTCCTCGACCTGTGGAACCTGCGCGCCCTCCGCGACCCCCGGCTGTGGGCCGACGACCGCATCCACTTCTCCCCCGAGGGGCACGCACGCATCGCCGCGCAGGCCGCCTACAGCCTCGGCGTGAGCGACGACGCCGAATCCTGGGCCGAGCCTCTCCCGCCTGCAGTTGCCCTGACACGGTGGGAGACCATCCAGGCCAACCGCGCGTGGGCACGAACTCACTTGCGGCCGTGGATCGCCCGCCGTATCCGTGGACAGAGCTCCGGGGACGGGATCACCCCCAAGCGTCCGGCTCTCACGCCCATCGAAGAGTGGGCCGCAGGTCGCTGACCCGATCCGCCGAGTCGACGCGCGACCCACCATCTGGTGGACGCGACACCGAGCGGGTCGAGCTCCCGACTTATGGTGGAGATGCCTCGGCCCCAGACTTCGTGGCTCGAGAACGCACCGACCCGGAGGCTCATCCCTGTGCCCGTGAACATCCCGCACGCGCTGCCTGCGCGCCGCACACTGGCCGACGAGAACGTGTTCGTGATGTCTCGCGAGCGCGCCGACCAGCAGGACATCCGTCCCCTGTCGATCGCCATCCTCAACCTGATGCCGACGAAGATCGCCACCGAGACGCAGCTGCTGCGCCTGCTGGGCAACACGGCGATGCAGGTCGAGATCACCCTGCTGGCGATGGGCACCTACCAGTCACGCAACACCGCGCCCGAGCACCTCGACGCGTTCTACCGCACCTTCGAGCAGGTGCGGGAGGAGAAATTCGACGGCCTCGTCATCACTGGCGCACCCGTCGAACTCATGCAGTTCGAGGACGTCAACTACTGGCCAGAACTGGTTGAGATCCTCGACTGGAGCCGCACCAACGTCTACTCGACGATGCACGTCTGCTGGGGCGCCCAAGCCGGGCTCTACCACTACTACGGCATCGACAAGCACGAGCTCGACGCCAAGATGTTCGGCGTCTTCGAGCACGAGGTGCACGAGCCGCTCGCGCGCATCGTCAGCGGCTTCGACTCCCAGTTCTTCGCACCGCACTCACGACACACCGGCACGTCCATCGCCGACATCGAGGCCGAGCCCGATCTGGATGTGATCGTCACCTCCGAGGTCGCGGGCCTCTACCTCGCCGCGAGCAAAGACGGGCGCCGCATCTTCGTCACCGGCCACCCCGAGTACGACCGCGACACCCTCAAGGCCGAGTACGACCGCGACGTCGCCGCAGGCAAAAACATCGCCGTCCCGGTCGCCTACTACCCGGGTGACGACCCGAGCCGGACCCCGATGCACCGCTGGCGCTCGCACGCCCACCTGCTGTACGCCAACTGGCTCAACTACAGCGTCTACCAGCGCACCCCGTTCGATCGCTCGTTCATCAGCGAGGTCGACGTCCCGGACGAGCAGGACTGATCTGCTCGAATCAGTCCCAGACGTGCCGAAACCCCGGCGCACCATGCACGGCGCGCCGGGGTTTCGTGGTTCTGACGGGTCGGCTCTGCCTCAGTGGTCGTGGCCGGCGTGGTCACCCTCGGCCGGAGCCTCGGGCTTGCCGTTGGTGACGGCGTACTCCACGGGAGCACCCGGCAGCGTGTAGGTGTTGACAACCGTGCGCGTGGTGAGGTCGACGACGTTCATCGTCTTCTTCTCGACGTCGCTGACGTACGCCTTGGAGCCGGAGACCTTGACGGCCGGGCCGGGCTCCTGCCATTCCTCCTTCTCGGTCCAGGAGGAGGTGACCGGGATCGCGGCCGTCTCCTTGCCGGACTCGACGTCGATGACGTGCAGCTTGCCGTCGTACGTGAGGACGAGGCCCTCACCCTCCGGGCCGCGCGCGAACGAACGGAACCAGTACGGCGACGTGAGGTCGACCAGCTTCAGCGTGTCGGTGCGGGTGTCGATGAGCGCGGCGCGCGTGGGGCGCTCGACGGGCTTCGCGTCCTTGTCGACCTTGTAGTCACCGAGGACGATCGGCGACGACTCGTGCCCGGCAAGGTTGCCGGAGCGCGAGTAGGCGTCCTTGACGGGAACCTTGTGGAAGGCGCCGTCGCGGTAGACGACCGGGCCGTTCTCACAGCCGAAGACGAGCACCTCACCCTTGTCGGTGGGGGCAGCCATGGCCTCGCCGTGGACCCCGGGGCAGTCCTTCGTCTCGGCGATGACCTTGTCACCCTTCTTCACCTGGACGGTGTGCCGCTCATCGGCGGTGCCCTGCGTGGTCGCCAGCGAACCGTCGGCCAGCTCGATCGCGACACCGTGGTGGGCGGCATCGGTCTTGTACTCGGTGACCTTGCGAGCCTTCTCGGCGATGGAGGATGAGTCGAAGACCTGCATAGCGCCGGTTCCGTCGGCGAACAAGAGTGTCCGGCCGTTGTGCAGCACGACGTGCCCGGCGTGCGGGGCGTCGAACGTGACATCGGTGAGGCCGGGGGTGAACTCGGCGTTGTGCGCGTGGTCGCCGTGCGGCTCGGCCTGGATGCCGGTGTCGTACACGCGGAACGTGTCCGAGTCGCTGATGACGACGTGGCGGCCGTCGCCGGCGTTCGCGAGGCGCAGGAACGCGGGGTAGTCCTTGGAGGCGATCACCTTTCCGGTGTCGGCATCCATGAGCGTGAGCCCCTCCGCATGGGACATGAGCAGGCGCGGCCCCAGCGCACCCACCTCCTTGCGGCCGGTGCCGACACCCGGGTCGGCCTCAACAGCAGCTTCGGGAGCGGACGTCTCGGCGTGGGTCGCCGGAGCTTCGCCACCGGCGGAACCGGCGGCCCCGGGGGCAGTCGTGCCTCCGCCGCAGGCACTGAGGGTGAGGCCGGCAACAGCGGCGAAGGAGGCGAAGGACGCGAAGGACGCGAAGGACGCGAAGGACGCGACAGAACGTCCACGGTTGATGAGAATAGTTCGCATAGGCGCACTGTATACGATAATGATTACCGATCTTGACCGCCCTCTTGCGTCGGCTCCCCCGTGGCACGCTGACCCCCATGTCGCCGCGCCGCCAGATTCCCGTGATCGTCCTTGCCGGTGGACTGGGCAGCGGCAAGACGACCCTGCTCAACAACGTGCTGCGTCAGGGTGTGGGGCGAGTCGGGTTGGTGGTCAACGACTTCGGCGATGCAACGTCGACGCCTTCTTGGTCCGCGAACACGTGGACGCGACGGACTCGATCTCGGGCGGATGCCTGTGCTGCCTGGCTGATCCGGACGAGCTGGACGCCACCCTCGCCACCTTGACGAGCCCCGAGTTGGATTTTGACGTCATCCTCGTGGAGGCCTCCGGGCTGGCAGAGCCCCGCGAATTGGCGCGACTCGTGATGAGCAGCCACTCCCCCGGCTTCCGATTCGGTGGCGTGGTCGAACTCGTCGATGCCGCCCTCTGGGCATCGGATGATGCCGCCACGGTGGCCGAAGAATCAGGCAGCGGGACATCGTCCGGTTCGCCGACCTGCGTGGACATCGAGGGGCATCATGAGCTCCCCATGGCTGTCGATCACCTGCAGGTGGCCTCGCTGCTCGTCGTGAACAAGACCGACCGCCTCGAGGCCGATGCCGTGGCCCGCACCAGGTTGGAGGCCGACCTGGCACTCCACGCCCCTGACACGCCCGTCGTCTACACGACCTATGGGCGCCTCGATGCGTCACTGCTCTTCGACACCGCCGACCGTCCTGCACCCACCGGGCAGTTGTCGTTCACCGACCTGTTGCTCGAGCAATCACGCAGCGACCACCCTGATCGCACCTTCCCTGAGAGCGACTGCGCTCCAACCACATCCGCGCGCCGATCCCTCACCCGTGACGGCCACGAGCACGTCGCGTCGTGCAACCACCCGCATCACGCCTCGTCGTCGGTGAGCGTCAGTTCGCCGTTGCCTGCGTCGCCGCGGGATCTGGTGGCGTTTCTCGAGCAGCGCGAGGCGGGGATGTACCGCGTCAAGGGCCGGACGTGGATCGACGGACCCGGTGGGCCCCAGGGATACGTCGTGCAGGCCGTCGGCTCGTGGCTGGCCTTCGAACGGCTACCCCGTGGCAACCCCGACGACCTGACGACCGATCTCGTGGCCATCGGGGTCGGCATGGACGACGCAGACGTCGAGGCAGCGATCCGGTCCTGCCTCACCGACTCGCCCGTCCCCGCCGACCACATGCACGCGGTGGCGCGCTACGTCCGTTGGGTGACGCAGCCCAAGTGAGACGAGCAGCCGGGGCGACCTCAAGCCTGGCGGGCGCAGGTTGACGCAACGTAAGGTGTGCCGACCTGCATCGAGGCAGGCCCGCGCACCCCGGAGGATCACGTGACCGCACCGTCGACGGCTTCGCAGAACATCGCCCAGAATCTCGCCGCGACTGCGGCCGCCCCGATGCCGTCGCGCTGCGACTCGACGACGAGGCGATCACCTACACGCAGCTGCAGTCGCAGGTCGCAGCGCTCGCCGGGTGGTTGCGGGCTGAAGGCATCGAGGCCGGCGACCGCGTCGTTCTCACCGTCCCGAACGTCCCCGTCTACGCGGTCGTGTACTACGCCGTGATGCGCCTGGGCGGAGTCGTCGTCCCCATGAACCCGCTGTTCAAGCCCCGCGAGGTGGAGTTCTACGTTCAGGACTCCGGCGCAAAGCTCGTCGTGGGCGCCACCCCGGACGCCGAGAAGGGCACCACTGACGCCGGCGCACGCTACGTCGCTGCCGCCGACCTGCCCGGCCTCGTCGCCGGCGCGGGTGCCGCTCCCGTCACCGAGACCGCCCACCGCGCCGGTGACGACACAGCCGTCATCCTCTACACCTCCGGCACGACCGGCCGCCCCAAGGGCGCCGAGCTCATGCACTCGAACCTCCAGACCAACCTGAAGGTGACGAACGACGTCCTCGTCCACATCAAGCCCGGCGATGTCGTCATGGGCTGTCTGCCGTTGTTCCACGTCTTCGGGATGACGTGCGGTCTCAACACCGTCGTCGAGGCCGGCGCGACGCTCACCCTCATTCCCCGGTTCGACCCGGCCAAGGTGCTCGACATCATCGAGCGCGACCGTGTCACGGTCTTCGAGGGCGTCCCCACCATGTACTCGGCGCTGATCGCTGCCGCCGCCCAGCGCACGGCGGACGGTCTGCCGGACGCCGACGTCGCGAGCCTGCGGGTCTGCATCTCCGGCGGCGCCTCGCTGCCCGTCGAGGTCATGAAGGCCTTCGAGGACCGGTTCGGCTGCATGATCCTCGAGGGCTACGGCCTGTCCGAGACCTCCCCTGTCGCGTCGTTCAACATGGCGCACATCGAGCGCCGCCCCGGCACGATCGGCCAGCCTGTGCCCGGCGTCGAGATGGACGTCGTCAACCACGACGACCAGCCTGTCGCCGACGGTGAGGTCGGCGAGATCGTCATCCGCGGCGACTGCGTCATGAAGGGTTACTGGAACCAGCCCGACGCCACCGCCACCGCCGTGCGCGGCGGTTGGTTCCACTCGGGCGACCTGGGCGTGCGTGAGGAGGGCTACTACCGCATCGTCGACCGCGCGAAAGACATGATCATCCGCGGCGGCTACAACGTGTATCCCCGCGAGATCGAAGAGGTGCTGTACGAGCACCCCGCCGTCGCGGAGGCCGCCGTTGTGGCGATTCCCGACGCCCACCTCGGCGAGGAGGTCGGCGCCTACGTGGCACTCAAACCCGGCGCCGAGGTGACGCCCGAGGAGTTGCAGGCCTTCGCCAAGGACCGCCTCGCCGCGTACAAGTACCCCCGCGTCGTGCGCCTCATCGAGGCGCTGCCGAAGGGCGCCACCGGCAAGATCCTCAAGCGCGAGCTGCCTCGCTGACCTCTCGCTGATATCTCGTCACGGGCGCGCCCTGGCATGCCGGGGTCGTCGTGGCGACACCGGATCGGTCTGTCGGACCGTCAGGCCGCTCGGTCGATCCGGTGACCCGGCCGGTGGAGCAGCCACGCTGCGACTGCGGTGGTGATCACGCCCCACGCGACCCACAGGACCGGACCTTCGCCGACGCCGCACCACAGCGTGAGGATCGTCGTCGCGACGTGGAACCCGCCGTGGACGCCGACGGCCGACCACAGCGACCCCGTGCGAATGACGAGTGCCGCGGCGAGCAGACCGAACCCGAACGGGACGGCAAGGTAGAGCAGCCGCTCGAGGAGGTTCTGCTGGCCACCCTGCGAAGCGAGGTGAAGCACGGCAAACCCTCCGGCCGAGATGTAGGCGGTGACGACCGGCGGGGTGCGCAGGGTCTGCATGACGTACCCGCGCCAGATCAGTTCCTCCGGGATGCCCTGGAGGAGGAACGCGCGGGCGAGCGCGATGGCGATTACTGCCCACAGCGGCCACCCACCCGTGATCGACCCCGCATCGACGGGTCGGGTCGGGGCGACAGCCTCGACGACCAGCCCGGTCGCGACGACGAGCACCAAGATGACGCCCATGCCGAGCATCAGAGCCGGCAGGGAGCGACTGGACCACGCCCATCCGGTCTCCCGCATCGGGCGCCGGTCCACCCACCGCATCAGCGCCCGGACGAGCAGCCACGCGACCGAGCGTCGGCAGCGCGTACATCAGGATCATGGCCGCGACCGATATCGGAAGAGGCAGAGCATTGAGCCGGGCGTCGATGTCGGGCACGAGCGCCATGACGACGGGCGACAGCGCCGCCACGAACATCACCACCGGGGCAAGAGGACCCGCACCCAGGTCGGCAACCGGCGGGGCGGGCGTGAAGAGTCCATCTCCGGCCCGACGTGAACCTGGTAGGGGCACATCGCAGGTGCCGAATTCTCTTCGGTGGGAGCCAAGCTGGTCGGGTGTCCGGTCATATCGGCCATCCTATGGAGGCTCACCCGTGCGCCACACGGGAACGAGCACCCCCGGTCTCTGACGCCGCACAGCCGGCCACCATCCCTCCCGTACTACTCTCCCGGGTACACGATCCCCCGCGCCGATGAAACCGATGGCCATCGGGCGACGCGGCGGGGTCCAGCTGACAAGATGGGCCTATGACCGACACTCGTGCAGGAGAACTCGCCCAGCCTTCGGATCTCATCGACGTCGCGCACCTGGTGACGGCGTATTACACGCAGAAGCCGGACCCGGAGAACGTGGATCAGCAGGTCGCGTTCGGTACGTCCGGGCACCGTGGGTCGAGCGTGAAGACGGCGTTCAACGAGGACCACATCCTCGCGACCACGCAGGCGATCGTCGACTACCGCCGCGAGCAGGGTTTCGACGGCCCGTTGTTCATCGGCCGTGACACACACGGTCTGTCGGAGCCGGCATGGGCCAGCGCGATCGAGGTGCTCGTCGCCAACGACGTGCATGTCATGGTCGACGCCGAGGACCGCTACACCCCCACCCCTGCCGTGAGCCACGCGATCCTGCGCGCCAACAAGGGCAAGATCGGCGGCGTCGACGACCTCCCCGCGAACGCCGGCCTGGCCGACGGCATCGTCGTCACCCCGAGCCACAACCCGCCCGCCGACGGCGGGTTCAAGTACAACCCGCCGCACGGCGGCCCTGCCGACACCGACGCCACCACGTGGATCGCCGACAAGGCCAACGAGTACATCAAGCTCGGTCTCGTGGGCGTCAAGCGCGTTCCGTTCGACCAGGCTCGCGCCAAGTGCGAGTCGTACGAGTTCAAGCGCATCTACGTCGAGGACCTCGTCAACGTCGTGGACATGGCGGCGATCAAGGACGCGGGCGTCAAGATCGGTGCCGACCCCCTGGGTGGCGCGTCCGTCGACTACTGGCAGGCCATCGCCGACCACTACGAGCTCGACATGACCGTGGTCAACCCGCTGGTCGATCCGACGTGGCGCTTCATGACGCTGGACTGGGACGAGAAGATCCGCATGGACTGCTCCTCCCCCTCGGCCATGGCGAGCCTTATCGGCAAGAAGGACTCCTACGACATCGCGACGGGTAACGACGCCGACTCCGACCGCCACGGCATCGTCACGCCCGACGGTGGCCTGATGAACCCGAACCACTACCTCGCGGTGGCGATCCAGTACCTCTACGGCGGCGCGCGTCCGCAGTGGCCGGCCGACGGCTTCATCGGCAAGACGCTCGTCAGCAGCTCGATGATCGACCGCGTCGCCGAAGACCTGGGCCGCAAGCTCGTCGAGGTGCCCGTCGGGTTCAAGTGGTTCGTGCCCGGATTGCTCGACGGCTCAGGCCCGTTCGGTGGCGAAGAGTCGGCGGGCGCGAGCTTCTTGCGCTTCGACGGCTCGGTGTGGAGCACCGACAAGGACGGCATCATCCTGGCCCTCCTCGCCAGCGAGATCCAGGCCAAGACCGGCAAGAGCCCCTCACAGCATTACGCCGACCTCGTCGCCAAGCACGGCGAGCCCGCCTACGCCCGCGTCGACGCCCCCGCCAACCGTGAGCAGAAGGCCAAGCTCAAGAAGCTGTCGCCCTCGGACGTCACGGCCGACACCCTCGCCGGTGAGCCGATCACAGCCAAGCTCACCGAGGCTCCCGGCAACGGCGCCGCCATCGGTGGCCTCAAGGTGACGACGGAGTCCGCCTGGTTCGCGGCCCGTCCGTCCGGCACCGAGGACGTCTACAAGATCTACGCCGAGTCCTTCAAGGGCGCCGAGCACCTTTTGCAGGTTCAGGACGAAGCACGTCAGGTCGTCTCTGCCGCACTCGGCAACTGACACCGCGCTGACGAAGTCGGGGGCTCCCATCACGTCGATCGTGATGGGAGCCCCCGCGTCATGCCGGTCGGCGACCGGCTACTGCTGAACCATGTTCCGTGAGAAGAACTCCGTGATCTCTTCACGGGCGGTCAGCGGGAAGACGCCGGCGACGTACATGTCCGGACGCTGGATGACGAGCGCGCCGGCCCGATCGATCTCGCGCTTCTCGAAGATGTCGTCGCCAGGAACGGCGGCGAAGACGACCTCACGATCGATCAGGCCATACGGGCCGACCGCCGGACGGAACAAGCTCGGCACGTCGCCGCGCTCGATGTCCTGGTACGGCTGCTGGTAGATCAGCTTGGCCTGGAACACGCTGTTCAGGTCCGCGCCCTTCGGGGTGAACATCCGCACCGGCGACTCGTCGGACTTCTCCAGCCACTCCGCGAGTTCGCCCACCGCAGTGGCGTCCTCGTCGGCGAAGGCGTACAGCCGCCACCGACCGTCGGCCTCGAAGAGGTGGCCCAACTCGCGCGGCGAGGTGTCGTCGACCCGCACGACCTTGGACGACCAAAACCGCTTGCCGAGGGGGTACCCCTTGGCCAGGTGCTGGTACTCGTCGCCGGCGATGAGCTCAGAGGCCGGGTACTGCGTGGCGAAACCGTGCGGAAACTCGGAGTTGTCGGCGTAGAAACGGCCGAGATCGCCCGGGTCGTCGAACTCCTCGGGACGCTTCGACATCATCTCCGACCATTCCGTGTCGAAGGCGATGAGTTCCTTGGCGATCAGCGCACGTTCGGCGGAGTACGTGGACAACAGCGACGGGTCGCTGCGGCCCTCCGACACTTGCCCCAGCTTCCACGCCAGGTTCCAACCGTCCTGCATGGACACGTTCATGCCCTGGCCGGCTTTGGCGCTGTGCGTATGGCAGGCGTCACCCGCAATGACGACCCGCGGCACACGCTGACCCAGCTGGTCTGCGGGGACGTCGTCGAATGTGTGCGCCACCGTGTGGCGCACCTCGTACACGCTGTACCAGGTCGTTTCCTTCACATCGAGTGTGTAGGGGTGCAGGATGCGGTTGGCCCGCTCGATCGCCTCTTCTATGGTCGTGGCTCGCAGCTCGGCCCGGTTGTCGTCGCTGATGGCCCCGAGCGAAACGTAATAGCGGACCAGGAACCCGCCCTCACGCGGAATCTGCAGAATCGTGCCGTCCTTGTCCGAGACGATTCCGCACTTCTGGCGAACGTCGGGAAAGTCCGTCTCGGCGAAAACGTCCATGACGGCCCATGCGTGGGCAGACGGGTCACGGTCGACCACGATGTCAATGCAGTCACGGACCGGGCTACGAGCCCCGTCACACCCGACGACGTACTTCGCCCGGACCGTGCGCTCCTGGCCCTGCGGGTCCCGCAACGTCACCCGCACCGGGTAGTCGTTGGGCTCCTCCACCTCGAGTTCGACGAACTCGTGGCCGTAGTTCGGCGTGATCCGGGCCGGGCCGCGCTCGGCGTACTCGGCGAAGTATTCGATGACGCGCGCCTCGTGACGATGAGGAAGGGGTACTCGGTGACACGGGAGGGCGGATCCTCGGCGCGCACACCGCGAGCGATCTTCGCGGGGTCATCGGGGCTCGGCCCTCAGAAGTGAACGTCCACGAGTCGATGCGCCTCGTTGTTGATGCGCTCGTAGAAGTCGAACGCCTGGAAGGTCTCGCTGCTGCGGCCCCACAACCCGTCCGCGCGACCGACCTCGAGACGCCCCGGCCGGGAGTCGATGATCCGGGTGTGGACGCTCGGGTAGTTGGTGAGTTGAGCGGCTCGGATGATGCCTGCCGGCCCCGCGCCGATGATCAGCACGTCCATCTCGTCCGGCAGATCCTCGGCCCGGTCGACCCCCGTTCCCGCGGCCTCCTTGATGAGTGGGCCGCGGGCCACGTAACCATGGTGGTGGTACTGCATCGCTGCGCTCCTGTCGTCGTTGACGGTGGGCTACTTCGTGAGGGCATTCCGTGAACGCCTCGGCCTCTCCCGGCACTGGTTGCGGCCGGGACGCCCCCATCCTGTCGTCATCACCCGCCGGATTGGGCGCCGCGGCCCACCTCGAACGATCGCAAAGGGCCGGTAACCGGGGTCTTCGCCGTCTAGCCCCGGGGCCCGAGAACGCGGTCGAGGTAGGGGTTGCTCAGGAGGCCGTCGGGGTCGACCTCCGCGCGGACGCGGCAGACGTCGTCGAAGCGGGGATACAGCTCCGCCAGGCGGGCCGCGTCGAGGCAGTGCAGCTTGCCCCAGTGCGGACGGCCTTCGTAGGCGTCGAAGATGTCCTGCAGCACGTCGAAGTAGTCGTCGGACGCGCTGCCCGCGTACTCGTGAGCCGCGATGTAGACGTTGCGACGCTCATACCCCGTCGAGAGCCACACGTCGTCGGCCCCGGCAAAACGCACCTCCAACGGGAACGTCGCCGTGATGCGCCGCCGCCCCAGCTCCGCCACCACCTCGCGCAGCACGTCACCCGCGGCCTCGATCGGGAGCGCGTACTCCGTCTCCCGAAATTTCACCCGCCGCGACGAGATGAACACGTCCGCCGATCCGGCGGTGTACGTGCGCGCCGAGAGTCCGCGAGCGCTCACCTCGTTGAGCGTCGGCACGAATCGCGGCGCCCGTGCCCCGAGCCTGTTGATCCCCTCGAACAGACCGTTGGAGAGCAGCTCGTCATCCAGGACCCGACGCCACGACGGCAGCGGCGACCCACTGGTGTCGTCGGCCGCGAGACGCGTGTTGAACTTCGCCGACACCCGGTCCGTGCCAGGGAACCAGAAGAACTCGACGTGATCGGCCTCGCTCGGCAGCGCGTCGATGCGCTCGATCACGGCCGACAGCGACTCGGGGCGCTCCTCCGCGCGAATCCGAAACGCCGGAACCGCGTCGACCCGCAACGCCACGACGATGCCGAACGCGCCGAGGCCGACGAGCGCAGCATGGAACAGGTCCGATCGGTTCTCCCGGGAGCACTCGACGAGGGTCCCGTCGGGGAGCACGAGCCGCATCGCCGAGACGAATCCGGCAATCCCGGTGAACCCCAAGCCTGTTCCGTGAGTACCGGTGGAGACGGCACCGGCGAGGGTCTGACCGTCGACGTCACCGAGGTTGGGCATCGCCAGGCCGAGGCGGGCGAGGATCGCGTTCAGATCGCGCAACGTGGTCCCGGCCCGCACCCACACGCGCGCGCAGGTCTCGGGCAGCGCACCGAGCGGCGGCGCGTCGAGCTGCTCGATGCCGTCGAGACCGGTCATGGCGCGCAGGTCGATCATGACTCCGTCGGTCTGCGCGGCGGCGGTGAAGGAGTGTCCCGACCCGACGGGCCGGACCGTGGCACCTTCGGCGCGAGCCCGTTCCAGCACCCACGCAACCTCGGTCGGGGTCGTCGGGTACTCGACGCGCGCCGGTGCACACGAGACGTTGCCGGCCCAGTTGGTCCATCCGGTCTGCGCAGCGAGGGCCGTCATCCGAAACACCTGTCTTCTCCTCGATACGTGGGGAGGCTACCGGAGAGAACTCCGCCGGAGACGAGGTGGAGTTCGTCGACCCGTTCGCAGAGTTCTCCGGCCTTGGCGTGCCGGAACCAGACGCGGTCGCCGATCTCGAGCGCACCGCCGCGGGGCAGGAGAACAGGAGTCTGCACCTCACCGGCCCCTTCGGCCTTGATGAACCGCAGTCTCTCGGGCCACCACGGGCGCGGCAACCGCGTGCTCCCGGCCTGCCCCGAGGCGACGAAACCGCCGCCGAGAACGGTGGCGATTCCCGGGGCCGGCCGGCGGACCACCGGAAGCACGAAGAACGCGGCGGGTTCGGGCGTGAACGAACTGTACGAGTCGAACAGGTGGGGGGCGAAGAGCCCTGACCCCGCGGCGAGTTCGGTGACCGACGCGTCTCCGGCGAGGACGTGCAGGCTGCCGGTTTCCCCCGCATTGACGAGCAGTCCCTCCCCCCGCGATGTCCCGAGCGGCCGCGACCACCGCGGCCCGTCGCGTCACGAGTTCGCGGGCCGAGCGCGCTGCATCGCCCGGACGACGGTGCTCGTGTCGGCCACCCCGGCGATCTGGGCGTCGTAGAACATGAGGCCGGCAGCGGTCAGATCGGGACTCGCAACGAGCCGGCGCAGCAGCGGCGCGACCTCGGCTGCCGTCCGCAGCGGAGAACGACGCGCGCCCAGGTGAATTCGGCCCACCCGGTTCGACGCGTCGACGTCGACACACACCCGCAGCGGCTCGTCACCCACGCGCTCGGGCCCCCGCATCACCGCCTCGGCCACGTCGAGATGCGCGTCGTCATCGGCCATGACGACGACTCGACGACGCGCCGCGGACGAGGCCGCGAGCTGCGCAAATGCTGCGCGGTCGACGCTGGGGTAGGCGACGAGCACGCCCTGATCGACGGGTACGCCTTGATCGGTGGGCAGGGTGCCGGTCTCGATCAGCCACAACGCCTCGGCGAGCGAGAACGCCATGACCCCGGCGAACCCCGGCCACGCCAACACGCGCGACAGCAACGAACGCACCCGCACGGATTTGCTCGCCACCCGGATCGGCGTCCCGCCCGCGCGACGCACGAGGCTGTCGGCGTTGCGGTCGAAGGCGTCGAGATCGACGACCGCGAACGGCGGATCAAGGTGTGCGGTCAGCCGATTCAGCTCCGGCATGCCTGCGCGCGGCATCGATCGTCTCGACGTCCCCCTCGACCCACGCATCGGTCATCCTCCGTGATCGCCACCGGACGCCCCGTCGCGCCCAGTCCCACCGGCCGCCGCCTGGCGACACGCCGATGATCCGCCTCAGTGCATCACACCTGCCAAGAGGTGGGATCGACCTCCACGAGAACGCCGCCGCCCACGCTCACGCCGACTGCACGAGCCCTCCAGCGGCGGCTACGCCCCGAGTGTGGAACCGTGGTCCTCTCCGGGCACCCCACCGCTCATCCCGACCCCAGCGAGGTAGACGATGACCACCACCGATACCACCCAGCCCGACGCGACCACGGGCGACGAGGGCCGGTTCTTTCTCGTGACCGGGCCGAACGCCGAGGCCGTGGCCACCGCGCTCGCCGCTGCCCTCCCCCGCGCCGCGACCGTCGACGGGCAGGTCGTCGGCGCGATGTTCACGCCCGACCCCGACGGTGCCCGCGCCGACCTCGAACAACTCTTCCTGCGCTTCACCGCGGGCATCGCCCTGGCCGACAGCTTTCGCCTGGCCGGATTCGACGCCGTCGTCACCGAAGACGTGCCGCCCGCCTACCTCGAGGACTACCTCGACTTCGCCGAACCGACGCCGGTCCGGCTCGTTCGCCTCGCCGGGAGCGATGAGCCTGCCGGTGGCCCCGAGGTCGCAAGCACCGTGACCGGAGGAATCGAGATCGACGGCACCGACCCGCAGGCGGCCGTCGCGCAGATCATCGCCCGCGCCGACGAGGCGATCGTCTCGACCGGCGGAGACTCGGCGTGAGCCAAACCAACGGCACGCACTTGGAGCCCGAGCGGTATGTGACCGCCATCGAGGAGAACTCGGCACGCCTGGTTGAGGTGCTCGCAGGGGTCGACCCGACCACGCCTGTGCCGACGTGCTCCGAGTGGACCGCCAGCGATCTTCTCGCCCACAACGCCGAGGTTCACGAGTCGCAATCAGAGGGAGCCGCACTGCGCCGCCAGGCTCACGAGGCGGCGATGCGCCGTCTGGACGCAGAACTGACGGCGGCCCCGGACGGCAGCGCGCGCACGATGCTCGAACCGATGCTCGCCACGGACGCGGTGAGCGACATGCTCGGTCTGGTCACTGCAGCCACGCCCGACCCCGCAACCGGCAGCACTGCGCGAGGCTCGGGCCTGCTGCGCATCGTGGCCTCCGATACCGGCACGACGTGGCTGGTCACGGTGGACGCCGCTGCCGGGGCCGTCGAGGTCGCGGAGACCGATCCGGCCGACGGCACCGTCCGCCCCGACGCGATCTACACGGGCACTGCCGAGGACCTGCTGTGTACGATCTGGAAGCGCCCCGCGCTCACTGCGCCGCACAGCGCCGGCGATCCGATCCTCGTCGCGACGTTCGAACAGGCCGTGAGCCGCTTCGGCGGCTGACAGGTCCGCGGCATCAGACCGTGGTCACTCCTGCGCGAGTGGTGCGTGCTCAGCCGAGCAGGAGCACCCCGCCGAGGGCGGTGGACGCGACGGAGACGGTGGTCACGGCCGCGAGGACGAACGGGCCACCGCCGACGTTCTTGAGGATCGCGAGGCGCACGCCACAGCCGAGCGCGAACATGGCCGCAGAGAGCAGGATCGTCTGGACGATCGTGACGACGTCGAGCACCTCCACCGGAACGACTCCCGTGGTGCGCACGAGCACCGCGATCACGAACCCGACGACGAACAGCGGCACGAGCGGCGGCAGCGTCCGGTCTGGCGACCCGGCTGGACGACCGGCGCTGCGGCGGCGGGCCTGAGCCCCGAACCAGATGGCGACAGGCGCCAGCATCAGCACTCGCGCGAGCTTGACGACGACGGCAACCTTGAGCGCGCCGGCGCTGATCATTCCGGCAGCCGCGACAACTTGAGCGACCTCGTGGATCGAGGCGCCCGCCCACAGTCCGGCGATGCGCGGGTCGAGCCCGAACGCCGTCGAGAGCAGCGGCACCAGCGGGATCATCAAGGTGCCGCACAACACGACGAGCGCGAGCGCCGTGACGACGTCCTCTTCTTCCTTGTCGTCGATGACGCCCTCGACCCCGGCGACGGCTGCCGCGCCGCAGATGGAGAATCCGGCGCCGATGAGGCTGCGCAGTGCGGGCGCCAATCCCAGCGCCCGGCCGGCGAACTCGGCGACGAGTAGTCCACTGGTCACGACGGCAAGCACCACGGCGATCGTCCCGACTCCCAGTCCGGCGATGTCACGCAACGACACCTGCAGGCCGAGCAGCACGATGCCCGCACGCAGCAGCTTTTTGGAGGCCACCGCGAGGCCGGGTGCGGTCGACTCGGGTAGGTGGACGACGTTGGCGACGACGACACCGATGAGGATGGCGACGAGCAACGCGCTCATCGTCGGCGCTGCGAGGTTGACCGCCCACGCGATGCCTGCGACGACCAGCGCCAGAAGCAGGCCCGGCGCGAGGCGCTTCACTGCCCCCGATGTGGCAGACGGCGTCGAGGGCCCGCGGGCCCCTGGTGTCGCCGGTGGGATCGCGCCTGCGGAGTCGGGGGCAGATGTGCTCACCCGATCAACGGTGAGGGTTATACATGCAGCGCGCTACGGGTTCATCGCGGATGAGCCCATATCGTTCGTGCATGACCTCCCGCCTGCCCGACCTCGACGGCCTGGCCCTGCTGACCGCCATCGGTCAGACCGGCAGCCTCGGCGCGGCCGCCCGCAACCTCGGACTCGCGCAGCCCAATGCGAGCCGCCTCCTCGTGCGGCTCGAACGCGACCTCGGGCTTCCCCTCGTCGACCGCAGCCCGACCGGTTCCCGCCTCACCGTCCACGGACGTCTCGTCGCCGATTGGGCCGAACCGGTCCTCTCGTCGCTCGACCGTCTCGTCGCCGGCGCCGAGTCGCTGCGGGAGGACCGCGATTCCCACCTCCGTGTGGGCGCGAGCCTCACGGTCGGTGAGCACCTCGTGCCGCGCTGGTTGACGACCTTTCGCACCGTGCATCCGCACGTTCAGGTCCGCATCACGGTGATGAACTCGGCCGATGTCATCGCTGCTGTCGAAGCCGACCAGATCGATGTCGGATTCATCGAATCCCCTGGTGTCCCAGCGGCATTGCACAGCACGATCGTGGCGCGGGACGCCCTCGTCGTCATCGTCTCGTCCGACCATCCCTGGACCCGCAAGGACCACGTGACGCTGGCCGAACTCGCCACCACCTCCCTGGTCGTCCGCGAGCCCGGATCCGGGACGCGCGGCACCGTGGACGAGCTGCTCGCCGGCTACGAGGTCGCCGAGCCGGTGATGGAGTTGTCCAGCACCGCGGCCATCGTGCGGAGCGTCGCCGCAGGCATCGGACCGGCTGTCGTCTCGACCCACGCCATCGAGTCGGCACAGCGCGACGGGGTCGTGCAGGTGGTTCCACTCGCCGGTGCTACGTTGCGCCGCGAACTCCGCGCGGTGTGGCGCCCCTCCCGCCGGTTCACCGGCACTGCGTGGGACTTCGTCCTCCACGCCCGAGGCACCTGACGGGCAGTCTTTCGTCGCCGGCGGAGGTCCAGTTCTGGCCATACCGGTTGCGGCTCATTCCCCGTCGCACCGAATGCACGCCTCAGAGCCCCTAGATCGACGCCGATGGGTCAGGCATCTGAAGAAAACTGGACGAAGAGGACTCATGAACCTGAACAGCGCGATCATCGCCCACGCCCGGTGGCGTACCCGGCTCGAGGCAGTGATCGAAGGTCCGTGAGCAGATCGACCCCGCGGTGGCCCGGCGCAACGACGTCTGCGACCTCGGCAAGTGGCTCGCCTCGGCGGAGGCGGCCGCTGAGTCGCCCGCCGATCTGCTGGCGCATGTCGCACAGCTCCATACCCGGTTCCACGAGGTGGCGGCGGGGCTGATGGAGCTCGTTCAGGACGGACGCCAGGAGGAGGCCCGGGCCGAGCTCGCGCTGACCGGCGAATTCTCGCGCGTCTCAGGCGCCGTGATCCGCGTGCTGCGCGCAGCCTCCCGTGGTTCCGCCGGCGTGGAGTCGGCGGCAGTCCTTACCCGCTCGGTGCGTGACTCTGTGGGGGCCAACGCCGAACAGGCCGAGCAGCTCGACGGCGCCGCGAACTGGGTGCATCAGGTGGTGCAGCTCATCGACACGATCGCGTCACAGACGAACATGCTGGCGCTCAACGCGACCATCGAGTCGGCCCGCGCCGGCGAGCTCGGCAAGGGCTTCGCCGTCGTCGCCGGCGAGGTCAAGGAGCTGGCCGGTGAGACCACCGAGGCGACTCACGACACCGGCGAGCGCATCGGCCTGATCCGCTCCGTGTCGGAATCGATGAGCGAGGCATTCCGCACCCTCGACGGCAAGGTCGCGTCGCTGGACGATCAGCAGTCGCTCATGGCTGCGGCCGCCACCGAGCAGTCCGCGTCCGTGTCCACGATCTCCGAGCGCGTCAGCGACGCGTCACGTGCGCTGCGGGACGTCACCGGCAAGATCGGCAACGTCTCCGATGCGATGACGCACGCCCACGAACTGGCGGCCATCTCGCAGTCCACGGCCCATCAGCTCGACGACCTCGTCGTCGACATGGGCAAGCTCCTGCACTGACTCAGAACAAGGCGCTCATCAGGGCGCGGCGAGCCTTGGCGACGCGCTCGTCGGCGTTGCCGACGACCTCGAACAGCTCCAGGAGGCGGGTGCGGACCTTGTCGCGGTCGTCCTCGATCGTGCGGCGCACGAGGTCGACGAGCCGGACGAACGCGTCTTCGACGTGCCCCCCGAGAATGTCGAGGTCGGCGACAGTGAGCTGCGCGTCGATGTCGTCGGGCGCGTCGGCGGCGGCCTGACGGGCAGCGGCCAGGTCGACACCCTCGGTGCGCTTCATCAGCGACACCTGAGCGAGACCGGCCGTGGCGTCGGCGTCCTTGGGGTTCTTCTTGAGCGCAGCCTCGTAGGCCTCGACGGCAGCGGCGAAGTCGCCCTTCTCGATGGCGTCGTAGGCGGCCTGGTGCTCCGGCGACAGCGGCTCGGGCTCCTCTTCTGCGCCCCCCGCGACATCGATCCGGCCCGTGACGCCGTTCTCGGCCGCGACCTTGACGACCTCGGCGAACACGCGCTCCATCTGCTCGACCGGCTGGATACCGGGGTACAGCGGCATGGGCTGAGCGGCGATGACGGCGACGGTCATCGGGATCTGCTGAGCCTGGAACGCGGCGGCGATGGCCCGGGCCGCGTCGACGTCGACCGCGATGATCTGCAGACGCCCACCGAGCTTCTCGGCGACGGACACCGCATCGGTGACCGCCTTCTCGGTCTCGGGGTGCGAGGCGGACCACATGACCACGATGGCCGGCACGTCGCGCGTGCCGAGCATGGCCTGTTCGAAGGACGCCTCGGTCGCGTCGATGCGGATCGAACCGGGACGCGCCGGAGACCCGGAGGGCTCACTCGCCGGGGCTTGCCCCAGCGTGGACAGATCGATGGCTCCGCGCAGGGCGGACGGGCGGATACCAGGCTGCTCGGTCATACCTGCATTCTGCCGACTCCGGCGCGTGCGTCACAACCGCGCCCCGGCAGCAGACCCCAGCCCCGGCGCTCGCCCTCCTCCAGCTATGGGGCCCGCACAGCACGACGCAGGCCGGGTGAACCCTGAAGTCCACCCGGCCGGCGTCGAGACGTGGTGCTGGGTCGGCCATGTGCCGAGTCGATGACGCGTCAGCCACGAGCGAGGAACACCTGCTTGGTGGCGTTACGTGCGCCCCACGCCTTGGCCGGGGTGGCCCCGCGGCCGAGTTCCCACGCCATCGTGTAGCTGCGACCGGCCTTGGCGGAGCCGAGGCGCGTCGTCGTGGAGACGTCGCCGATGCGGGCGGAGGTCTTGGCGTTGACGGCCTTGACGATCTGAGCGTTGTTGGCGTTCGCGGGCACCTTCACCGTGACGATCTGCCACGCGCTGGCACCCCAGAGGGCGCGGTCCTCGCGGAAGCCGAGACGACGGTCGTCATCGAGGCG
>DAMDJY010000026.1:0-21590 GCA_032100225.1 Mobilicoccus sp.
TCCTACGTGAGGCACCGCGAACCGTTCGCGGGCACTTCACGTGAGTCTCGTCGCCCGCTTTACGGAACCGAGACCGACCGCGTAAACTGGACGAGTGCGCTCGATGTGTCCACGAGCGCGCGTGGGCGTGCATGCCCGTTCGGCCCTGCAGGGGCGAGCGATTTTCCGCCCAGCAACACCAATGTTCACACCGTCCATCGTGGGTGCGTCACCTTCGACGCGCCCCCCAAGTACCTGTCCACAATCGGAGTCCCCACTACATGACTGTCAGCCCCACCGAGATCGCGATCAACGACATCGGATCCGTAGAAGAGATCCTTGCCGCGATCGATGCGACCATCAAGCACTTCAATGATGGCGACATCGTCGAAGGCATCATCGTCAAGGTCGACCGCGACGAGGTTCTCCTCGACATCGGCTACAAGACCGAGGGCGTCATCCCCTCGCGTGAGCTGTCCATCAAGCACGACGTCGACCCCTCCGAGGTCGTCGGCGTCGGCGACGAGGTCGAAGCCCTCGTTCTCCAGAAGGAGGACAAGGAAGGTCGGCTGATCCTGTCCAAGAAGCGCGCACAGTACGAGCGCGCCTGGGGCACCATCGAGAAGGTCAAGGAAGAGGACGGCGTCGTCACCGGCACCGTCATCGAGGTCGTCAAGGGTGGACTCATCCTCGACATCGGTCTCCGCGGCTTCCTCCCCGCCTCCCTCGTCGAGATGCGACGCGTCCGCGACCTCCAGCCCTACGTGGGCAAGGAGATCGAGGCCAAGATCATCGAGCTGGACAAGAACCGCAACAACGTGGTCCTGTCCCGCCGTGCCTGGCTCGAGCAGACCCAGTCCGAGGTCCGCACGAGCTTCCTGCAGGAGCTCGGCAAGGGTCAGGTCCGCAGCGGTGTCGTCTCCTCGATCGTCAACTTCGGTGCGTTCGTGGACCTCGGCGGCGTCGACGGTCTCGTGCACGTCTCCGAGCTGTCCTGGAAGCACATCGACCACCCCTCCGAGGTTGTCGAGGTCGGCCAGGAGGTCACCGTCGAGGTTCTCGACGTCGACATGGACCGTGAGCGTGTCTCCCTGTCGCTGAAGGCGACGCAGGAAGACCCGTGGCAGCACTTCGCTCGCACCCACGCCATCGGGCAGGTCGTGCCGGGCAAGGTCACCAAGCTCGTTCCGTTCGGTGCGTTCGTTCGCGTCGACGACGGCATCGAGGGCCTCGTCCACATCTCCGAGCTGGCCGAGCGTCACGTGGAGCTGCCGGAGCAGGTCGTGCAGGTGGGCCAGGAGATCTTCGTCAAGGTCATCGACATCGACCTCGAGCGTCGCCGCATCTCGCTCTCCCTCAAGCAGGCCAACGACGCCGCGGTTGCGAACTCCGAGTTCGACCCGACGATGTACGGAATGGCTGCCGAGTACGACGAGCAGGGCAACTACAAGTACCCGGAGGGCTTCGACCCGGAGTCCAACGAGTGGCTTGAGGGCTTCGAAGAGGCTCGCGAGAGGTGGGAGCGTCAGTACGCCGACGCTCACGCCCGCTGGGAAGCCCACCGTGCACAGGTCGAGGAGGCCATGAAGGCCGACGCCGAGGCCGTTGCCACGGGTGGCGCGGAGACGACGACGTCGTACTCCTCCGGTGGCTCCTCCGAGTCCGCTGCCCCCACGAGCGAGGGCACCCTCGCCTCCGACGAGGCGTTGGCGGCACTCCGCGAGAAGCTGACCGGCGCCTGAGGATCACTCCTCGGGTGACCTCAGCAGTCACGCACTGATCGAAGGGCACCTCCCACGCGGGAGGTGCCCTTCGTCGTCCCCGTTGTGCTCTCCGCGCGGCCACGTGCCCGATCATGGCCGATCATGCTCAGGTTCAACGGGATTCGGTCGTTAGGGGTGGTGTCGATCGGAGGCAGGATGCGTTCGCTGCGCGCGGTACTGGTGGGTGTGCTCGTTGTCGCCGCCACGGGCGGGTGCGGCATGGCACGACCTCCGGCTCAGCCGCCGGTGGTGGTTCGGCCGGCCCCCACGGCCTACGAGGTCACCGTCGCCCCGACGACAGCGCCACCTCCTCCGGGGCAGGACGTGATACTCGACGCGATTCGGTCGGCTCCGGCCGCCTGCGGGCTTCCGATCCACTATCTCTCGGGGTATGGGGGCCGGGTCGGTGACACCGAGACGATCTTGCAGGTCAGCGAGGGCTACCAGCGGCAAAGGCCACCCGTCGAGCCGCTCCAGGTGGATCTCACGGGGGATGGGGGGCTCGATCTCGTCGGGGTGCTCAGCTGTACCGTCGCCGGGGTGTCCAAGCCGGACAACATCGTCCTCTACACCGGGCCGGCCACGCCCGTCGCTGCGCTCGAGCTGACGAAGGTGCAGAAGGAGAAATCGGCTGTCGTCCGTGGACTGCGCACCGTCGGCGGGGAGGTTCAGGTCGAGTGGACGGCGTTCGACTCGGGATCCGGACCGGTGCGTCAGTACCAGGGCATCGTCGCGTGGAACGGGCGTGCCCTGGAGATCAAGCGTGCGGCGATCGCTTCGGGGCCACGATCCATCAAGGTCGATTCCGGATCGTTCATGACGTCGGACGGCAACGTGCACTGCACCATGCATCCGGGGATGGCGTGGTGCGACGTGCTCGCCAGCACGTGGACACCCCCGACCTCGCCCCCACCGGTACCCGACGCTGCGGCCACAACCGGTCCCACAGCCAGCGCAGCTGCCACGCCCACCACCCCGTCCACGGCAGCAACGACGGCCCAGGCGGGGTGCGGGGATCGTCCCTACGGCCAGACATTCCTGATTGCTGAAGGACGGGCGCGCCAGACGTGTCGGGGCGAACAGGGCCCGGAGACGGCAGCCCTGGGGTCGGGTCTGACCACGTGGCACCGGCGTGGGTGGGATGCGACGGTGACCGTCGACGGGCGGCGATCGGCAGCGATGACTCCGGGTTCCACGATGACCGCCACCGGCGTGTCCTGTCGGGCCACCGCCTCCGAGGTGACCTGCACCGACGAACGCACCCGCGCGTCGTTCACTGCGGGCCGCACGGTGGCACGCGTCACGAGCGGGTAGAGTCGGACGCCGAAGTGGCGTTGCTCACAAGACATCAGACATTAACCTCAGGGCAACTCGGGGGTCCTGCACTGTTAGGGCACCTAGCCGAACACCACGGGTCTACTTCCGATACGTGTCCACCGCCTCCGTACCTTCAGCCAGAACAGCGGGCCCCCTCGGGGCCGGCAGCTCGCCACCCCAGCCCGTCGGGCCTCCGCCACGGCGTGCGGGCAATGCCTGGGGGGAGTGGCTCTTCGCAGCCCTGGTCCTGCTGCCCAACATCCTCCTGCTGCTGGTGTTCACCTACCGTCCGCTGGTCGACAACATCCGCCTGTCCTTCACCGACTGGTCGCTGTCGTCCCCGCTGGCGCAGGGGGTCGGGTTCGCCAACTACATCGAGTGGGCGGGGCGCGAGGACACCCGGCAGATCCTCTCGAACACCCTGATCTTCACCGTCGCCTCGGTCGCCGGCTCGATGGCCCTCGGCCTGGCTCTCGCGCTGCTGCTCGACCGGCAGCTCAAGGGGCGCAGTATCGTCCGTTCGTTCATCTTCGCGCCCTACGTGATCTCTGGCGCGGCGATCGGTGTCGCCTTCCAGTTCGTGTTCGACCCCACCTTCGGGCTGATCCGCGACCTGCTCGTGCGGGTGGGTGCCGACGTGCCGGACCTCTACCAGCACCCCGGGTGGGGGCTGGTCATGGTGACCGTCACCTACATCTGGAAGAACCTCGGCTACACCTTCGTCATCTACCTCGCCGCTCTTCAGGGCCGCCGGACGGACCTCGACGAGGCCTCCGAGATCGACGGGGCCAGCTCGTGGACGCACTTCACGCGCGTCGTGCTCCCGCAACTGCGTCCGACGACGTACTTCCTGTCGGTGACGGTGCTCCTCAACTCGGTGCAGGTCTTCGACATCATCAACGTCATGACCCGCGGCGGGCCGCTGGGGACCGGGACGACGACCCTCGTCTACCAGGTCTACCAGGAGACCTTCGTCAACCAGCGTGCCGGCTACGGCGCCACCGTCGCCACCGTGATGTTCGTGATCCTGCTGATCGTCACGCTCGTCCAGGTGCGGATGATGGACAAGGGGCAGAACGTATGAGTACCCAGGTCGAGCCGACCCCCGCGTCGTCGCGCCGATCACGGCGTCCGTCGGCCAAGGTGACCCCCGACGCACGTGCGGGCGGCCCCCTCGGCATGATCTTCGGCTACCTCGCCATGCTCCTCGCCGTCCTCGTGGTGGCGGTGCCGCTCTACTGGATCGTCCTCACGTCGTTCAAGGAGAGCGCCGACATCTACGTTCGGCCGGCGGTCTACTGGCCCAACCCCGCGACGGGGGACAACTACGCGACGGTCATCAACGATGTGCCGTTCCTCGCCTACCTGCGCAACTCGCTGATCATCGCCGCGGTGCTCTCGATCGTCAAGATCGTCCTGGGCGTCGTCAGTGCCTACGCCCTCGCGATCCTGCGGTTCCCGGGTCGCAACATCGTCTTCATGCTGGTCATCGCGACGCTCATGGTGCCCAACCAGATCACGGTGATCTCCAACTACGCGCTGGTCGCGCAGCTCGGCCTCCGCAACACGTTCGTCGGGATCATCGTGCCGTTGGCGGGGACCGCGTTCGGCACCTTCCTCATGCGCAACCACTTCCTCTCCCTGCCCAGCGAGGTCCTCGCAGCCGCGCGCATGGACGGGGCCGGGCCGGTCCGGATGCTGCACAAGGTCGTCCTGCCGATGTCGTGGCCGACGCTTGTGGCGTTCTCCCTCATCACGATCGTCAACGAGTGGAACGAGTACCTGTGGCCGTTCCTCATGGCCGACGACGAGGGCACCGCACCCCTGCCGGTGGGTCTCACGCTGCTGCAGAACGACGAAGGGCTCTCCAACTGGGGGCCGGTCATGGCCGGAACCATCCTCGTGATGATCCCCGTCCTGCTCATCTTCCTGCTGCTGCAGCGCCACATGATCAAGGGCCTCACCTCCGGCGCCGTCAAGGGCTGACCGCCCCTTCTGCTCTCGCGGGCCCGAGCCCGTCCCCGTCATACTCCGCCGCCCGCCTCGGGCTGCGGTCAAGGAAGGACACGCCACATGGCGACCGTTCAGTACGCGAAGGCCACCCGCCGCTTCGACGCGGGCAGTGCTCCTGCCGTCGACGAGCTCGACCTCGACATCGCCGACGGCGAGTTCCTCGTCCTCGTGGGCCCGTCGGGCTGCGGCAAGTCGACGAGCCTGCGGATGCTCGCCGGCCTCGAGCCCACCGACGGCGGCGACATCTTCATCGACGGCCACAGCATGGCCGGGGTCCGGCCTCGCGACCGTGACGTCGCGATGGTGTTCCAGACGTACGCGCTCTACCCCAACATGACCGTGGCCGAGAACATGGGCTTCGCGCTGAGCAACGCCAAGATGCCCAAGGCCGAGATCACCGCGCGTGTTCAGGAGGCGGCCCGCATCCTCGAGCTCGAGCCGTTGCTCGACCGCAAGCCGGCCAAGCTCTCGGGTGGTCAGCGTCAGCGTGTGGCCATGGGACGCGCGATCGTGCGTGAGCCCAAGGTCTTCTGCATGGACGAACCGCTGTCCAACCTCGACGCCAAGCTGCGGGTCTCGACCCGTGGCCAGATCGCCGGACTCCAGCGCCGCCTCGGCGTCACCACCCTCTACGTCACGCACGACCAGGTCGAGGCCATGACGATGGGGGACCGGGTCGCGGTCATGCTCGACGGCCACCTGCAGCAGGTGGCGTCGCCGGACGAGCTCTACGCCCGGCCCGTCAACATCTTCGTCGCCGGCTTCATCGGCTCCCCGACGATCACGTTGCTCACCTCGGACGTGCAGAACGGTCGCGCCAAGCTCGGGTCTCTCGAGGTGGACCTCCCGAGGAACATCGCCGCCACTGCAGGGCGGGGCGTCGTCATCGGAGTCCGTCCGGAGGCCTGGGAGGTCTGCGGCCCCGATGCCCCCGACGCGGTGCGACTGCGCGTCGGGCTCGTCGAGGCGCTCGGGTCGGAGACGTTCGTGTACGGCGCGCCCCAGGAGGACCTGGCCGTGGCCGATGTTCCGGACCCTGATCACCGTGCCGACGCCGATGCCGACACCGACACCTCCGGCACCACCACGGCGCGCTCGACCACGACGCCCGAGACCCAGGTCGCCGTACGGGTCGGGCGCAATCTGCGGCCGGCGGTGGGGGACACCCTCACCGTCCGACCGGTGGCCTCCGAGCTGCACTACTTCGACGTCGACTCCGGACTCCGCCTGGAGCAGTGAGCCGAACCCTTCGACGGCACCACACGCACCACGAACACAGACCACCCATCCGCTTGCATGTCGCGGGCGGACCACGAAAGGACACACGATGAACGATGTGACGCGCCGGGGCTTCCTCGGTATGGCAGGCATGACGATGACGGCGTTCGGCCTCGCGGCCTGCGCCGGAACCGGCGGCAGCACCCAGCCGGCCGGTCAGGGCGGGGCTCAGAGCGGCGGCGCCGCCAACCAGATCGAGTTCTGGAGCAACCACCCCGGCTCCTCGAAGGACACCGAACTCGAGATCATCAAGAAGTTCGAGGCCGCCAACCCGGGTGTGACCGTCAAGCTCACCGACGCCGGCAAGAACGACGAAGAGGTCGCGCAGAAGCTCAGCGCCGCCCTGGCCGGTAACAACCTGCCGGACGTCGTCGTCGTCTCCGACGTGACGTAGTTCAACTTCGCGCTCAACAAGCAGCTCGCCCCGATCGACGACCTGCTCGCCACCGCCGGTGTCGACACCAAGGATTTCGTCGACTCCCTCTACGACGACTACAAGTTCAACGACAAGCACTACGTGCTGCCCTACTCCCGCTCGACCCCGCTCTTCTGCTGCAACAAGGAGATGTGGTCGAAGGCCGGTCTTCCCGACCGCGGCCCCGAGACGTGGGACGAGTTCGCCGAGTGGGCACCCAAGCTCGCGACCGCGGCCGGTGCCGACAAGAACGCGATCGTGCTGGCCGACGGCAGCAACTACCTCGACTGGTACTTCCAGGGAATGATCTGGTCGATGGGTGGCGCCTACTCCAAGGAATGGTAGCCCTCCTTCACCGACCCCAAGTCGATCGAAGCAGGCAAGTTCCTCCAAAGCCTGTTCACGAACAAGTGGGCGCGCGTGGCCAAGGAGCCTGCAGCCGACTTCGCCGCCGGAACCGCCGCGTGCCTCATGGAGTCCACGGGCTCGCTCGGCACCATCAAGGAGGGCGCGAAGTTCGAGTTCGGCACCGCGTTCCTGCCCTCGCCCAAGGGCACCCCGGGCTGCCCCACCGGTGGTGCCGGCGTCGGTATCCCCGCCGGTGTGCCCGCGGATCGTCAGAAGCACGCCGTCAAGTTCATCGAGTTCTTGACCAACGCCGAGAACACCGTCGCGTTCACGCAGAAGACCGGATACATGCCCGTGCGTAAGTCCGCGACCGAGCTGCCCGCCGAGAAGTCCTACCTCGAGGCCAACCCGAACGCGAAGACGGCCGTCGAGCAGCTGCCCCACACGCAGTCGCGGGACTACGCCCGCGTCTTCGTGCCCGGTGGCGGCAAGCGCATCGGTGCCGGACTGGACAAGATCGTCCAGGGCGGCGACCTCACGCAGGTGTTCACCGACCTCCAGAAGGAGACGCAGACGGTCATCGACCGCGACATCAAGCCGAAGCTCGGCTGATCGCTCGCATGATCTGATCAGGGGGTGGGGACGACGCAACGCATCATCCCCACCCCTGCTGGTCTGCCCCCTCTGACGCCCGACCCAGCGAAGGCCCCCATGGATGAGATGGACGCGACACCCGTCCTCAGCTGCCCGATCGACGTGTACGGACACCGTGGTGCCCGGGGCGACGTCGCGGAGAACACAATCGAGGGGTTCGTCTTCGCGGCCGACGCCGGGGTGGCCGGGGTCGAGCTGGACGTGCTCCTCACGGCCGACGACCACGCCGTCGTGTGGCACGACCCCGTGATCGGTGACGACAAGTGCCTCGACGACTCCGGGTCGCTTGTGGGTCGGCGCGTCGCGGACTGCTCTCTGGCGCAGGTGCAATCGCTCGATGTCGGCTCACTGCCGCAGCCCGCCTTTCCTGACCAGCGACTCGTCCCCGGGGCGCGGATCCAGACGCTCGAACGCGTGTTGACGCAGCTCCGCCAGGCCGCACCCGATATACGGGTTCTCGTCGAGATCAAGTCGGACCCACTCGCGGCTGCCGCTGTCGACGAACGGCGTCGACTCGTCGGGGCCGTGCTTCACGACGTCCGGGCAACGCAGGCCGAGCAACAGGTCGTCATGCACTCCTTCGATTGGAACGTCATGCCGCTGGTCGAGGCCGCGGCCCCGGAGCTGCCGCGATCCGTCCTCGCCATCGTGGGGGAAACCTTCGTGCCGGAGTCACCCTGGCTCCTGCCGGGGGTGTACGCGGCGACCGGGGGAGACCTGATCGCTGCGGCCGTGGCGGCGCACGCCTCGGTCGTCAGCCCGTTCCACGGTCTGGCGCATCGTCGAGGCGCCTTCGTGGAGGGGCTGGCCGGCGGCGACCCCTCGCGCATCACCGCACGAGAGGTCGTGGACGCCGACTTCTGCCGCCGCGCCCACGACGCGGGCCTTGCCGTCGTGCCCTGGACCGTCGACGATCCCGACACGCTGCGCGGCCTCGCCCGAGCCGGTGTCGACGGAGTCGTCTGCGACTACCCGGCTCGGGCACTGCAGGTGTTGCGGGACCTGTGACGACGTTGCGTTGCCTTCGGCGGAACAGAGCCGTTGGCCGACGGTCCGGCCTAGAGTTACTGCATGTTGAACGTGGGGTTGACCGGCGGAATCGGATCGGGCAAATCGACGGTGGCCCGACGCCTGCGTGATCTGGGCGCTGTGGTCGTCGACGCGGACGCGCTGGCGCGAGAGGTGCTCTCGGCGGGCAGTCCCGGACTGGCTCAGGTGGTCGAACGTTTCGGGCCTCGAGTGATGGCGGCCGACGGCACGCTGGACCGCGCGGCCCTGGCCGGCACGGTCTTCGGTGACGCCGACGCCCGGCGTGACCTCGAATCCATCACCCATCCGCTCATCGGCGCGCGCACGGCCGAGCTCATCGCTGCCGCCCCCGACGACGCGATCGTCGTGCACGACGTCCCCCTGCTCGTCGAGAAGGAGATGGGGGACCGGTACCACCTCGTGGTGGTGGTCGACGCCGCCCAGGAGACCCGTCTGGACCGTCTCGAGGGTCGCGGCGTCCCCAGGGTCGATGCACGCGCCCGCATGGACCACCAAGCATCCGACGGCGCCCGCCGCGCTGCGGCCGACGTCCCGCTCACCAACGAGGGCACTGAGGCCGAGCTGTTCGCGCAGGTCGACGCCCTGTGGACTGATCGGCTCCTTCCTTTCGACGCCAACCTGCGCGCCGGACGCGTGCACCGGCGTCCCGACACGCCCGTCGTCTCCCCGTACGACGACGAGTGGCCCACGCAGGCCTCGCGGATCATCTCTCGTGTCTCCCGCGCGCTCGGCGAGTCGGCCCCCCAGATCGAGCACGTCGGCTCGACGGCTGTCCCCGGCATGGGCGGCAAGGACGTCATCGACCTCCAGATCGGCGTGCGCGACCTGCGCGCCGCTGACGATCCCGCGTTCGTCGAGGCACTGGCGAAGGCAGGCTTCCCGCGCGTCGAGGACTACCGGATGGATCACCCGACCGACGAGATTCCTGATCCCTCGTTGTGGATCAAGCGTTTTCACGGATCGTGCGACCCGGGCCGCGTCGTGCACCTGCATGTGCGCGAGCTCGAGAGCGCCGGGTGGCAGTACGCCCTGCTCTTCCGTGACTGGCTCCGCGCCGACGCCACCGCCCGCCAGGAGTACGAGCACGTCAAGAGCGGCCTGGCCGAGGAGTTCATGACGACCCAGGAGTATGCCTCGGCCAAGGAGCCGTGGTTCAACGAGGTCTGGCCCCGCATGCAGTCCTGGGCACGCCGCTCCGGCTGGCACGACTGAGGCTCGACCGACCGCACCAGTATCCGCACACGATCCGGCACACAGAAGAAGCGCCCCCCACGTGGGGCGCCTCCGCTCATCCGGCATGTGACTGCTGACCTGGCTGCTGCCCGCGTTGCCGGCCGCTATGAGGATGTCGACCGCGCACGACCGCGCGGCAGCCGCGGCGGTGACGGCGGTGCCGCTGAAGGGTTGTCGGTGGGCAGGTCTACCGTTGTCGGCATGCGGCCCACCACTGACCTGCAACGACGAATCGCTCCCTTCGAGGTCGTCTCGGAATTTTCCCCGAGCGGAGACCAGCCGACCGCGATCGCCGACCTCACCGAGCGCATCAAGGCCGGTCAGCAGAACGTCGTGCTGCTGGGCGCCACCGGCACCGGTAAATCGGCCACCACGGCGTGGCTCATCGAGCAGGTCCAGCGGCCCACCCTGGTCATGGCGCCCAACAAGACGCTGGCCGCACAGCTCGCCAACGAGTTTCGCGAGTTGCTGCCCCACAACGCCGTCGAGTACTTCGTCAGCTACTACGACTATTACCAACCCGAGGCGTACGTCCCGCAGACCGACACGTACATCGAGAAGGACAGCTCCATCAACGAGGAGGTCGAGCGGCTGCGGCACTCGGCCACCAACTCCCTCCTCACCCGGCGCGATGTGGTGGTCGTGGCCTCGGTGTCCTGCATCTACGGCCTGGGCACGCCGCAGGAGTACGTCGACCGCATGGTGCGCCTCAAGGTGGGCGAGGAGTTGAGTCGCGAAGAGTTGCTGCGCCGATTCGTCGAGATGCAGTACACCCGCAACGATCTCGCGTTCACGCGCGGCACCTTTCGGGTGCGCGGCGACACCGTCGAAATCATTCCGATGTACGAGGAGTTGGCCGTTCGCATCGAGTTCTTCGGCGACGAGGTCGAGCGCCTCTACACGCTGCACCCGCTCACCGGCGAGGTCGTGCGCGAAGAGAACGAGATGTACGTCTTTCCCGCCACCCACTACGTCGCCGGCCCCGAGCGCATGGAGCGGGCCATCAAGGGGATCGAACTCGAACTCGAAGGACGCCTGGCCGAGCTGGAGCAGCAGAACAAGCTGCTCGAGGCGCAGCGCCTGCGGATGCGCACCACCTACGACATCGAGATGATGCGTCAGGTCGGGGCGTGCTCGGGCATCGAGAACTACTCGCTGCACATCGACGGTCGGCCGCGGGGGAGTGCCCCCAACTGCCTCCTCGACTACTTTCCCGAGGACTTCCTGCTCGTCATCGATGAATCCCACGTCACCGTCTCCCAGATCGGCGCCATGTACGAGGGCGACATGAGCCGCAAGCGCACCCTCGTCGACCACGGGTTCCGCCTCCCCAGCGCCATGGACAACCGCCCGCTCAAGTGGGAGGAGTTCCTCGAACGCATCGGGCAGACCGTCTACCTCTCAGCCACCCCCGGCGATTACGAGATGTCGAAGGCCGACGGCGTCGTCGAACAGATCATTCGCCCCACCGGGCTCATCGATCCCGAGATCGTGCTCAAACCCACCAAGGGGCAGATCGACGATCTCCTGCACGAGATCACGGTGCGGGCCGCACGCGACGAACGTGTCCTGGTCACGACGCTCACCAAGAAGATGGCCGAGGACCTGACCGACTACCTCCTCGACAAGGGGGTCCGCGTGCGTTATCTGCACTCCGAGGTCGACACCCTGCGCCGCGTCGAGCTGCTGCGCGAACTCCGGATGGGGGAGTACGACGTCCTCGTCGGCATCAACCTCCTGCGAGAAGGCCTCGACCTGCCCGAGGTGTCGCTCGTCTCGATTCTCGACGCCGACAAGGAGGGGTTCCTCCGCTCGACGCGAAGCCTCATCCAGACCATCGGTCGTGCCGCCCGAAACGTCTCGGGCCAGGTGCACATGTACGCCGACAAGGTCACCCCGTCGATGGAGGCCGCGATCGACGAGACCCGCCGCCGCCGTGAGAAGCAGATCGCCTACAACACCGAGCACGGCATCGACCCGACCCCGTTGCGAAAGAAGATCGCCGACATCACCGACCAGCTGCGCCGGGAGGACGCCGACACCGAGGCCCTCATGGGCAGCGGACGCGTGCAGTCCCGGGGCAAGGGGCGAGGCAAGGGTGTCGAAGCCAGCCGCGAGGTGCCATCGGCTGCCGGAGACCTGGCAACCCTCATCCAGGACCTCACCGCCCAGATGCACCAGGCCGCTGAGGATCTGCACTTCGAGCTCGCTGCGCGACTGCGTGACGAGGTGTCCGACCTCAAGAAGGAACTCCGTCAGATGAACGCCGCTACCCGCTGAGGCCCGAGGCAGTCGCCACGCCGTAATGTGGCAAACTCAACTGCCCCACGCCGGGATTCAGCAGGGCTGACTCGACACCCATCCGACCCGCCCTCGCCCCCGCGCGAAGGCGTCCCGGCACCACCCGCTCCTGGGAGGTGACGGCCTCCACCCCAGCTTGGAAAGGCTCCACGCACATGCATGTGCCCCTATGGGTTTGGATCGTGACCCTGACGGTCGTTCCGGCATTCCTGGTGTTCGACGTCGTCATGATGTCGCGTCGTCCGCACAAGCCGAGCATGGGCGAATGCACACGCTGGCTGGCGTTCTATATCGGTGCCGCCATTCTGTTCGGCATCGGTATCGGCACGATCAGCGGTTGGAGGTACGGCACTGAGTTCTTCGCCGGTTGGCTGACCGAATACTCGCTGTCCGTCGACAATCTGTTCGTCTTCATCATCATCATGGCCAAGTTCGGTGTTCCCGAGCGGTTCCAACAGATGACGCTGATGGCGGGCATCATCATCGCCATCGTCCTGCGCGGACTGTTCATCGCCGCCGGCGCCACCCTGATCAACCAGTTCTCCTGGGTGTTCTACCTGTTCGGTGCCTTCCTCGTCTACACGGCCATCAAGCTGGCCAAGGAGGGTATGGACGACGACGACGATGAGGAAGAGTTCAAAGAGAACGCTTTTCTCACGTTCGTGGAAAAGCGTTTCAATGCCACCACCTCTTGGGAGCACGGAAACAAGATGTTCGCGCATGTCGACGGTAAGAAGGTCGCCACGCCGCTGTTCATCACGATCATCGCGCTGGGCACCACCGACCTCATGTTCGCGCTCGACTCCATCCCCGCGATCTTCGGCCTGACCTCCGAGGCCTACATCGTCTTCACGGCCAACGTCCTCGCCCTCATGGGTCTGCGGCAGCTGTACTTCCTCATCGGCGGCTTGCTCAAGCGCCTCGTGTACTTGAGCCTCGGCCTGTCGGTGCTGTTGGCCTTCATCGGCGTCAAGCTCATCCTCCACGCCCTCCATGAGAACTCGTTGCCGTTCATCAACGGCGGCCACCCCATGCACCAGGTGCCCGAGATCCCCATCGAGATGTCCCTCGGCGCCATCGTGGCCATCCTCGCGATCACTACCGTGGCCTCGCTGCTCAAAACCCGCAAGGACAACAAAGCAGCCTGACACCAATTTATGCCACGGCAGCGACTGGCCGAACGACCACGACGAAGCGCCCCACTGGATCGATGTCCGGTGGGGCGCTTCGCTCATGTGATCAGGCCGTCGATGACCTGAACGGACTACTTCTGCAGCATGGTTCCCTCGGCGAGGAACCGGCGGTGCCACGAGTGGGCCTGCTCCAGGTCGTGCGGGGTGTGCATGCCGTTGGCAACCTTGGCTGCGCGCTCGATGTACTCCTCGAGCATCGGCTTGTAATCGGGGTGCGCGCAGTTCTCGACGATGAGCTTGGCGCGCTGGCGCGGGGAGCGACCACGGAGGTCGGCCACGCCGTACTCCGTGATGACGAGGTTGGTGTCGTGCTCGGTGTGGTCGACGTGGCTGACGAACGGCACGATCGCGGAGATGGCACCACCCTTGGCCGTCGACGGAGTGACGAAGCAGGCCAGGTAGGCGTTGCGGGTGAAGTCGCCCGAGCCGCCGATGCCGTTCTGCATACGGCTACCCATGACGTGGGTGGAGTTGACGTTGCCGTAGATGTCGGCCTCGATCAGGCCGTTGCAGGCGATGACGCCGAGGCGACGGATCAGCTCGGGGTGGTTCGAGATCTCCTGCTGACGCAGGATGATGCTGCGACGATAGTGCGCCGCATCCTTGTTCATGCGCTCGGCGTACTCGGGCGACAGGGAGAAGGCCGTAGCCGAGGCCATCGTGAGCTTGCCCGAGTCGATGAGGTCGACCATGCCGTCCTGGATGACCTCCGTGAAGGACGTCATGTCTTCGAACGAGGACTCCTTGAGTCCGGCGAGCACGGCGTTGGCGATGTTGCCCACGCCCGACTGAAGCGGCAGCAGGTTCTCGGGCAGGCGCCCGACCTTGACCTCGTGCTCGAGGAACTCGATGAAGTGCCCGGCGATCGCCGTGGACACGGCATCGATCGGCTTGAAGGGGCTGTTGCGGTCGGGCAGGTCGGTCTCGACGATCGCGACGATCTTGTTGTTGTCGACCTGCAGGTACGGCTGTCCGATGCGGTCTCCGGGCAGCGTCATCTGCACGGGCATGCGGTGCGGCGGCAGCGCGAACTTCTGGTAGACGTCGTGCATCCCCTCGAGCTCGAGGCTCTGCCACGAGTTGACCTCGAGGATGACCTTGTCGGCCTCGTCGAGGTACACCTGGTTGTTGCCGACGGACGAGCTCGGAATGAGTCGCCCGTCCGCAGTGATGGCCGTGACCTCGACGACTGCGACATCCAGGTTGCCGAGGAAGCCCTCACGGATGACCGGTGCGAGGTGCGACAGGTGCACGTCGAAGTAGTCCATCGAGCCGTCGTTGATCTTGCTGCGCGTGATCGGGTCGCTCTGGTACGGGGTGCGCTGGCGAACACCACCGGTCTCGGCGAGGGCGCCGTCGAGTTCGGGAGCGGTGGAGGCACCGGTCCACAAGCCGATCTGGAAGGGACGGCCCGCAGCCTTCTCCTCGCGGATGCGTGTGGCCAGCGCCGCAGGGAGCGCCTTGGGGTACCCGGCTCCGGTGAATCCGCTCACGCCGACGTTGTCCCGGTCCTTGATGAACTGGGCTGCCTCACTGGCCGACATGATCTTGCTTCGCAGGGACTTCTTACCCACGCGACTGGTCATCGTTCCTCCATCGGGACTGGCGTGCGGGCCAACTGCCCACGCAGCGGTACATGTCCACGGTATCGACCCGGCAGGGACGACACGCGGGGGAGACGGATTTCCGGCCCTTGGTCCCGGCCCCGCCTGCCAGCTCAGGCCCTGCCTGGCATCTCAGACCCCTCCCGGGGTGTGCCCGCCGTTGCCGGCGTCAGCGGGGGGTGAGCCGTCGGCCTGGTCGCCGAGGTTGTTCTTGCCGTCGTTCTTCGCCAGGCCGGTGACCGCGGCGGAGGCGATGACGACGGCCGCCATGCCGAACATCTGCACCCCGGTGAGCACTTGACCCAGGATGAGGAGCCCGGCCAGCGCGGCCAGTGCCGGTTCGAGACTGAGCAACACCCCGAAGACGTTGGCCTTCATCGTGCGGAGAGCAAGGAGTTCGAGGGAGTACGGCAGCACAGAGGAGAGGAGCGCGATCCCGGCGCCCTTCAGCAGAACCTCTGCCTGAAGCAGTGCCGATCCTGCTGAGGCGATGCCCCAGGGCGTGACGATCAGGCTGGCGACGACCATCGCGAAGGCGAGGCCGTCCAACTGGGCGAACCGCGCGCCGGTGCGGGCCGACAGCAGGATATAGGCGGCCCACGACGCACCGGCCGTCAGAGCCAAGGCAACCCCCACCGTGTCCAACGTCTCGACGGAACTGACGCCGATACCCGAGATGAGCAGGATGCCCACCGCCGCGACCGCGACCGCGACGAGGTCACGGACCTTGCGCGAGAGCACCGCCGAGAGGGTGAGAGGTCCGACGAACTCGATGGTGACCGCGATACCGATGGGCAACCGCTCGAGCGAGGCGTAGAACGTGCTGTTCATCAGCGCCAACGCCGCGCCGAAGGCCGCGACCGTCATCCAGTCACGCGCGGAATGGCCGCTCAGCCGCGGCCGGAGAATCGCGAGCATGACGATGGCGGCGAGTCCGAGTCGGAGCGCCACCGACCCCAGTACCCCGACCAGCGGCAGCAGCGTGACCGCCAACGCGCCACCGAACTGGACCGAGGCGATGGCCAAGAGCACCAGCACGGTCGCGGGCATGCGTGGGGCGCGAGCCGTCGGGGTTGTGGTCATGGCCCGACGACCGGTCCGACGATGCGGGTATCCGTGCGCACAGGGGATCTCCTGAAGGGTGGTGCCGAGGGGTGGTGGGGATGGGATGGGGGATCCGACGGCTGCGTCTGGCAGGGGTTCGGACGGTCCGGACCCCCATCGTCCACGACTCCGGCCGGCGGTGACGGATCGGGTCGTGGCGGTCGTGTCGAAGGGTTGTCGGACGCGGCACCTACGATGAGCGGCGTGTCTATCGAAGCCCCTGCCGGCCGCCTGAATCACGACCGCCTCGTCGTCCACGGCGCGCGCGAGCACAACCTCAAGAACGTCTCGATCGACATCCCTCGGGATGCGTTGGTGGTGTTCACGGGCCTGTCCGGATCGGGCAAGTCCTCGTTGGCGTTCGACACGATCTTCGCCGAGGGTCAACGTCGGTATGTCGAGTCGCTCTCGGCGTACGCGCGGCAGTTCCTCGGGCAGATGGACAAGCCCGACATCGACTTCATCGAGGGCCTCTCGCCCGCAGTCTCCATCGATCAGAAGTCCACGAGCCGCAACCCGCGGTCGACGGTCGGCACGATCACCGAAGTGCACGACTACCTGCGTCTGCTCTTCGCCCGCGCCGGACGGCCACACTGCCCGAAGTGCGGCGAGCCGATCACCCGGCAGAGCCCACAGCAGATCGTCGACCGGCTGCTCGAACTACCCGAGCGTACTCGGTTCCAGGTGCTCGCGCCGCTGGTCAAGGGACGCAAGGGCGAATACGTCGACCTCTTCGCCGACCTGCAGACCAAGGGGTATGCCCGCGCCCGCGTCGACGGCGAGGTGATCTCGCTGACCGAACCGCCCACGTTGGAGAAGCAGAAGAAGCACACGATCGAGGTCGTCGTCGACCGTCTCGTGGCCAAGGGGTCCGACCCGGGTGCCGTGCGTCGCCTCACCGACAGTGTGGAGACGGCGCTGCGCCTGGCCGACGGCGTGCTCGTCATCGATTTCGTCGACGTCACCGAGGACCCCGACCCGCGCGCGCTCGAGGACGACCCTGCGCTCCTGCCGCGGGAGCGGCGCTTCTCGGAGCGGATGGCGTGCCCCAACGACCACGTCATCAACGCCGACGAGGTCGAGCCCCGCTCGTTCTCCTTCAACACGCCGTACGGCGCCTGCCCCGAGTGCACCGGCCTCGGCACCGAGCTCGAGGTCGACGCCGAGTTGATCGTCCCCGACGAGGACCTGACTCTTCGTCAAGGGGCCGTCGCACCGTGGGCACAGTCCTCGGGTACCGCGGACTACTTCATCCGCGTCCTCACCGCCCTGGCGAACGACCTGTCGTTCTCCCTCGACACGCCGTGGAAGGCACTGCCCGAGCGTGCCAAGGACGCCGTGCTCCACGGCCACGACCACAAGGTGCACGTCAAGTACCGCAACCGCTGGGGTCGGGAACGCCAGTACTCCACGGGCTTCGAAGGTGCCATCCCGTTCGTCCGTCGTCGCCATGGCGAGACCGACTCCGAATCCTCGCGTGAGCGGTACGAGGGCTACATGCGTCAGGTCCCGTGCCCTGCCTGCAAGGGTGCCCGCCTGAAGCCCGAGTCGTTGGCCGTCCTCCTCGGTGGACTCAGCATCGCCGATGTCAGCCGCATGGCCATCGCCGAGTGCGCCGAGTTCCTGCACCAGATCGAACTCACCGGCCGCGAAGCAGCCATCGCCGAGCAGGTCCTCAAGGAGATCCACGCCCGACTCGGGTTCCTCCTCGACGTCGGACTGGACTACCTGTCCCTCGACCGCCCGGCCGCCACCCTCTCCGGCGGGGAGGCGCAGCGCATCCGGCTCGCCACCCAGATCGGCTCCGGCCTGGTCGGCGTGCTCTACGTGCTGGACGAGCCCTCCATCGGCCTGCACCAGCGCGACAACCAGCGCCTCATCGGCACCCTCGAACGGCTGCGCGACCTGGGCAACACCCTCATCGTCGTCGAGCACGACGAGGACACCATCGAGGCCTCCGACTGGGTCGTCGACATCGGTCCCGGCGCCGGCGAGCACGGCGGCCACGTCGTCCACTCGGGCACGGTCGAGGGGCTCAAGGCTCACGAGGAGTCGATGACGGGCCGATACCTCTCCGGACGCGCCTCCATCGAGTTGCCGCAGCAGCGGCGAGGCATCGACCCCGACCGGATGCTGCGCGTCGTCGGCGCCCGGCAGAACAACCTCACCGACATCGACGTCGAGTTTCCGCTCGGTGTGTGCACTGCCGTCACCGGTGTTTCGGGCTCGGGCAAGTCCACTCTGGTCAACGACATCCTCTACACGGTGTTGGCCAACAAGCTCAACGGAGCGCGGCAGGTGCCGGGCCGCCACAAGAGCGTCACCGGCCTCGAACAGCTCGACAAGGTCGTCCACGTCGACCAGAGCCCCATCGGACGCACCCCGAGGTCCAACCCCGCCACCTACACCGGCGTCTTCGACAGCATCCGCAAACTCTTCGCCGAGACCACCGAGGCCAAGATCCGCGGGTACATGCCCGGCCGGTTCTCCTTCAACGTCAAGGGCGGCCGGTGCGACGCCTGCTCGGGCGACGGCACCCTCAAGATCGAGATGAACTTTCTTCCCGACGTGTACGTGCCGTGCGAGGTCTGCCATGGGGCGCGGTACAACCGGGAGACCCTCGAAGTCCACTTCAAGGGCAAGAGCATCGCCGAGGTTCTCGACATGCCGATCGAGGAGGCCGTCGACTTCTTCGGCGCGGTGCCCGCGATCGCGCGCCACATGAAGACCCTCAACGACGTCGGGCTCGGCTACGTCCGCCTCGGCCAGCCCGCGCCGACGCTCTCCGGTGGCGAGGCACAGCGCGTCAAGCTGGCCGCAGAGCTGCAGAAGCGCAGCATGGGCCGGACGGTCTACGTCCTCGACGAGCCCACCACGGGCCTGCACTTCGAAGACATCCGCAAGCTGCTGGGCGTGCTTCAGGGGCTGGTCGACAAGGGCAACACGGTCATCGTCATCGAGCACAACCTCGACGTGATCAAGAGTGCCGACTGGGTCATCGACATGGGACCCGAAGGTGGTTACCGGGGAGGCCGGGTCATCGCCGAGGGCACCCCCGAACAGGTCGCGCAGGTCGAGGAGAGCCACACCGGGCGCTACCTCAAGCCCGTGCTGGAACGGGCGGGCCGCGTTCCAGGGGTGGCCGACCCGCTGCCCGCACCCGCACTGCCCGGCAAGCTCAAGCCGAGCGTCGTGCCCAAGAAGGCCGCGAAGAAGACCACTGCGGCCAAGACTGCTGCCGCCAAGAAGACCGCAGCGACCAAGGCCGCGACGACCAAGAAGGCAACGACCAAGAAGGCAACGGCCAAGAAGGCCGCCACGAAGGCGACGGCTGCCAAGGCTGCCGACACCGCACCGAGTGCGACGACCACTCCGGCGACGACGGAGTCGAGCAGCACCGAGGCTCCGCCGCCACCCAAGCGCAGCCGCAAGGCCGCTGCGATCGCCCGCCGCACCTGAGGTCAGGCACACGCCTCGATAGGCGTATGGCCGTGGCCATCACCAGAGGCAGGTGAGGCCGTCGGGGTCTCCATGGGACCTCTGGCACCCCCGGGTCCGAGGCGCCCACGGTCATTAGAGTGGCGGGACAGATCCCACGACGAGAGGACGCGTGATGCAGGACCAGATCAAGACCGATCGGCGGACGGTGCTCAAGATGGCCGGAGCCGGTGGGGTCGCCCTGGCGACGGTCACCTTCGTCTCGGCGTGCGGCGGCGGCGAGAAGAAGGGCTCCGAGGGCGCGGAGGTCACTCCCGAGATCCAGGCTGCGGTGGAGAAGGCCGTGTCCGGCGACGAGGTCCCGGTGGGGAAGGCGAAGTTCCTCGAGGAGGAACGCGTCATCATCACCCAGCCGACCGCCGGGCAGTACAAGGTCTTCTCCGACGTGTGCCTGCACCAGAACGGCCGCGTCACCATGCAGGACGAGAGCACCGGTCGGCTCGTGTGCGTGCTGCACGGCAGCCAGTTCGACCCCGCCACCGGTGAGGTCATCGTCGGCCCCTCCGCCTACGGACTCAAGCCCGTCGACGTCGCAGTGCCGAGCAAGACCGCCTGACACCGTCGAAGTTCGTCGCCGGTCACCGACCGCGCCGACGAGTGCACCACCTCGGCACCTATCGGACAGCCGATCGCCCGGCGCCACCCTCGTGAACTGGTGACCAGTTCACTCGCGTGGCCGCCGGGCGTTCTGCTGTGTACCTGAGTGCTGGTTCGCTATGCCGGCAGCGCGACGCGCGATGTCGCATCGAAGGGCTGTCGGCGGGTCGCTTTAGAGTGGCGCCCGTGGCTGATCCGTCGACGTACCGTCCCCGGCCGGGGGAGATCCCGACCGAGCCCGGGGTCTACCGCTTTCTCGACCGCGAGGGGCGGGTCATCTACGTCGGCAAGGCCAAGTCCTTGCGCCAGCGACTCAGCTCCTACTTTCAAGATGTCGCGGGCCTGCATCCGCGCACGCGCACGATGGTGTTCACGGGTGCGCGGGTCGAGTGGACCGTGGTCGCCACCGAGGTGGAGGCCCTGCAGCTCGAGTACAGCTGGATCAAGGAGTTCGATCCGCGGTTCAACGTCAAGTACCGCGACGACAAGTCCTACCCCTACCTCGCGGTCACGATGGGGGAGAAGTACCCCCGGGCGCAGGTGCTGCGCGGTCAGAAACGCACGGGCACACGGTATTTCGGCCCCTACACCCACGCATGGGCCATTCGCGAGACCCTCGACCTTCTCCTTCGGGTCTTTCCGGTGCGCACCTGCAGCAACGGCGTGTTCACACGTGCCGAACAGGTGGGGCGGCCCTGCCTGCTCGGCTATATCGACAAATGCTCGGCGCCCTGCGTGGGCCGGGTCGACGAGGCCGAGCACCGTGCGATCGCGGCGGACTTTTGCGACTTCATGGCGGGCAACACGGGCCGGTTCGTCACCCGCCTCGAAAAGGAGATGAAGGCGGCAGCCGCGGACCTCGACTTCGAACGGGCCGCGCGGCTGCGCGACGACGTAGGAGCCCTGCGCCAGGCCTTGGAGAAGTCGACGGTCGTGCTCCCCGATGCCACCGATGCCGACGTGTTCGCCCTGGTCGGTGACGAATTGGAGGCGGCGGTCCAGGTCTTCCACGTGCGCGGCGGCCGCATCCGAGGTCAACGCGGGTGGGTGCTCGAACGCTCGCAGGGCCTGGACGACACCGACGAGGCGCTGCTCGAACAACTCCTGGCGCAGCAGTACGGCGACGGGGGAGAGGTCGTGCCACGCGAGGTGCTCGTCTCGACCGAACCCCGCGACGTGGAGACGTTCGCCGCCTGGCTGACCTCGCGGCGCGGCTCCACCGTCGACGTGCGGGTGCCGCAAC
>DAMDJY010000026.1:21616-25295 GCA_032100225.1 Mobilicoccus sp.
GGCGCTCATGGAGACCGTCACCCGCAACGCCACCCAGACCCTCGCTCGCCACAAGGTCGCCCGCGCCGGCGACCTCACCGCACGCAGCAAGGCCCTCGAAGAGCTGCAGGAGTTTCTCGACCTCGACGAGGCACCGCTGCGCATCGAGTGTTACGACGTCTCCCACGTGCAGGGCACCAACGTCGTGGCCTCCATGGTCGTGTTCGAGGACGGACTCCCACGCAAGAGCGAGTACCGGCGCTTCATCGTGCGAGGCGACGGCGGCCATGAGCCGACCGCCCCCGGCCCTGCCCCTGCATCGGGTTGGGACCCGAGCGGGCCCGACGCCCAGATGCACGACGCCGCCGCGATGGCCGAGGTGCTGCGCCGCCGGTTCCGTCGGCATCGCACGGCCGACGTGGCAGAGGCCGCCGCCCCAACACCCTCCGGTGGGGTCGTCGCCGGCCTTGCCGATGGCGCTGAGGACGTGTCCGGGTCAGGTGCCGTGCCCCCGGGCGTCGACCCCGAGACGGGTCGTCCCAAACGGTTCGCTTATGCACCGCAACTCGTCGTCGTCGACGGTGGGCTGCCGCAGGTCCAGGCTGCTGCCGATGTCCTCGCCGACATGGGGGTCACCGACGTGGCCGTCGTCGGCCTGGCCAAGCGGCTGGAGGAGGTCTGGATCCCCGGCGAGGCCTTCCCGGTCATCCTGCCCCGCACGAGCGAGGGACTGTTCCTGCTGCAACGCCTGCGCGACGAGGCGCACCGGTTCGCCATCACGTTCCACCGCCAGCGTCGGTCCAAAGCGATGACCGTGAGCGAGCTCGATTCCGTCCCCGGCCTGGGCCCGGCGCGCCGGGCCGCGTTGCTCGCGCAGTTCGGCTCGGTCAAGAAGATCCGGGCCGCGTCAGTGGACGAGATCCGCGCCGTGAACGGCATCGGTCCGGCCCTGGCCGAGGCCGTCGCCGCGCACCTGCACCGCGACGCTCCGGCCCCTGCTGTCGACATGCTCACCGGTGAGGTGTTGGACGACGCCGAGACGGTGCAGGATGGTGCTCACGCAGCACAGTCCCGACCCGAGGAGACGCCATGACGGAGCAGCCCGAGCGGTCGGAGGCACCCGCGGCCACGCCGGCCGCCGCGGACGAGACCGCCAACGAGCTCATCATCCTCACGGGGATGAGCGGCGCAGGTCGTAGCACCGCCGTCCACGCCATGGAGGATCTCGGCTGGTACGTCGTCGACAACCTGCCGCCGAGCATGTTGCCGCAGCTCGCCGAGCTCGGTCGGGGCAGCGACGAGGTGCACCGCCTGGCCGCAGTGGTCGACGTGCGCACCCGCGGGTTCTTTCCCGCGTTCTCCTCAGCGCTGACCACCCTGCGCGCCCAGGGCTATTCGCCCCGAGTCGTGTTCGTCGACGCCAGTGACGAGTCGCTGGTGCGCCGTTTCGAGAGCGTCCGGCGCCCCCACCCGCTCCAGGGCGACGGGCGTCTGCTCGACGGCATCCAGGAGGAACGGCGCCGCCTCTCCGACCTCCGCTCCCAGGCCGACCTGCTGGTCGACACGAGCGGCCTCAACGTGCATCAACTGTCGGCCAAGGTCCGGGAGATGCTGGGCGGCACCACGTCGGCGCGGCTGCGTATCGCCATCGTCTCGTTCGGGTTCAAATACGGCGTCCCCCTCGATGCCGACACGGTGTTCGACATGCGCTTTCTGCCCAACCCGTACTGGATCCCCGAGCTGCGTGGCCACACCGGCAAGGAGGAGCCGGTGGCCGACTACGTGTTCGCCCAGCCCGAGGCCACGGAGTTCATCGAGCGCGCCGTCGACCTGATGGAGCCGATGCTGGCGGGGTACCTCAAGGAGGGCCGCCGCTACATCACCATCGCGGTCGGGTGCACCGGTGGCAAGCACCGGTCGGTGGCCGTCGCCGAACGCCTGGCCCGCGAGCTTACAACCCCCGTGATCGCCACCCTGCTGTTCCACCGTGACCTGGGGCGGGAGTGAAGCAGCGCATCGTCGCCTTCGGCGGCGGCCACGGGTTGGCTGCGTCGTTGTCCGCGCTCCGGCTGGTCAGCGAGCAGGTGACGGCAGTGGTCACGGTCGCCGACGACGGGGGCTCCAGCGGGCGCCTGCGTCAGCAGTACGACGTTCTGCCCCCCGGCGACCTGCGCATGGCTTTGGCGGCCCTGTGCGACGACTCCGAATGGGGTCACCTGTGGCGTGACGTGCTGCAGCACCGGTTCGAAGGCGGGGGTGAGCTGGCCGGTCACGCCCTCGGAAACCTGCTGATCATGGGCCTGTGGGAGTTGCTAGGCGACACGGTCGACGGCCTCGACCTCGTCGGGCGACTCCTCGGCGCGCGGGGACGGGTCCTGCCGATGTCCTCGGTGCCACTCGTCATCACCGCGCAGGTCGCAGGCCTCGACCCGAAGAACCCCCGTGCCGTCACCCGCGTCGAGGGTCAGGCCGCTGTCGCGACGACGCGCGGGCAGGTGCTGTCGGTCACCCTCGAACCGCCCTCGCCGCCGGCCTGCCCGGAGGCGCTGACCGCCATCCATGAGGCCGACCACATCGTCCTCGGTCCGGGCTCCTGGTACACCTCGGTCATGCCGCACCTGCTGGTGCCCGAGCTGGTGCAGGCGTTGCGCCACTCATCGGCACGCACCATCCTCACGCTCAACCTCGAAATGCACACCAGCGAGACCTCCGGCTACTCGGCCGCCTCGCACCTGGCCTCGCTCCGCCACCATGCTCCCGGAGTGGGCATCGACGTCGTTCTCGCCGACCCGCTCGTCGTCGAGGATGCCGTTGCCGTGCGTGAGCAGGCCACGGCCCTGGGTGCCGAACTCGTGCTCCTGCCGGTGTCCCGTCCGGACGATCCGGGCAAACACGACCCCTTGCGGCTGGCTGCGGCCTATCGCGACATCATCGGTTGATGCGCAACGGAATTCGGCTCGTCGGGAGCGGGCCCCAGCGGATGGCAGGATGTCCCGCATGGCGATGACAGCGAAGGTGAAGGACGAGCTCTCCCGGGTCATCGTGACCAAGCCCTGCTGCCGCAAGGCCGAGGTGTCGGCCATGCTGCGGTTCGCGGGGGGGCTGCACATGGTGGCCGGGCGCATCATCGTGGAGGCCGAGCTCGATACGGCCGCCGCGGCGCGTCGTCTGCGCACCCACATCGCCGAGGTGTACGGGCACGACAGCGAGCTGCTCGTCGTCGCCGCGGAGCCGCTACGTCGTCCGGGTGATCGAGGACGGTGACGGTCTCGCACGTCAGACCGGTCTGGTGGATCTGCGTGGTCGCCCTGTCCGCGGTCTTCCGCCGCGCATCGTCAGCGGACCGGTCTGTGACGCCGAAGCCGCCTGGCGTGGCGCCTTCCTCGCGCACGGTTCCCTGACCGAGCCGGGTCGGTCGTCCTCCCTCGAGATCACCTGCCCCGGGCCGGAGGCCGCGCTCGCCCTCGTCGGCGCCGCACGGCGCATCGAGCTGTCCGTCAAGGCCCGTGAGGTGCGGGGCATCGACCGCGTGGTCATCCGCGACGGCGACGCCATCGGCGCCCTGCTCACCCGCCTCGGTGCGCACGACGCCGTTCTCGCCTGGGAGGAGCGCCGTGTCCGCAAGGAGGTGCGGGCCACCGCCAACCGCCTGGCCAACTTCGACGACGCCAACCTGCGCCGCTCGGCCCGCGCCGCCGTG
>DAMDJY010000027.1:0-24810 GCA_032100225.1 Mobilicoccus sp.
GGTGCGCGCAAGGCACCGCCGCCGCGCCCCGCGAGGTCTTCGGGCAGGAGAAGGTCTGCGGCGTGCAGGGTCCCGTCGGGCGCGACGACCTCGCCGAGGCTGTTGCAGACGACCAGAGCAGCGACGATCGACCCGTCTGGGCAGACGGCACTCGCGGTGCCGACCCCGCCCTTGAATCCGCCGGCCTTGGCACCTCTGCCGGCACCGACGCACCCGAGAGCGACCGATCCGTGACCGCCATCGCCGGATCCACCACCGCTGTCCCGGGCGGCGCGGTAGGCCGCGGCACCGGTCTCGGCATCCGGGTGCGCACCGAACGTGCCACCGCGGCCGAGGTCGAAGATCACCGCCGCCGGGACCAGCGGAACGACATCGCCGGGAGCGCCCATGGGCAGGCCGATCCCGTCGGCGGACAGGCCGGCCATGACACCGTCGGCCGCTCCGAGCCCGAAAGCGGATCCACCGGACAGACACACTGCATGGACGCGGTCCACGACGTTGCGTGGGTCGAGCAGGTCCGTCTCGCGCGTACCGGGCCCACCACCTCGTACATCGACGCCCGCGGTCATGCCCGAGGGGTCGTCCGCCGGGGGCAGGAGGACTGTCGTTCCGGAGAGCGCCCCGGGTGCATGTGCCCCGGCATGCCCGACCCTCAAGCCCACGTCGAGGACCGAATTCGTGTGTCCTGGAATGCCGTTCATGTCTGTGCTCTCTCTTCGGCTCGAAGGTGCCCCGCAGCGGCCCGCATCGGATCGAGCACCGAGCGTGCCGAAGGACCGCTCCTAACCTACGGTGGGGTAAGTCTCGACCCCCCTCAAGGAGTGCCGCATGTCTCGCAACCTGTTGGATGCCTTGAACGCGAGCCTGCGCGAGAACGCCGCCCTCACGGCACTGCGGGTCTACCGCGACGGCGCTTGGCAGACGACCACCTATCGCGAGCTCGACGAGATCTCGACGCGGCTCGCCGGCGCACTCCTCGAACTGGGCCTGACGCCTGGTGACCGGGTGGCGGTCCACGCGGGCAACTCCCCCGAGTGGTCGATGATCGACCTCGCCTGCCTCAAGGCTCGCCTCGTGAGCGTGCCGGTGTACACCACGAGTACGCCACACCAGATCGCTCACGTGTTGCGCGACAGCGGCGCCGCTCTCGTCTTCAGCGGCACACCCGACCTGCTCGCCAAGGTCGATGCAACCCTCCCCCTGCTGGCCTCCGGCGACGACGCCGAGCAGCCTCAGTCTCGGCTCCGGCGGGTCCTCATGCTGGGTGAGGCGCAGGCCGACTCCGGGGACCACACGACGCTGGCGCAGTTGCTCGCAGACGCACCGAGCGAGGAGTCCCTCGCCGAACGTCTGGCCGCCCTCGCCGCCGAGGTCGACCCCGAGGACATCGTCACGATCATCTACACCTCCGGCACCACCGGCGAGCCCAAGGGCGTGTTGCTCCCCCACCGCGCCTACACCCACCAGCTGCAGGCCATCGACGACCGGTTCGACATGCGCCGCGGCACCCGCAACATGTCGTTCCTGCCGCTGACCCACGCCTACGAGCGCGCATGGACGTATGTGGTCCTGGCCAACGGCATGGAGAACTGCTCGGTCACGAACCCCAAGACCGTGGCCGAGGACCTCATCGAGATCCGCCCTTCCAGCTTCGTCTCGGTGCCACGCCTGTACGAGAAGGTCTACGCGGGCGCACACGCCAAGGCCGGATCGGGGGCCAAGCGCCACCTGTTCGACTGGGCCTTGCGCGTCGGCGGCATGGTTGCGATGCGGCGTGAGGCCGGTCTGCCTGTCTCGCGTGCCCTCGCCGCCCAGCATGCCGTCGCAGACCGGCTCGTCCTGCACAACGTGCGCGACGCTGTCGGTGGACCCAAGAACGTCATGGCCGCCGGCGGAGCCCCGCTACGTCGCGAGGTCGAGGAGTTCTTCCTCGCCGCGGGGCTGCACGTCTATCAGGGGTACGGCCTCACCGAGACCGCTCCCCTGACCACCTGCAACGCCCCCGGCGCCACCCGCTTCGGCACGGTCGGAACCCCGGTTCCCGGCTCGCAGGTGCGCATCGCGGCCCAGACGGGCGAGATCCTCGTCAAGGGCGACAACGTCATGAGCGGCTACCACGGTCGTCCCGACGCGACGGCCGAGGCCATCGACGCCGACGGGTGGCTGCACACCGGCGACGTGGGCTACCTCGACCGCGATGGTTACCTCGTCATCACCGACCGCATCAAGGACCTCATCGTCACCACCCAGGGCAAGAACATCGCCCCCGGGCCGATCGAGTCGGCCTTGTGCGCCGACCCGCTCGTCGAGGCCGCTCTTGTCGTCGGCGACGTGCGTCCCTACCTCACCGCCCTCATCCAGCCCTCGTTCGAGGAGCTCGAAGGCTGGGCCCGAGCCCGCTCGTTGCCGTTCTCGTCGGTGCAGGAGTTGCTCGCGCTCGGAGAGGTCGAGGAGTACTACGACCAGCTCATCGGCCGAGTCGGGCAGGACGCGGCGAAGTTCGAGCGGGTGCAGAAGTTCCGCCTCCTGGACGAGCCGCTGTCGATGGACGCCGGTGAACTCACCCCGACTCTCAAGGTCAAACGCCGCCCGGTGGAGCACCGCTACGCCCACCTCATCACCGACATGTACGAGGGCTGATACCTGCCCCTGCTCGTCGCCGCCTGACTGGTGCCGCCTGACTGGTGCGGCTTGGCCGCGGCGCTCGGCGACTACAGGGCGAGGACTACAGGGCGAGGACTACAGGGCGAGCTGGCTCAAGGTGTGGATCAGCAGCCCCGCCAGACCGCCCACAACCGTGCCGTTGATGCGGATGAACTGCAGGTCTCGTCCGACGTGCAGCTCGATGTGGTCGGCGGCCTCCTTGCCGTCCCATCGCTCGATGACCTGCGAGATCACCGGCACGAGCTCGGCCCCATAGGTGTCGACGAGTCCAGCGACGGCATCGCCGACGCGGCGGTCCACGCGGGTGCGGAGCTCGGGGTCGTGCATGAGTCGCTCACCGAAGGAGATGAGTTCGGTGTGCAGGCGGGTGCGCAGACGACCCTCCGGGTCGTCCATCGCGTCGGCCAGGGTCCGACGCAGCAGACCCCACAGGCTGATGGCAGTCTCCATCGTCTGGGCGTGGGTGAGGAACGTCGTCTTGAGCTCCTCGGCCCGGCGCATCGTGGCCGGGTCCTCGCAGAGGTTGCGGGCCAGGTCGCCGAGCAGGTCGTCCACGGCGAGGCGAACCCGGTGGTCGGGGGTGTCACGGACGTCGCGGACCCAGGCGAGTGCCTCCGTGTGCAGACGGTCCACCAACATGCTGTTGACCCACAGCGGGGTCCACGTGGGTGCGCGTTCGCCGACGACCGAGGCGAACGTCTGCGGGTTGTCGAGCAGCCAGTTGTGGGCTTCGACGATGCAGAGGTCGACCAGGTGGCGGTGGACGTCGTCCCGCACGACCTGCTCCAGCAGGCTTCCGGCCAGCGGCGCGATCGGTTCGTCGACGAGCCGCGGCAGGATCGAGTGCTCGAGAACCTGGCGGACCTCGTCCTCGCTGACGTGGTCGAGCGCGCGCCGCGTGAGTGAGGCGGCGTGGACGACGACCCGCTCACTGTTGTCGGCGTCACTGAGCCACCGCCCTGCCCGGGCCGTCGCATCGGACTCGACGAACCGCTCACGCGCCGCCTCACCGGTGAGGAAGTGACCTGCGACGAAGTCTTCCAGGGACTTGGCGAAGCTGTCCTTCTTGCGGGGCACGAGCGCCGTGTGCGGAATCGGGATGCCCAGCGGATGACGGAACAAGGCCGTCACCGCGAACCAGTCGGCGAGCGCACCCACCATCGCGGCCTCCGCCGTCGCATTGACGTATCCCCATGCGCCGCCGCGGTGCAGCGTCAGCACGAACACCACGATGGCCAGCACGAACAACGCGGTGGCCACGGCCCGCATCTGCACCAACCCGCGCCTGCGGGCTTCGTCGGCTTCGGTGAGGGGGATCAACGTCATGTGGCGATTCTGCCAGGCATCCCAGACAGCCCTTCGCCGCCACCTGCCGTGGGGCGGGTGGCGGCGAAGGTTCTCGGGGCCGAAAGAGAGACTCAGTCGTGGCGGGGTGCGTGCATCCAGATGCAGACGTCGAGGTGACGCAGCAGGTGGGAGCGGTCGCCCACGTCGACGGACTTCGACTCCGCGGCGCGGTCGATCAGGCGGGTGAGGCGCTCGCGCACCTCCTCGTTGCCGATGATGCGGGCGAAGACCTGCCAGTCGATCTGGTAGCGCGAGGGCCACGTGCCCAGGTAGCGGCAGACGATCTCGTCGCGCACCGGAAACAGGTGCGGACGCTTGCGGGCGCACAACTTGGCCGCGCTGACCCAGTGCACCGAGTACCGGTCGCGCTGGGGCGGGGTCAGGTCGCGGACCGTCCGGTAGAACTCGTCCATCGCCGCGACCAGCTCGGGGGTGGCGTCCTGGAGGTGGGCGTCGGTGGGGAGCTTCTCGACGGCGAGCAGGGACGAGAGACGGTCCTGCATCTCGCCGTTCTCGAGCACGCCGCGCACCAGGTTGGGTGAGAGCGTGACGTCGAGCAGGCTGACGGCCAGCAGGTCACGCTCGGTGATGCGCGTGGGGTCGTTGTCGCTGAACTGCGTGAACGTCGAACCGGCGTAGTTGCTGCCGCGGTCGTAGTACCGCACCAGTCGCTCAAGGGTGCGCGGGTCGCGCACCACCGTCAGCGCCCGTTCGAGAGCACCGTCGTAGAAGGGTTCGGCCTGGCGCCAGTCCTGCGGCACCGGGAGCGTGAACTCGGTCATGTTGTGCGTCCCCTCATCGGCGAATGTCCTCCTCCAGCGTAGAGCTCAGAACACACCTGGGGTGGCCTGGTCCACCCCAGGTGTGTCCCGTACCACCAAGATCCGTCGGGTCATCCGACGTGCAGGTACGAATCGACCAGGCTCTTCAATGCCACATCGTCACCCTCGAGGCGTTCGCTGAGGCCCTCGTCGTCGAACGCCGTCAAGCCTGCGGCGATCGAGTCGAGGAGCCCCGCGGGGAACACCCCGTCGGCCTCGTATATGTCCCTCGCCGTGAGCAACGCCCGCGCCGACTCGGCACACGAGGCGGGCAGCTGGTCGAGGTCGGGCAGGTCACCGGCGTCCACGTCGATGTAGAGGCGCTCCGCAGTGGCGAGGGCATCGGGATCGGTGAGGCCGTGACGGGCCGCGACGGCCAGCGCGGCGAGGTAGAGATGCACCTGCGCGGAGCCGTCACCGCTGCGAATCTCGACGGTCTGTGAGTCCATCGGCGAGACAGAGCCCTCCGCCTCGGCGTCCTCGGTGGGGTTGGCGTCGAGGCGCATCCGCTCCCCCACGCCCACCCAGCCGAGCGGCACGCGCACGAGCACCGAGCGGTTGCGGTCACCCCAGCAGATGCTCGTGGGTGCCTCCTGGTGAGGCACGAGCCGCAGGTAGGAGGTCGGCACCGTGTTGCCGAACGCCGTGAACGAGGGCGCGCAGGTCAGATACCCCGCGATGACCTTGCGGGCGTCCTCGGACAAACCGTCCTGACCCACGAACGCGTTGGCGCCGTCGCGCACCAATCGGGTGTGCACGTGCATTCCGCTCCCGGCATGCCCGACGACGATCTTGGGCGCGAAGCTCACCTCGAGGCCGTGGCTGTAGGCGACCTCACGCAGCACCCACTTGGCCAGCACGATCTGGTCGGCGGCCTCCTCCAGCGGCACGGGCAGGAACTCGATCTCGCCCTGCACCATCTCGCGTCCGCCGTGGATGATGTTGCCGACCTCGGCGTGGCCGTATTTGATCTGGGCCCCCATCTCGGCCAGACGCATCATCGCCTCGCGGCGGATGCTGCCCCACTTACTGAACGGGTGGGACTCGTGGTATCCGCGCTGCTCGACGATCGGGTAGATCTGCTCCAGGTCGTCGAACAGGTAGTACTCCAGCTCGCCCAGTGCCTCGAGCTGAGCGCCGGTGTGTTCCTCGAGCGGGCGAACCGCCTTGCGCAGCACGTTCTCGGGCGCAGACTCCAACGGCCGGCCCTGCGCGTCGTAGAACGAGCAGAGCAGGTCCAGCGTCGGTTCCTCGGCGAAGGGGCTGACGAAGGCCGTGCGGTAGCGCGGCACCACGTACAGGTCGCTGGCTTTGGCCGCGACGAAGGAGAACAGGCTGGATCCGTCGACGCGCTCGCCGTAGGTGAGTACCTCGAGCAGGTGCGCGCGGGAGTTGATGACGAAGTTCAACTTCTTGAGTCGGCCGTCTCCCGCGACATAACGCAGGTTGAGCATCCGGATGCCCAGCTTTTCCACGGCGGACACGATGTCCTCACGCGTGAACTCGTCGGCAGGCTTGCCGAGGAGCTGGACGAGCGGATGCGGGCTGAGGTCGAGGTGATCACGATCGGCGGTCATGGCGCTCTCCTGCAGTCGGTGGGATCCATCCTGGTCCGATCGCCGCCTCCGCGTGCCCGGTTCGCCGATCTCGCTGCGCACCAACGACTCTCGCGGACTCCATGCAGCAGTGGACAGAACAGGACGCACGACGGGCGGCCCGCCACCGAAGTGACGGACCGCCCGGGGTGTGCCGCATGCACCTACTCGATCAGGTGAGCCGGCGGGCGATCAACGATCGATCAGGAGTCGCGACCGAGCAACGGCATCCAGCGTTTGTACTCCGCCGTGGCCTTGGGGCTCGTGCCCGTGAACAGGTCGGAACGGATGTAACCGTCGGTCTCCTGGAAGTAGCTCTCGTAGGCGATGTTGTCGCGGTTCTTCTCCAGCCAGCTGTAGACGAAGTTGATGTACTTCGGGTTGTCACCACCGCTGGCGGGGTTGGCCGGGGCCACGCCCCACTCGGGCAGGACGAACTTCTTGCCGTGGTCGCGGGCGAACTGCATCCAGAAGTTCCACCCGTACGCCTCGTCGCGGTGCTTGGCGATGTTGGCCTCGGTCGTGTAGCCGGGCCACCAGTCGTAGGCGTCCATGCCGATGTAGTCGACGTACTGGTCACCGGGGTAGAACACGCGGGCGTCAGCAGTACCCGTCTGACCAGGCCCCTCGTTGACGACCCACGCGATGCGCAGGTTCGGGCCGCCCTTACGGATGGCGCCGACGGCCTGACGGTAGGCCGCCTTCCAGTCCTCGGACTGGTTGGCCCACGCCGCAGCCTTCCACCCGGGCAGGTTCATCTCCCAGCCCAGACGGATATAGGCGTTCGGGTACTTGGCCGAGATGTTGCGGGCCAGCTTCTCCCACTCGGCGTTGTATCCGCCGGCCTTGGCCGTGGCGAGGTTGCCGTTGTCGGGCCACAGCGGCACACCGACGTCGAGAGTGCCCTGGTAGCCGGCAGGAATGCGCTCGGAGTCCATGAACCAGGTGCTCTGCATGTTGTTCCACGACTCACGGCTGGGGAACACCGTGATGACGTCGACCTTGCGGCCACGGTTCTGCTCCCACTTGGTGACCTCACCGGCGCGGTTCATCGGGTACATGCCCGAGTCCCAGTTCATGCCCGACAGTTTGCCGAACGCCGCGTTGGACGGCTTCGGGGTGGTCGGGGCAGGAGCCGGTGTGGTGGGCGCCGGCGTGGGAGTGGTGGGCGCGGGCGCCGGAGTGGTCGGGGCCGGGGTGGGCGTGGGCGCGGGGGTCGCGCCAGGGTTGTCGACGCGGGAGACGACGACGGCCGAGATCAGGGCGAGGTCCTTCTTCGCGACCCAGCCCAGGTCGAGACGGCCGTCGCGCACCACGGTGCGGAACGTGCGGTCGTAGGCGGTGTCCTTGCCCGCGGCCTTGTAGATGTCGACGTCGGCGAGAACGCGAGCGCCCTCGGCGAACACGTCGAACACACGCACGCCGGGTGCGTTGTACCACTGCTCACGCATCTTGACGGTGACGTCGTACGTGCCGTTGGGGACGCCGCGGCTCCACGAGGTCATGCCGACGTGCTCGCCCCGGTAGACGTCGCTGTCGGGGGTGTTCTTGAGCTTGGCACCCGCGGGGTAGGACTCGGAGTACCGACCGCCGTTGATGCCGGCAGCAGGTGCATACGTGTTGCCGGCGGCGTCCTTGGCCCCCTTCGGGTTGACGCTCATCCGTCCGACGACCTGCGAGGTCTCGGGCGCGGGGGCCGGCGTCGGGGCCTGCGTCGCGTCGGCGATGCGGGTGACCTCGATGGCCGACAGCAGCGCCGAGTCCTTCTTTGCCGGGAACGTGAGGTCGAGGCGCCCGTCGGTGACGGTCACGTCGAAGGAACGGTCGTAGGCCGTGTTCTTGCCGACGGCCTTGACGATGTCGACGCCGGAGAGCACCGTGCGCCCCTCGGCCGTCACGTCGAAGACGCGCTCGCCGGCCTTGCTCCACCACATCTCACGCATCTTGAGCGTGACGCGGTAGGTGCCGTTCTCCGTCTGCTTCTTCCAGGAGTTGAAGCGCACGAGTTCGGGGTAATACAGGCGCGAGTCCTTGGCCCCGGCGATCGAGCCGCTGGTGAACGACTGGGAGAAGTCGCCCTTGTCGAAGCCGGTACGGGGCTCCCACGTCGCTCCGTCGGAGGTCCGAAGGGAGGTGGGCATCACGGTCATGCGGTAGGTGTCACCGATCACCGCACGTGCGGAGTCGGGGGCGACGAGCACACCGGAGGCCGTCGCAGAGAGGGTGAGCGTCACCGTCGTGAGGATGGAGGCAGGGCGAGACAAGGTGAACGAAGGCATGTGGCAGTGGCTTCCTTGGCAGGGAGTGGTGAGACTCCCCACTGATCGGCCCCCCGCCACAGCCCGCCAAGGCTTTCGGGTCTCCGCCAACTGGCGGCGTTACACCCCAATTTGACGGATCCCCGCCACCGTCGCGGGGCGTCAGGGACCCAATCGGCAGTGCTGTGAAACGCTTTGGGTGCAAGTCGGACGCCCAGAGCCACGCGTCGGACTGAGCTGATAGTTTTTCGCTGCCGCCCGAATGGTGAGACCAGAGCGTCTCGCCCGACCTGCGATCATCCGCGGGTGGGGCGGACGGCTCACAGTGGCAGGACGGTCGAGACGGCCGACAGCGTCGTGTCCCAGCCATAGACACCGAGGACCGCGTTCACCTGCTCCTCGCTCAGCGACGAGTCGCCGGCCTCCAGCGCAGCGTCGATCGCGGCGCAGAACGCGGCCAGGTCCTCGGGAGTCTGCAGGATGGCGCCGTCGGGGAGCTCATCCAACCCCGATGCACCGACGACCGTCGAGACCGACGGCAGTCCGTGGGCGGCATACTCCAGCAGTTTGATGCGTGAGCCGCCTCCCTCGAGCAACGGGGCGACTCCGAGGCGCGCACGCTCCAACAGAGGCGTCATGCTCGGCACGTCCGCCTCGACGCGCACGCCGGGTGCGGCCTCCAGACGGGCACGGAACTCGGCCGAGGGGTTGCGTCCGGCCACCGTGAGCACGAGGCCCGGGCGACGTCGGACGAGTTCGGCCCATTCGGGACTTTCGACGAGCCACAGGATGCCGTTGACGTTGGGACGCCAATCGAGGGCACCGGTGAAGAGCAGCTCCGTGCCGTGCGGGTTCGCGGCCAGCGCCTCGTCGCGACGGCTCTGCGTGGGCGGGGTGATGCCGTTGCGCGCCACCGCGACCGCGGGGGCGCCGTCCTTCATGACGACTCCGGCGTCGTGCTCGGTGCAGACGACGTTGGGGTGGCGGGTACCGATCGTCCGCTCCAGAACGCGCAGCAGACCCGACTCGATGTGGGCCGCGATCTTGGTGGGCCCCGACTCGGACGCCGCGCGCTGCCGCATGAGGTCGGACTCGACGTTGTGAGTCGAGAGCACGACCGGCAGATCCGCCGGCAGTAGATCGGCCAGCCCGAAGAGGTTCGTGTGGTCGATGACGGCCGCTCGGAACGGACCGAGGTCGGCGAGAGTGGCCTTCAGTCCGTCGACCAGCGCGGCTCCGCTCGTGCGCGGCGCGCCGAGGGAGCGGTAGCGCGGGAGGGTGAGCGCGTCGGCGACGAGCGACGACGGCGACGTGGTGCGCAGCTCGTCCAGCACGATCTCACCGGTGTCGAGGCGACGCACACCCGTCACACCCTTGGGCGAGACGACGACGACGTTGGCCCGGCCTGCGAGCCACGTGGCCAACGCCAGGGTGCGCAACATGCCACCCGAGGTGGCAGGGCGGCCGAACTCCTTGGTCACGAGCAGAATCGGACGCCCGGACATCTCGTCGCCAGGTCGTGCGGACGCGGACTGTGCCGACGCCGCGCCCGCTCCGGCGGCGCGACGTGCAGGATCGGTCTCGATCATGCGGCGGCGGGCCACCTCGGCGCCGCCGACGAAGGCCCGGCCCGTCACGAGGCCCGTGGCCTGCGCGAGGAACAACGGGGCCTTCTCCGACCCGCAGGCACGTTCACGCGCCGACCTCGCGACGTAGCCCGCAGCCAACGTGCCGGACATGACCACAGCCGGGACACCCGGGTGGTACCGGCGAACATAGTTGGTGAACGACGCGCCCTTGAGGCGCATCATCTCGGCCGACGGCGCTCCGGAACTGCCCGCTCCGTGCTGCACGACGACGTCCTCACGCAGAAGCTGGCGCAGACCCGCCTCCCGGGCGCGGCGACCGAACGACATGTCCTCGCTGTAGACGAAGAACGACTCGTCGAAGCCGCCCAGTCGCCGGAACTGCTCCGTGCGAACCGCCATGCACGCACCAGTGGTCCAATCGACGTCCAGATGACGACCGAGTTCGGGGCGTCCGTAAACCCCCACGGTCGGCCAGCGCTTGTGCAGGCCGGCGGCGTACGCGGCCGTGCGGAACACATCCGGCTCCCAGCCGGCGACGCCGATCTCGACATCCCCGTCACCGCCGGTGACCGTCGCCGCATGCGAGGCGGAGACCGGGTCGTTGGACAAGCCCGTGACCAGCGCACGCAGATCTCTCGCGTTCGGGCGCGAATCGGGATTGACGAAGACGACGTAGTCGGCCGACGACGAGAAGGCTCCGGCGTTGGCGGCCCGCGCGAAGCCCACGCCACCGCCGTCGAGATAGCGCACCTGCGGGCGATCGGCGGCCCACTCGGCCAGGCCGTCCACGCCGCGACCGTTGTCGACGACGACGACGGGTACCTGCTCGCCCCACATCTCGATCAACACCTTGACATGCGGGCGGCTGCGATAGGTCACCAGCACGACCTCGAAGCTCGGAACATCGGCGCACTTCTGCTGCGCCGCACTGTCCCTCGTGTCATTGCGCATCCCATCGGATGTGGTCATCGGCCTCTCCCCCAAGGTCGTCGACGGCGTGTCGAGCCGTGCAGTCGTTCGGTTCTTCACCCTAGACCTCGCCGAGGAACGCCGTTAACTCCCTGGGATGCACCTCAGCTCAAGCCCCCCCGAGCCCGCGCGGACGGCGCTGTCCCCGTAAGGTATTCACGTGGACGAGGGTCCTGGTCACATGTCCTTCCCGCACGGATTCGGAGTGCCGTACTGGCTACGACGTGCACGAATGGCTAGAGTGGGACCATCGTCCAAGTTGGACGTCTGCATCTGTCGGTCGTCTGTGACGGTGGCTCGTTCCACCGAACACCAGGCCTGATCCGATCAGCAGGCGTGGGTGACAACGTCTGTGGTCGGCTTGCGCCGGGGATCGACGCAGCAGCGTCCGGCAACGACGTCGGGGAATTTTTCGAATTTTTCAGGGGGCTGGAGCGCACGTCGCTCCGGACGGATGACGACACGGAGGGACTGTCTTGTCCATTCATGAACGCGAAGCCACGAGGGGGGCACGTTCGGCGCACCGCCGCACGCGCCGTCCTCGCGTTGCAGAGCGTGTGCAGGTGCCCGGGGGAAGCACTGCATACGCGCCGTCCATCGACGGTGACATCTTCTCGGTGGCCAATCGCGCCGGGTCCTGGTCGCAGCGCTACCTGCACCGACTCATCGCTTTCGACCTCATCGGCGCCTTCGCTGCGGTCACACTCGCACTGATCATCGGCCCCGGTCGGCAGGACACCAGTCCCACGTACGTCATGGCCAGCCTGGCGATGCCGTTCCTCTGGGTGCTGGCACTGAGCCTGTCCCGTGCCTACGAGCGTCGCTACCTGGGCGTCTCGGAGGAGGAGTACCGCGCTGTGGGGCGCGCCGTCCTCGGCCTCCTCAGCGTCATGGCCATCACCGGCCTGTTCGTCAAGGCCCAGTGGAGCCGTCTGTACGTCGTCACCCTTGTCGTGATGCTGTTCGCACTCGGGCTGATCATTCGTCGCGCCATGCGCCACTGGCTGCACCGCAACCGCCGCGAGGGCCTGCTCATGCAGCGCACCGTCGTCGTCGGCCGCGCCGACGCCGCCGCCGAACTCATCCGCAACATCAAGCGCTCCCCCGACCAGGGGCTCGACGTCGTCGCGGTCTGCACCTCGGGCCTCGACGGCTCGTGGGACGCCACCTCCTCCATCGAGGGCGTACCCGTGCTGGGCACCCCGCTGGAGGCCATCTCGGCCGTCGACCTGTGCGACGCCGAGGTCGTGGCGGTCACCTCACACCCCGAGCTCGCCGGTAAGGGCCTGCGTCGTCTGGCCTGGGCGCTCGAGGAGCGCGACGTCGAACTCGTCGTCTCCACCGGGTTGCTCGACGTGGCCGGCCCGCGCCTGTCGATGCGTCAGTCGACCGACATGTCACTGCTGCACATCGAGCGCCCCGCAGCCACGCGCCGCTCCGTGCTCCTCAAGAGCCTCATGGACCGCACCCTCGCGGCCATGCTCGTGCTCATGCTCTCGCCGGTCTTCATCGGCATTGCGCTCGCCATCAAGATCACCTCGCCTGGCCCGGTCCTGTTCCGCCAGAAGCGCGTCGGTGTGGGCGGCGAGTTCTTCACCATCTACAAGTTCCGCACGATGGTCGTCGACGCCGAGAAGCAGCTCGCAGCTCTCATGAAGTACAACGAGGGCAACGAGGTCCAGTTCAAGATGAAGAAGGACCCGCGAATCACGCCCATCGGCACGTTCCTGCGCCGCTTCTCCCTCGACGAGCTGCCCCAGTTGTTCAACGTCCTCATCGGCAACATGTCTCTCGTGGGCCCGCGCCCGCAGAGCCAGGCCGAGGTCGAGCAGTACGAGCCCGACGCCATGCGTCGCCTCCACGTTCGCCCCGGTATGACCGGTCTGTGGCAGATCAGCGGCCGCAGCGACCTCGACTGGGAACAGTCCATCCGCCTCGACCTGCGGTACGTGGACAACTGGTCCCCCATCGTCGACCTGCAGATCCTCTTCCGGACCTTCAAGGCCGTCATCACCAGCAGCGGCGCGTACTGACCCGCTCCTGCTGACCATGAAGCGCTCCACTCGATTCTCGGGTGGAGCGCTTCGTCGTTGCCCCAGCGTCGTGGTCGTCGCTCCCTGGCGTGGAGCGGATCGACGGGGTCGCGGGATCCGGGGCACCAGTGACGGTCGCCGGGCGCGGTCCGCCCTTCACGGGCGGCCTCCTACGATGGGCGGTCGAGAGAGAGGCAGAGTGCGGATGAAGGCGACACAGGTGGCTGCCGTCGTGGCCACGGGAGCAGGGATCGGCGCGGGGGCGCTCGCGGGATACACCACGTGGACGCTCAACGCCCCACGACGACCGGCACTCCCCTACACCTTGACGCCCTTCGAGCTGGGCGTCCCGGCCGAGGAGGTGCGCTTTCGCAGCGACGACGGCGTCGACCTGGCCGGATGGTGGATGGATGACCCCGCGGCGGCCGTATCGGTCATCTGTGTGCACGGTCATCGTGGCAACAAGGCGGACATGCTGGGCATCGGCACGGGTCTGCTGCGGGCCGGACACAGCGTGTTCATGTTCGACTTTCGTGGCAACGGTGACTCAGGCGATGGGCCGCAGTCCCTCGCACATCATGAGCAGCGCGACCTCCGCGCAGCGATCGACTGGGTGGCACAGGCCCGGCCGGGTACTCGCATCGCCGTGGTCGCGTACTCGATGGGCGCGGCCACCGCCATCCTCACGGCCGCGGGTGACCCTCGGGTCGAGGCCCTCGTCCTCGACTCCCCTTTCGCCACGATGAGCGATGTCATCATGGCGGCCTACCGGCGCTACCGGTTGCCTTCCGGCCGGCTCGTACCCGTCGCTAACCTCGTCAACCGCGTCCGCCACAGATACGCGTTCGCCGAGGTGCGCCCCATCGAGGCGATGCCGGCTCTGGCGCCGCGCCCGATCCTGTTGGTGCACGGCACCGCCGACTCGATCATCCCGTTCGAGCACGCCGAGCGACTTCTCGCTGCCGCGGCACCCGGGACGGCACAGCTCGTCCCCTTCGAGGGCGCCGATCACTGCGGCGCGTACTTCACCGACCGGCCCGGGTACATCTCGCGTGTCGATGCCTTTCTCCGCGAGTCTCTGCCCGCCCAGGCACCTGATCAATCCTCGGCCGCTCTGGACGCCTAGAAGCGGTTTCCGAGGTCCTGGGAGACCCCGTGGTCCAACTCCTGCCGCAAGCGCGCCCCCGGTGAGTAGGGCGCCTCACATCGCGCCCGGCACACAGCGACGGGGCGCCGATCCACCCAGTGGAATCGGCGCCCCGAGGCGTGAGTGCGGCTCTCAAAGGTTGCCGCGGAGGTCCTGCTCGCGCTCGATGGCGGTGAACAGTGCCTGGAAGTTGCCCTTACCGAAGCCGAGCGAGCCGTGCCGCTCGATGAGCTCGAAGAACACCGTCGGGCGGTCGCCCAGGGGGCGGGTGAAGATCTGCAGCAGGTAGCCGTCCTCGTCACGGTCCACGAGGATGCCACGCTTCTGCAGCTCCTCGATGGGGACGCGGACCTCGCCGATGCGCCCGCGCAGCTCCTCCTCCTCGTAGTACGAGTCGGGGGTGGCGAGGAACTCGACACCGTTGGCGACGAGCTCGTCATAGGTGCGCAGGATGTCGTTGGTGGCCAGGGCGAGATGCTGGGCGCCGGCGCCGCGGTAGAACTCGAGGTACTCGTCGATCTGGGACTTCTTCTTGCCCAGCGCCGGCTCGTTGAGGGGGAACTTGACGCGGTGGTTGCCGTTGGCGACGACCTTGCTCATGAGGGCGGAGTACTCGGTGGCGATGTCGTCACCGATGAACTCGGCCATGTTCACGAAGCCCATGACCTTGTTGTAGAACTCGACCCACTCGTCCATCTTGCCGAGCTCGACGTTGCCGACGACGTGGTCGAGCGCCTGGAAGAGGCGCTTGGGCGCCCCCTCGCGCTTGACGAACGACGAGGTCTTGGCCACGTAGCCGGGCAGGTAGGGGCCGGTGTAGCGAGACCGGTCGACCAGCGTGTGACGCGTCTCGCCGTAGGTGCCGATGGCGGCCAGGCGGACGGTACCGAACTCGTCGGTGACGTCGTGGGGCTCTTCGAGGATGGTGGCGCCGGTGCGCTTGGCCTGCTCGATGCACTTGTCGACGTCGGGAACCTCGAGGGAGATGTCGACGACACCGTCGCCGTGGCGGCGGTGGTGGTCCATCAGGGGGCTCTCGGGGTCCACGCCGCCCTTGAGGACGAGCCGGATGGAACCCGAGCGCAGCACGAACGCCTTGTGGTCACGGTTGCCGGTCTCGGGTCCGGAGTAGGCCTCGACCTGCATGCCCCACGCGGAGGAGTAGTAATGCATCGCCTGGGTTGCGTTACCCACGACGAACACGACCGCGTCCCAACCGGTGACGGGGAACGGGTCGGTGTCGACGTCGTAGTCGACGAGCCCGACAAGCTGGCGCAGCTCCTCGGCAGACAGGTCGGCTTCGCGCTCCTGCGCGGTCAGATCAGTGGTTTCAGACATGGGCCCACTGTGACCCACGCCCCACGACGCCACAAGGACTCCCTGAGAAGTCCGGGGAATGCCAGACAAGTGGTCACAGAACGGCCCGGATCGATTCATCAGTACGACATCAGCGGAGTTCAGCCGCCGTCGACCCGACGATCCTCCGGCCGGGAAGGGTACGGGTCGGTGTGCTCACGACGACGCGAGGCCCCGGACCGATGGTCCGGGGCCTCGCGAGGTACAGCGGGTCGGGTCAGCTGCAGCCGCTGGTGGAGCCGCAGCCCTCACAGACGTAGCAGCTTCCGGCCGGACGCATCTTGGTGCCGCACGTCATGCACATGGGTGCGTCTGCCGCCTTGCCCTGGAACTTCTCCATCAGCTCGGCCGAGGAGTGAACATCGGAGGACACGACCTTGACCGACGCCGCACCAGCGCCGGACGTGATGTCGGCGTGGCGTGCGTTCTCCACCCCGGGGTGGGTCGAGGCCGCCGCAGTCTGGGAGTAGTTCTCGATCTCCTCCTCGTAGTCCTCCTCGTCGTCCTCGGACGTCGCGGGGGCATACGAGCCGGTCTCGAGCTGGCGCGCCCGCTCTTCGGCGGTGTGGATGCCCATGAACGAGCGCGTCTCGAAGTCGAGGTAGTCCAGCGCGAGGCGGCGGAAGACGTAGTCCATGATCGACTGCGCCATCCGCACGTCCTGATCGTCGGTCAGACCGGCAGGCTCGAAGCGCAGGTTGGTGAACTTGTCGACGTAGGTCTCCAGCGGCACGCCGTACTGCAGGGCGACCGACACGGCGAGGGAGAAGGCGTCCATCAGGCCGGCCAGGGTCGAGCCCTGCTTGCCGAACTTGAGGAAGATCTCGCCCAGGCCGTCGTCGGGGTACGAGCTCGCCGTCAGGTAACCCTCGGCGCCACCGACCGTGAACGACGTGGTGACCGAGCTGCGACGCTTGGGAAGGCGCTTACGCACCGGGCGGTACTCGACGACCTTCTCGACAGCGCCTTCGGCCTTCTCGGCAGCAGCGGCGGCAGCCTTCTTGGTCGTCTCGATCGAGAGCGGCTGTCCGACCTTGCAGTTGTCGCGGTACACGGCCAGCGCCTTCAGGCCCAGCTTCCAGCCCTGCATGTAGACCTCGGCGATGTCGTCGACCGTGGCCGTCTGCGGCAGGTTGACCGTCTTGCTGATCGCGCCGGAGAGGAACGGCTGGCACGCGGCCATCATGCGCACGTGACCCATCGCGGAGATGGCCCGCTCACCCATGGCGCAGTCGAAGACCTCGTAGTGCTCGGTCCTGAGCCCGGGCGCGTCGATGACGTGGCCGTTCTCGGCGATGTACTCGACGATGGCCTCGATCTGTTCCTGCTGGTAGCCCAGCTTGGCCAGCGCGCGCGGGATCGTCAGGTTGACGATCTGCATCGACCCGCCACCGACGAGCTTCTTGAACTTGACCAACGAGAAGTCGGGCTCGATGCCGGTGGTGTCGCAGTCCATCATGAAGCCGATGGTTCCGGTGGGCGCCAGCACGGAGGCCTGCGCGTTACGGAATCCGTTGACGGCGCCGGTGGTGACGACCGCGTCCCACGCCTTGGTGGCCGCGCGGTGGATCTCGGCGTCGATGTCGTCGAGGGTGCGCACGGCGTCGTTGGCGGCCTGGTGCTTGCGCATCACACGCTGGTGGGCATCGGCGTTACGGGCGTAGCCCTCGTACGGTCCGACCACGGCCGCGAGCTCGGCCGACCGCTTGTAGGCGGAGGCCGTGAGCAGCGACGTGATGGACGCGGCAAGCGCACGTCCGCCGTCGGAGTCGTACCCGTGACCGGTGGCCATGAGCAGTGCACCCAGGTTGGCGTAGCCGATGCCGAGCTGACGGTAGTCGCGCGTGGTCGCACCGATGGACTCGGTCGGGAAGTCCGCGAAGCAGATGGAGATGTCCATCGCGGTGATGACGAGTTCGCTGACCTTCTGGAAGGTCTCGGCGTCGAAGGTGTCATCGTCGCGGAGGAACTTGAGGAGGTTGAGCGAGGCGAGGTTGCACGAGGAGTTGTCGAGGCTCATGTACTCCGAGCACGGGTTGCTCGCCGTGATGCGGCCCGTCTCGGGGTTGGTGTGCCAGTCGTTGATCGTGTCGTCGTACTGGATGCCCGGGTCGGCGCACTCCCACGCGGCCTTGGCGATCTTGCCGAACAGGTCGCGGGCGTCGACGGTGTCGATGACGTCTCCGCTCATGCGGGCCCGCAGACCGAAGTCGGTGCCCTCCTCGACGGCGCGCATGTACTCGTCGGAGACCCGGACGGAGTTGTTCGCGTTCTGGTACTGGACCGAGACGATGTCCTTGCCGCCGAGGTCCATGTCGAACCCGGCGTCGCGCAGGGCCCGGATCTTGTCCTCCTCGCGCGCCTTGGTCTCGACGAACTCCTCGATGTCGGGGTGGTCGACGTCGAGGACGACCATCTTGGCCGCGCGGCGGGTGGCGCCACCGGACTTGATGGTGCCGGCCGAGGCGTCGGCGCCGCGCATGAAGCTGACCGGGCCGGAGGCGGTGCCACCGGAGGAGAGCAGCTCCTTGGAGGAGCGAATACGGGAGAGGTTGAGGCCGGCGCCGGAGCCGCCCTTGAAGATGAAGCCCTCTTCCTTGTACCAGTTGAGGATCGAGTCCATCGAGTCGTCGACCGAGAGGATGAAGCAGGCGCTGACCTGCTGCGGGCTCGAGGTGCCGACATTGAACCAGACCGGGGAGTTGAAGCTGAAGACCTGGTGGAGCAGGGCGTACGTGAGCTCGTGCTCGAAGATCTCCGCATCCTCGTCGGTCGCGAAGTAGCCGTGACGCTTACCGGCCGCACCGTAGGTGAGCACGACCCGGTCGATCAGGGCCTTGAGCGAACGCTCGCGCTTGTCGCTGCCGAGGGCACCGCGGAAGTACTTGGTGGTGACGATCGTGGAGGCGTTGAGGCTCCAGAACTCGGGGAACTCGACACCGCGCTGCTCGAAGATCGTCTCCCCGGTCTTCCAGTTCTGCTGCACGACGTCGCGCTGCTGCCACGTCACCTCGTCATAGGGGTGGACGCCGGGCGTCGTGAAGATGCGCTCCACGGTGATGCCCTTGTTTGCGCGCTTGCGGGACGTGGCCCGTGCGCCCGTGGTGTCCGTCATGTGTGTGCCTCCGGCGTCGAGATGTGCGGGGTGAAGAGTCTTGGTGGAGCGTGACGCGCAGTCCTGGCCCCTGGTGGGACGTGACCCGCGTGTTGAAGTCGGGGACGGATGGGTGTGGGTGCCGTCCGTGGCGGTGAGACGCAAGCGTCTGTGTGGCGGTGTCGACGAGTGGGACCCGACAACTCCGCAGTGTCAATGGGGGGGCGGCGCTCAGTGCGAGGCGCCGAGCGCCTGCCGCGCATCGTTCGGGTCGGTCGGAGATTCGCTCTGAGATGTCGGCGGCGGTGAGACATCGGCGTCGAGTCGCAACAACGCGATGGCTGCTTCGAAGTCCTCGAGCGTCTCGAAGTTCTGGTAGACGCTGGCGAAGCGCAGGTACGCCACTTCGTCGAGATCGCGAAGCGGGCCGAGGACGGCCAGGCCGACCTCATGGGCGTCGATCTCGGCCTGTCCCGAACTGCGCACGGTCTCCTCGACCTGCTGGGCCAGCATGGCCAGAGCATCCTCATCGACAGGGCGACCCTGGCACGCCTTGCGCACACCGACGAGCACCTTGGTCCGGCTGAAGGGCTCGGTGGCGCCGGAACGCTTGATGACGGTGAGAGCCGCCGACTCGGTGGTCGTAAACCGGCGCCCGCACTCAGGGCACTGGCGGCGGCGACGGATGACGACGCCGTCGTCCACGAGGCGGCTGTCGACGACGCGACTGTCGGTGTGGCGGCAGAACGGACAGTGCACGAGGACTCCCTCCTGAGATCGGCTGGGCGGCGGCTGTGGGCTCACGAACAGTCCCGAGCCGTAAGCCGCGAACCTGGGACAACGGGTCCGGAATCGATCCTGCGAGCCTCACGACTCGTCGGACCCTACCCCCTGAACCCAAGATGTAGGTAAACCACACCGATGTGACTACTACATCTGGGATCGTAGCCCTCCGAAGGCAGTCGGCCAAACCTCGGCGCGTCGCGCCTGGTGGCGCCCTGGAGCCGCCATGACACGCGAATTTCAGCGTGCGAGAAGTGCCCCCACTCGGCCCGCTCCGCAGCTCGAGATGCACCGCAGGCACCTGGGAAGAGCGGCCGCGCTGAAGCCTACTCGGCCCCACCGGCACCCCCGCCCAGCCCAGCCCGCGCGGCCCCATTTCTGACCAAGACTTGAACTACGAGGCCGACGAAACGGCGTGCCGGACAGAAAAAAGGCAGTCGCCGGACACCAGAACGACCGGTCCGCGAGACGGTCTCCGACACCCGAAGGCATCCACGGTCCCCCGGGCGGGACGATCAGCCGGTTACGCAGCAGCCGATCAGTCGGATTCGCCGGGGATGATCAGGTCCTGACCCGCCACGACTGCGGTGCTGTTCAGGCCGTTGGTCGATTGAATGCGCACGACAGCGGCCTGGAGCGGCACCATGGGCAGCTCCTCCGCGGCGATCTGAGTGAGGGTCTGCCCGGACTCGACCGTGACCGCATGCGTGGGCGGAAGCACTGGAGCGGTGAGCCTGGCCCACTCCATGAGCGCCAGCAGACTGAGCGCGCCGAACACGGCGAGCGTACGAACGAGACGACCGCGAGCCGTGAGGCGCAACCGCACCGGCTGCGCAACCTCGTCATCGCGCACCAGGCGCAACTGCGGACGGACCTCGTCGCGAACCGGGCGCTCGCGCATGGGAGCGGCCGCGATCGGCCTCTGGAGAGCCAGTGCCTGAACTGTCATCGAACTCTTCCTCTCTGGATCACCCGAAACACTCGCCCGAACTCGCGTTCGAGCTTCTCGCCCACCTCGGTCGAGGCCGGCGTTCGGTCGAACAGGCTGCCCGACCACGATTGCGCTTCGAGATCAGCGCTATCGAGGAGGATTGCCCGTCGATCGGCGAGCAGACGTCCATCGAACCCGTGTTCGAGTATGCCTGGTGCGCGACACGCTGTCCACACCAATCGCACATGTGTTTGAAACGTGTGTGCGATGAACCGTAGGATGCTCATGGATGTAGTTGAGCAGGCCCCACCGACAACCCTTCGTCAGCAGCGAAACCGCTGGTCATAGGGGGTGACGTCGATTCGGGGCGAACATCGGTAAGAGAGGATCTCCCGTGGACAAGGCTCGAACGATCCGTCATCGCGACACTCCGGGGCTCACCCCGCGGCAGCGCAAGGTGCTCGATTTCATCCGGATCTCGGTGGATTCGCGTGGCTACCCGCCGAGTCTGCGCGAGATCGGTGAGGCTGTCGGGCTCACCAGCCCCAGCAGCGTCGCGCACCAACTCTCGGCACTGGAGCGCAAGGGGTACTTGCGCAAGGACCCGAACAGGCCGCGCGCGCTCGAGATCGTCGCTCCCCCGCCCGGGGCCGATGCTGCGGCCATTGCGCAGGCCATCGTCTCGGGGCACGACGACACCGACCTGCATGTTCGACCCGAGCCCGCCTACGTGCCCATGTTGGGACGCATCGCCGCGGGTGTGCCCATCCTGGCCGAGGAGATGGTCGAGGACATCTATCCGCTGCCCAAGGAGCTCGTCGGCGACGGGCGTCTGTTCCTGCTCAAGGTCGTCGGTGACTCGATGATCGACGCCGCCATCTGCGACGGCGACTGGGTCGTCGTGCGGTCGCAGCCTGCGGCCGACAACGGCGACATCGTGGCGGCGATGATCGACGGGGAGGCCACGGTCAAGACCTTCAAGCGGCGCGACGGCCACGTGTGGCTGCTCCCCCACAACCCCAGCTACGACCCCATCGACGGTGACGAGGCCACGATCCTCGGCAAGGTCACGGCAGTCATGCGCAGCGTGTGACTCAACGCTCAGCCAGGCGTGGAGGTCGCGCCGTTCGCGGCATGCGCCCTCCCAGCCCCGGCCTGCGCCACTAGGCTGGGCAGCATGATCGACGCTGCCGGCCTTCGGGTGATGAAGGCGATCGCGGACGAAGGGAGTTTCACCGGTGCCGCCACCGCACTGGGGTACTCCCAACCTGCGATCTCGCAGATGGTGCGACGGCTCGAGCAGCGGCTCGGCACCGTGCTGGTGGAGCGAGTGGGCCGGTCCATCCGGCTGACGGAGGCCGGAGCCGTACTGGCCAAGCACGCCACTCCAGTCCTGTCCGCTCTGGACCAGGCCGAGGACGAGGTCGCAGCCATCGCCGGCCTACGCGCCGGACGAGTCCGACTCATGGCGTTCCCGTCCTCTTCCAGCACTCTCCTCCCTCGTGCCCTCGTGCGGATGAAGCGGCAGCACCCCGACGTGTCGGTCACCTTCACCGAGGCCGAACCTCCGGAGTCCCTCGCGGCGCTCCGCAACGGGGATTGCGATCTGGCCGTCACGTTCGCCTATGACGGCACCGACCTGGCTCGCGGTGAGGACGACCTCGAAGGGCTGCGCATCTACCCGCTTCTGGATGACCCGGTGCGCCTGGCCCTGCCCCGGGAACATCCGATGGCCTCGCGTGACGTCATCCCGATGGAGGATCTCGCCGAGGACACGTGGATCGCGGGGTGTCCTCGTTGTCGCGGGCACCTGCTCTCGCTCTGTGATGCGGCCGGCTTCCGGCCCCGCGTGGGCTACGAGACCGAGGATTACGTCGCCGTTCAGGGTTTCGTGGCCGCCGGTCTCGGTATCTCCCTCATCCCCGACCTTATCCTGGCCGCGATCACCAACCCCGACGTCGTCATCCGGCCCGTGACGCCGTCGTCCACCCGCACGGTGCACGTCGTCACCACCCCCGACCTCGAACGCGTCCCGGCCGTCAAGGCCACGCTCGAGGCGCTGTGCGCCAGCGCAACCGAGCTCCGTGCCGAAGCCCCGGCCGTCTCCGCTTGACATCACCGCCTGTGGTGCCGTGGTCCACAGGCACGCGGGCTCGACGGGCCTCCATCTCGCGCGAGTCCGCCCGTCCCCCGGGCATGCCGTGCCGAGCGGACGCATGCAGCTGCCATCTCAGGCGCGGTGTTCGCGGACGACGAGAAGCGTGTCGCCCTCTTTGCGCACGGCCACTGATCCGTCGCGGTCGCTTCGGTAGATGGCCGATCCCGCCTGACCGACGGCATGCAGCAGGCGCGGCGCCGGATGGCCGTAGCTGTTGTCCTCGCCCACACTGATGAGAGCGATTGCCGCAGCGAGCGTCACGATGAGATTTCCGTCCTGGTGTGCCGAGCCGTGGTGCGCGACCTTGATCACGTCGAACGGCAGGAGTGCGCCACCCGAGCCGGCCACCGGCGCTTCGGGGTGGGCCCGCAGATCCCTACGAACAGCCTGACCTGCTTCTTCATCGATGTCGGCGAGGAGCAGCGCCCGAATCGAGTCCTCCGGCTTTGCTCCCGAGATGACGAGGTCGAGGACGAGAGACCCCGCATTCGGAGACTCCGCCGAACCACGACGGCGGGGATTGCGCACGATTGCCGACACGCGTCCCCAGGTGAACCGGTCGCCTTGCGCGGCCACGTGCACGGGCCGCCCGTTCTCCGTCCACCATCGTTCTACCGGCCGCCGCACCTCGGACATGGCCGCAGCCGACACCACGACGTCTCCGACGTTCCTGCCGCGGCCGAGTCCGCTCAGGCCTCCGACGTGGTCGGTGTCGAAGTGGGTCAGGACGACTGCGTCGACGGTCTCGATATTCAGGTCGTCGAGACAGTGGTCGAGCTGATCGGGGTCGGGGCCGACATCGACAACCAGCGCATGTCCAGGGGCAGTCATGGCGACGAGGGCGTCTCCTTGGCCCACGTCACACATGACCAGCGCGGGATCGGCCCCCGGAAATCCTGTGCGTGACCGCACGTACGAGAGAGGGATGAGGATCGCCAGAGCCAGGACGGCTGCTACCAAGACCGTCCATCGGTGTCGGCGCCCCCAACGCCATCCCGCCGCGCCGCCCAGGATGAGTACCAGCAGGAGTGCAGCCAAGGTGAACGCCCCCACGGCATCGTCCCGCCACGGCAGCGCGCGAAACGGCGCATGTTCCGCGGCTCGTGCCACGGCGGCGATCCCCCACGCGGGAAGGGCAGCGCACCAGGCCAGCAGAGTCGCCGCCCAGGGCCATGGCACGGCGAGCAGCGTCACGAGCGCTCCGAGGACCGTCACCGGAGCCACCAGCGGCGCCACGATCGCGTTCGCGACGACGCCGACGACGCTGATCTCGCCCTGGAGCAGCACGATGACCGGGGCACACATCACCTGTGCTGCGAGCGGGATGGTGAGTGCTTCGGCAACGGGCCCGATGGGGAGCACCCGTCTCAGAGACTCGGCCCAGGGGCGGGCGAACAACAAGAGCCCGAGGGTGGCCAGCGCAGACAGGGCGAAGCCATACGAGCGTGACAGCCAGGGGTCGACGGTGAGGAGGACGAGGATCGCTCCCCCGAGTGCCGGCATCCCGAGGGGACGACGCGAACCCAGCACGCCGATCAGGCCGATGCCACCCATGACGGCGGCGCGGATCACGCTCGGATCGGGGCGGGCCAGCACGACGAACCCTGCCAACACCAGCCCACCCACCACTGGCCGGACGCGTCGGGGCACCAGACACGGTCCACACAGCCACATCGCGGCGGCGACCACCAACGTGCAATTCGTCCCGGAGACAGCGGTCAGGTGCGACATGCCGGTGGCGCGCATCGCCTCTGTGAGGTCGTCCGGCACCCCGCTACGGTCACCGATGATCATGGCCGGGACGAGTCCGCGCGCATCCTCCGGCAGCGGCTCGACCACTCGGCGGGTCGCATCGCGAGCGTGGTCGGCGATGCCGACGAGGACGCCTGGCCCGGCCTTCGTCGTCGGCCCGGCCGAGGCAGACAGCAGCGCTCGCACCTGATCGCCGGACTCCCCAGGCTTGAGACGGCCGCTGGTCTCGACGATCTCTCGCCACCCCACCTCCGACCAGCTCGCATCGCCCATCACCAACACCGGCGTCGTCACGTTCGTGCGCACGCCGCGC
>DAMDJY010000028.1:0-6797 GCA_032100225.1 Mobilicoccus sp.
CACGATCTCGGCCGGGGGGGCGTCGTCGGTGACCTCGAGATCCACCTGCGTGGAGGGGGTGAGCACGGTGAGCCGGACGGCGCGGCGGAGAGATGCAGGCATTGGCGCGGCTTTCGTCAGCGGGAGGGACGCGAGCGTATCCCCAGGCTCGTTCGACGTGGTGACCACGCGAGGCACGTCGGCGTCGAAGGTGGGGACGACCGACAAAGGAGGACCACGTGCGAGCCACCGCTCCCCGCCGCCGCGCAACCCCGGCGCCCACCCCTGCCGTGCGGGTGCTCCCCAAGCCTCCCGCGCCGCCCGAGCCGACTCCCGGATCCAGCCTCTTCCAGGTGCTCCTTCCGGCCGTCGGTGGGCTCGGCATGGTCCTGTTCCTGCTGGCCGGTCGACAGCCGTTGTTGCTCATGGCCGGCGCCCTCATGCTGGTCGTCACGGTCGGCGGGGCGCTCGGCATGGCGGTGTCGTCCCAGTTCGGTCCGCGCCGCCGTTTCGTCACCGCCCGTGGCGAGTACCTCACGGCGCTGGGACACATGCGCGAGGAGATCCGCGAGGTCACGCGCCTGCAGCGACGGCACGACGAGGAGTTGCATCCCGACCCGGTGGCGTTGTTCGCCCGGGCTCTCGCAGGCGAGGTCGTGCCGCGCCCGGCAGCGGAGGCGACTCTCGTCCGGATCGGTACCGCCACGGTGCCGCACCCGATCCAACTCGCTCTGCCCGACATCGACACCGACCCGGTGTGCGCCCGCGCGATGGCCGGCCTCGCGCACGCCTATCGGACGCTGCCCCGCTCGCCGCTGCTCGTCGACCTCTCCACAGGCGGCATCGCGGTGCTGGGTGCCACCGACGACACGCGTGCCCTCGTCCGCGGTCTCGTGCTGCAGGCCGTTGCCGCGTCCTCCCCCGAAGACCTGCGCCTCTCGATCGTCACCGCCGAGCCACGCGCGTTCGCCTGGGCACGGTGGCTCCCGCACGTCGAGGACGCCACCGGATCGGTGCGCATCGGTCCCGTGGTGCCCGACCTGTCCCCGCTACCGGCCACGCTCTCGGCGATGGCCCCGAGCTTCACCGGTCGCGCTGTGAGCCATCCGATCGATCACCTCATCCTCCTCGACGGGCCCTCCCTGCCTGCCGGTCACGTGGAGGTGCGCGCCGGGCAATGCGTCGTTCAGCTCGGGGACGACGCCGGCGGTGCACCGAGCTGGATCGACGTCACGCCGGAGAACGTCGCCGTCGGGGGCCTGGACCGGGATGACTGCGGAGGCGTGCCCGACCTCGTGGACGAGAGCATGGCCGAGTCCTTCGCGCGGGCGCTGGCAGGGCGACGCAGGATCGACCGCGAGAAGCGCCCCGATGTCGGTCCGCTCGACGCACGAGTCCTGGGTTCGCGGTCCCTGGACGCCTTCGACCCGAGGAGCACCTGGGCTCCCAAGGAGACCGACGACCTGCTCACCGTGCTCGTCGGACAGGACACCGACGGCGCGGATGTGTGGCTGGACCTCAAGGAGTCCGGCCACGGCGGCACCGGCCCACACGGCCTCCTCGTCGGCGCGACCGGATCGGGAAAGTCCGAACTCCTGCGCAGCATCGTGCTCGGGCTGGCCGCCACCCATCACCCCGACGACCTCGCGTTCGTCCTCGTCGATTACAAGGGTGGCGCCACGTTCTCCGGGCTGGAGCGACTGCCCCACGTGGCCGGCGTCGTCACCAACCTCGGCGACGACCTGGGCCTCGTCGACCGGATGCACACCGCGCTGCTCGGCGAGATCACCCGGCGTCAGCAGGTGCTGCACGACGCCGGGCGCCTTCCCGACATCTACGCCCACCGTGCCGCGCGCCGCGAGAATCCCGAGCTCCCGCCCCTGCCCCACCTGCTCGTCGTCGTCGACGAATTCGCCGAACTGCTGACCGCCACCCCCGATCTGCTCGACCTGTTCACGACCATCGGGCGCATCGGTCGATCCATCGGCGTGCACCAATTGCTCGCCTCGCAACGCCTCGACGACGGGCGACTCCGCGGGCTCGAACCGTTCCTCTCCTACCGGTTCGCGCTGCGCACCTTCACCGCCGAGGAGAGCCGGGCCGTCATCGGTTCGACTCAGGCCGCCGAACTCCCGGCGCTGCCCGGCGCGGGGTATCTGCGCACGGTCGACACGATCCGGTTCCAGGCCGCGTACGTCTCCGCCCCCGAGGACACGGGTCGCCCGACCGGCCCCGAATCGGTGCGCCGGATCACGTGGTTCGACGAGAATGCCCCCGCCGCAACAACGCTCGGCCCGTCGGGGTCCGAGCCCACGTCGATCCTCGACGCCGCAGCCGACCGCATGGAACACGCGGCCGCGCCGACGCGCCCGGTGTGGCTCCCGCCCCTGCCATCCCGGCTGCTCACAAACGATCTCGATGGTCCGGACTGCCCCGGCCCGTACGTCGCACGCGTCGGGTTGCTCGACCTGCCCGCCGAACAGCGCACGACACCACTGGATCTCGACCTCCTGCGCGGCGAGTGCCACCTCGCGGTCCTCGGCGGGCCCGACAGCGGACGTTCGAGCACGCTGCGGACCATCGCCCACGCCCTCGCTCGTCAGCACAGTCCTGAGGAGCTCGTCATCCACGGGGTCGACCTCGACGGCGCCAGCCTGCGACCCCTCGCCGAGCTGCCGCAGGTGGGGTCGGTGGCCGGGCGCCGCGACGACGAGCTGACGCGCCGCATCCTCGCCGAGGTGATGCGGACCATCGACCGCCGCGCCGACTCCGGACGGGACGGCCTCCCCGAACTCGTGCTGCTCATCGATGGCTACACGACGCTGAAGAACGCCGACGACCTGCACGAATCCGTCATCGCCATCGCCACCCGCGGGGCCGAACTCGGCGTGCACGTCATCCTCACTGCCTCACGCTGGCACGATCTGCGACCGGCTCTTCAGACGTCGCTGCACTCCCGCATCGAACTGCGGTTGGCCGACCCCATGGACTCCGTCGTCGACCGGCGCCTCGCCAGCAACGTGCCGGCGTCCTGCCCCGGACGCGCGTTGTCGGCCGACGGCCACCTCGCCCAGATCTCGCTTCCGGGTGATGGCGTCGACGAACGCGCCTGCTATGCCGCATTGGCGCAGACCCATTCGACTCGCGCGACCCCGGTCCGTTTGCTGCCCCGCGACCTGCGGCTCGCCGATCTGCTGGACGCCGTGGGCGCGCCGGAGTCCGGCTCGCGCTGGATCGGCCTGAGTGAGGAGGACCTGGCTCCGGTCTCGCTCTCGGCCGACGCGCCCCACGTGATCGTCATCGGCGACCGACGCACCGGCCGCACCAGCCTCCTCGCCTCGCTGCTGCAGCAACATCTCACCGACCCACGACATGTGATTGCCCTCATCGATCCCCGCCGCACCCTCATGGAGGCCGTCCCCCGCGAGCGCCTCGCCGGGTACGCCACCAACGTCACCGCGGCCCACGACCTCGTCCTCTCCCTGGCGTCCGAACTCGAAGCGAGGGCCGCCCACCTGACCGGTACCGACCCGGTCGTGACACCGCAGGCCCCCGACTCGCACATCGTCCTGGTCGTGGATGACGCCGAACTCGTCATGGGAGGCCTCAACCCGCTCTCCCCGCTCGAGCCGTACCTGCCCCTGGCGGCCGATATCGGGTTCGAGGTCGTCGTCGTGAGGCACAGCGGTGGCGCGGCCCGGGCCCTCTACGACCCCGTCCTGCAGCGGATGAAGGAGCTCGGCAGCGCGGGCGTGCTGCTCTCGGGGGACCCCGAGGAAGGGCCGCTCTGGCCCTCGGCCCCACTGCGCCCACTGCCTCCGGGGCGTGCCGTGCTCGCTCGCCGCGGGCACTCGCCCACCCTCGTCCACCTCGCCCGCCCCTGAAGGAGCCCCGATGTCCGACCTTCTCACCCGAGCAGCGCCCCGCGTTGCCGGTTCCGGCCCCCGCCGACTCACCGGCGCCTCCGTCGCGCGGTGGGGGCAGCCGCGCACGTGGACACTCCTGCTCGTGGCCACCCAACTCACGCACGTCGACCGCTACCCCGGCACGGCACCCGGGGAGTGGGGGCCGGGGGCGACATGGGCCTCTCCCCCGCTGCTCGGGGAGACCCGACCGGTGCCGGTCGGCGGATCCGACATCGTGCTGCTCACCGCCGAGCGGCGACTCGTCCTCGTGGGTGGCGCCGACGGCACGGTCAGATGGGACGTCCCTCTGCCCGACGGAGAGGTGCACACCCCGCCCGCACCCACCCGCGTCGCCGGGGCTGCCGTGCTCGGCGCCCACATCGGCGACCGGTTCGTGTGGTGGTCACTGAAGGACGGGCAGGCCATCGAGATCGACGTGCCCGCAGGATCAACCCTCTCCATGCTCGGCGAGGCGCCCCTCGTCGCTGTCAACGGGACCGAGGCCATGGCTGTCGTCGATGAACACCCCACCCCGATCCGCGTCCCGACGAACACCAAAGCGCTCGCCGCCCACGAGGACGGCACGATCACCGCTGCCGGATCACAGGGGTGGTGGCATCTCGGGCGCGACGGCTCGGTCGGATCGAAGGGTGACTGGGAGTCCCGATCCGGCGTCACGCCCACCGTCGGCCCCTACACCGGCGGGTTCATCCTGCTGATCCGCCCCGGCGACCCCGCCACCCTCGAGATCCACGCCGACCGCACCACCGACGTGCGGTTCGTCGCCAGTGACTCGTTCGTGCTACCCGGTGGCGCAGGCGGTGGCTCCCTCACGTGGATGCCGTCGCCGTCGGGCACCTGGGGCATCTTCGGCCGCACCCTGGTCGACCTCCGCGCGTCGACCATCACGGACCTCGGCGCGTGGAGCACCCAGACCGTCACCGCCGACCGCGCCTACGGCCACATCGATGGACAGACCGTCGTCGTCGGCCCGGCCATCCCCCGCGGGGTTCTTGCGCCCGGCGAGGCCATCCCCGACGTCGTCACCGCGAACGGTGCTCTCGTCCGGGGCCCTGCACCTGCTTCGAAGGCCACGAAGCAGCAGAGCACCGGCGGCGGCATCGACCCACGCCGCAGCAACGACGTCGCCTACTTTCTCCCGCCGCGAAGGACCGCATCATGACCGCACCGCACAACCTCCACCGACGCAGCCCCGCAATGCTGCACACCGGCAGAGCAGCGTCCCGCCTGACCCTCGCCACCGCGACGGCACTCGCGCTCTCAGCCGCAGCCACTGGTGCCCCCGCCTACGCCGCCGAACCGCCGTCCGTACAGGTCGTCATGCCCGTCGTCGACGGAGGCGTCCCCGTCGTCGTCTCTCCCGGCACCCCCGCCGCGCCGGTACAGGCTGCGCCACCCGCTCCAGCGCCTCTTCCTGCGCAGGCCGCGCCTGTCTATCCGGCCCAGCCGTCTGCGCCGCAGACCTGGCCTGCCCCAACGGCTCCGGCTCCCCCCGCTCCGGTTGCTCCGGCTCCACTGCAGACCAGACCGGTCTTTCCCCAACCCCCCCCCCCCACCCCGACCTTCGTGACCCCCGGGCCCGCCAGTGTTCCGAGTTCCGGCAGCCCGACGGCGTCGGCTGGGCCGGCCACTGCCGCGCCCGGCAGCAGCGCTCCCACACAGGCGTCAACGCCGACGGCGCAAGCGGGGCAACCGGCCCCGGCGCAACCTGCCGCGGCCGGGGGTGCGATCAAGCTCGGCGTCTTCGGGCATTCGACGGATCGCACGGTCCGGTTTCAGGAGAAGATGGGCCGCCCGGTCGACATCGTCAGCGTGTTCCCGGCCCGGGGATCGTGGGACACGATCATGGACACGTGGTGGCTGGACCGCGCACCGCAAGGATTCACCGGCACGTTGGACGTCGGTGTCCCCCTCTGGCAGGAGGACGGCGACCTCGCCACGGCCGCGCAAGGCGGATACAACGCGCAATGGGAGGAGCTGGGTCGGGTCATCCACGCGAAGTACCCCGGCTCCAGCGTCCGCATCGGGTGGGAGTTCAACCTCGGCGGCTGGAAGCACCACGCCACCGACGAGAACGTCGAGCAGTGGAAGGAGGCCTTCCGCCACGCCTCGACATCGCTGAAGAAGGGCGGGCCGAGCCTCCTCGTCAACTGGAACCCCAACAAGGGCAAGGGCGACTCTCTCGGTGATGCGAGCAAGGCGTGGCCCGGTGGCGACGTCGTCGACATCGTCGGGCTCGACGCCTACGACTGGTGGCCTGCCTACAGCGAGTCGACGTGGCCCGAACATCGCGACGGGGATCAGGGCTGGAAGTACTGGGTCGATTTCGCCCGCTCGCACGGCAAGCAGTTCTCCGCGCCCGAGTGGGGCGTGGCGCCCGGCAATGACCACGGCGGCGGCGACAACCCCTACTACATCGGCGTCGTCATGGACTACCTCCTGGCCGAGCACGCCAAGGACGGCATCGTGCACTCGGTCGTCTACTTCGACGAGACAGAGGCCTACATCGCCAACTCCATCGCCGACGGCCAGGTGCCCCTCGCCGGAGCCGCCCTCGCCGAACGCGTCAAGAACCTCGGAGCTGCTGCGCCGCGAAGCGCAACCCCGACCGCGGGAGGCGCTCCCCCGCCGCCCACACCGGAGGGTCCGAAGACGGACGGGCCCCATGCCGGGGCGAACACGGAACCCGCGCCACAGGACTCGCCGACCGAAGGCGAGGGCGACAAGCACGACGGTGACCAGGAGGAGCGGGACTCCGGGGCGGCCGGGGCGACAGAGAAGCCCTCGCCCCCCGCTGACGAGCCCAAGAATTCGGGCGACGCGTGGGGTGCCGCCGACGGGCATGGGCCGGTGCCGCGATGAGCGTGGCGCTGGCATTGGGGCTGATGTACG
>DAMDJY010000028.1:6807-24450 GCA_032100225.1 Mobilicoccus sp.
CCGACGACACGCCCCCGGACCGCCCCACCACCGACGCGATGCGCGCCACTGCCGCTGACGACCACGACACCCGCATCACTGCAGATGACACCGAGAGCGACGCCCGCAGCGACACCGACCGGTCGGACACCCAGCCCCCGACCGTCGAGGTGCTCGTTCCGGTGCAACTCGACCACCCGGTGTCCGTGACCGTGCTGCCCGCAGGCGGACCCGCCGCCCCTGGCAGCGCAACTCCGTCCTCTCCGACCCGCACGCCTGCACCTGCGCCACCCGTGACGCCACAACGCGCCCCGCGGCCGACGACATCGGCACCGGCACCGGCCACCGACACCCCCGCAGATCAGGCACCGGCCGGGCCCTCCACCCTGGCACCGATCCCCCCTGTGGCATCACCGCCAGGAACACCGCCGACCCTCGCTACACCTGATGCGCCGCAGACGACCGACTCCCCCACGGCACCCACGCCCACAGTCACGCCGCGGGCGACGAGCGTGCCCACACCCGACGCGAACACGACGAAGCCTCGCCCGACGCGCCCTCCGTCCACACCGCCGCCGATGGCTCCTTCCCCGTCGAGTCCGCCCCCGAGCAGTCCAGACGAGCCGAACGCGCCCACCACTGTGCCGCCGCCCACCGCACCGACACCAGCAGCGCCGACACCAGCAGCGCCGCCCCCTACGCGATGGGCCCCAGCTCCTACACCGGTGACCACCACCGAACCCACCTCCGCTGCACCGCTGCCCAGCGAGCCATCCGCCCCCACATCCCACAACCCACCGACGACACCCGCACCGACGACACCGGCACCCATCCGCCCCACATCGACAGGGTCGACGCAAGCGACAGCCCCGCCGCCGTCTGCGGAGTCGTCAGCGCCAACGCAGACAGCGCCAACGCAGACAGCGCCAACGCAGACGGCGCCGACGCAGACGGCCACGTTGCCGCCACAGAACGAACCGGGGCCGGAGTCGAGAGCAGCTGAGGACACGGCAACGCCCGTGGGTCCGGTCATCGACAGGCATCCACCTGTGGAGACGCCCGAGACCGGACCGAAGGCGTTCGCCGAACGGTCGCGCAGTTCATTGCCACAGTGGGCGTCGGGTGCGAGCGTGCCCGCCCATCGTCTCGATCGTGGAGCCTCTGCACCGGTGCCGGCCGGTGACGTCGTCGAGGTCACGCTGCCGGGCGCCCGCTGGGAGGAGCTGACGTCCCGCAACGCTGCCTTCGCACTCATGGGGCGGCGCCACGGCCAGACCGTGTGGACGGTACCGCTCGATGTGCAGCACACGCCGCTCTCCGAGATCGCCGCAGGCCGCCATGACACGCACTGGGCCGAGCTGGGCCGCCAGGTGGCAGCCGGCGGGAGATCCGCGGTGGTGCGTCTCGTCATCCCTGCCGGGGCCGACCCACAGGTTGCGGCAACGGCCTTTCGCCAGGCGTCGTCGTCGGTGCGCCGTTCCGAGGGCGTCCTGGTCGAGTGGAGTCCGCAACCGGGCACCACGGCCGCGGACGTCGCGGCGGCCTGGCCGGGTGACGACGCCGTCGACATGATCGGCGTCGACCCCGGCGGCGAAGGCACGTGGGCCGCCGAGGTCGCAGCGCCGGGCGGACTGGCCGAGTGGAAGTCCTGGGCGGTGTCGAAGCGCAAGCGGCTCGCGGTGCACTGGACCCTGGATGCCGGCAGCGATCCACGCCGGGTGCGGCAGATGGCCGGCTGGCTCGACGTCGCCGCGCGCGGATCATCCCTGGCCTACGACACCGTCGACGCCGACGAGACGACCGACTCCCGCACGTTGACGGCCTACCGCCGTCTCTGGGCGCGTCGCTGACCAGCACCGTTGCCACACGGGTAATCACGCGTGCGCGAGGCGGTCAGAACGGTCCCGCTTTGTCGACAAGGACGTCATGATCATTCGCGAACACGAGGTTCCGTATGGCTTGGGCACCGTCGTGGTCCGTGACTACGGTGGCGACGGCCCCGACGTGCTGCTCGTCCACGCCCCGGGTTTCTGCGCTGCAGCCTGGGACAACGTGGCGGAGTCACTCAAGGGTGACGTGCACGCCTATGCCATCGACCTGCCCGGGCACGGCCGATCCACGGCCCCGATGCGGCGGGCCTACGACGCCTGGAAGTCGATCCTGGCGGTCACCGAACACCTCGGGCTCACGAACCCGCTGCTCGTGGGCCTGAGCCAGGGGACGCACTCCTGCCTCGCCGCCACGGTCGAGGGACCCGACGTCTTCTCCGGCGTCATCGCTCTCGGCGGAGCCTGCGTGCGCAGCACCGAGAGCGCCGCCGATGATCTGGCCTTCTACACCTCGCCCGAGTTCACCGAGATGTTGCGGTACCGGTTCTGCTTCGGGTTCCGCGGAGACATGCAGAAAGAGGCGAACGACCTCACCGATCGCCTCGTGGCCAAGCTGGCCACTGACTGGCCCGTGGTCGGATTCAAGGGTCTGCGCGAAGAGATCGGCTACTCGCTGCAACCGCATCCTGAAGGCGGGTGGGTCAACCTGCCGCTGCCGTCGACGATCACGACGATGCCGACCATCGAGCAGGGCAAGCCGTACTTTCCGGATCAGAGCATGTACCGCCGCATCGCCGTACCCGTGCTCATCGTGCAGCTCGCCGAAGGTCTTGATCAGGAACATGCCGAGCGAGAGCGTGACCTCGCCCTCGAGAACCGGCTCGTCAGCGTGCGCGGGTTGGACGCAGGCGAATACCCGCACTACACGCGCCACAACGAGGTCGCCGCGATCGTCTTGGAGACCTGCGGCCTGACCATGAGGCCCGACATGCACCCCATGACCGCAGCCGGCCCGGTCGCCACGTTCTGATTCACGGGCCGAAGCCTGCTGGCTCACGGGCCGAAGCGGGTTGCTCTGCGTCGGTGGGCCCGGTGGGGCTTGAACCCACGACCGACGGATTATGAGTCCGCTGCTCTGACCGGCTGAGCTACAGGCCCGGATACGGTGAACGGCCCCGACCACGAGGTCGGAGCCGTTCTCGTGCTCCCCCGGTTGGACTCGAACCAACAACCCTCCGGTTAACAGCCGAATGCTCTGCCAGTTGAGCTACAGGGGAATGGCGCCCCGCTAATGTAGCAAACATCCTGGCCAGAGACGAAACCGGCGAGTCGACGCCCTCCTCGGCCCCTCCCCCACGGCCTGTCGCAAGACGCCTCGGCGGCAGGGTCGGTGCCGTGGTGTCAGAGTCCGACCTGTTCGGCGAGGAAGTCGACGACCTCTTGGCCGAGGGCCTGCATCTCCGGATCGTCGCGGCGTACCCGACGGTCGAAGATGAGTTGCGGAACGAGTTCACCGGTCTGCAGGTTCTTGCGAATGGCGGCGCGCCCCACCCGGTGGTCACCGTCGAGAACGGGCGCGTCGATGACCCGGCTGGCCTCCACGCGATCACGGAATGCCTCGGCGAACCCATGAGCCTCGTGACCGAACGTCCACTGCGTCCCTCGGGTGCCGTCGACCCAGGTGACCGACGTCGTCCCCGTGTCGCTCTCCCAGCTCCCCGCGTCGACGAGCATCCATGGCCGACGCGACACCTCACCCTCGCCCGACAGCACCACGAGGTCGTACACCGTCGCGACCACGGTGCGGCCGGTGATGACGTCGAGCGCCGCCCCGAGCACCTTGTCGCCGGGGGCCAACGCCGTCGTGCGGGCGAGCCGGTCGGCCTCCGAGGGCTCCTTCCGCTTCCACCACGCCATCAGTCGACACGCCTCCTCAGAGCGGCAAGTTCCATCTGCAATCCCTGCAGTTCGACGGCAATCTCGTGGGCGCGTTCGGGGTCGTCGTGTTCGACGCGCCGCAGCGAGCTGGCCACCTCCGCGATCCGCGTCTGCAACGGCGCCTCCCACATGCGGGCGAGTAGGTCGTCGACGTACCGCTGCTCGGGCTCGCCGGACTCCGCGTCGACCTTGGCCCGGATCGGCTCCATGGCCAGGCGCCCCACGAGTTCGTCCACGGGAGCAGGAGCGGCGTTGACGATGGCGTCCACCCAGTCACGCGGCCTGTCGGAGGCTCCCCCGACGAGAGCGGTGAGCGCGCCCACGTAGACCGCCCGGTGCGCGGGAGACGTGAACGCTTCCTCCTCCACCCGGTAGAGGTCTTCGGGGGCGATGAGTCGGGGGAACTGGACGAACACCTGCAGGAACAGATGCCCGAGCAGGACGGCGGGGTCGCGCAGGTCGGGCGCGGGCAGCATCGTCGAGCTGCCCTCGGGTTCGGGTCGCGCCTCGTCGCCCGCCGCGATGCGCCGCCGCGGCTCGGGTCCGCCGAACTCCGGCATCCCCTTGGGTGCGTGGGCGACGACGTCGCGCATCTGCTCGATGTCGACACCGATCCAGCCGGCCACCGTGCGGGTGTATTCGGGCCGCAGCGCCGGGTCGCGGATCTCGGCGATGATGCGCGCCACGTTCTTCATACCCGCGACCCGCCCCTCGGCCGTCTCGAGGTCGAACCGCGCCAGCGTCGTGCGCACGGCGAACTCGAACATGGGGATCGCGTCGTCGACGAGGCGCCGCACGGCGTCGTCGCCCTGGCGTTGACGCAGCTCGCAGGGGTCCATCCCGTCGGCGGCCACGGCGACGTACGACTGCGAGGCCCACCGCTGGTCGAGTTCGAAGGCCTTCATCGCGGCCTTCTGACCTGCCGCGTCACCGTCGAAGGTGAAGACGGTGCGTGCCCCGCCTGCCGAGTCGTCGCGCAGGATGCGCCGCAGCATCGAGACGTGGTCGGAGCCGAACGCCGTGCCACAGGTCGCGACCGCGCTCTCGACGCCGGCCATGTGGCAGGCCATGACGTCGGTGTACCCCTCGACGACGACGGCCTTGCGCCCGGTCGAGATCGCCTTCTTGGCCAGGTCGAGGCCATACAGCAGGTGGGTCTTCTTGTAGATCGGCGTCTCGGCCGTGTTGAGGTACTTGGCCGCGATGCGGTCGTCGTCGTAGAGCCGTCGCGCGCCGAATCCCACTGTGTCGCCCGTGATGTCGCGAATCGGCCACACCAACCGGCCACGGAACCGGTCGTACAGCCCACGGCTCCCCCGGCCGCCGAGCCCGGCGAGCGTGATCTCCTCCTCGGAGAAGCCCTTGGCTCGCAGGTGCCGGACCAACTCCTCGCCCGTTCGCGGCGCATAGCCGACCCCGAACCGCGCCGAGGCGGCGCTGTCGAAGCCTCTCTCGCGGAGAAAGTCGCGGCCGACGCGAGCGTCACGCGATCGCAGCAGCGCGTCGTGGTAGAACTCCTCGGCCACCCGGTTGGCCTCGACGAGGCGGCCCCGGCGCCCGGCTCCGGGTTCGCGCGGACCGCCCTCCTCATACGTCAACGTGATTCCGACCGACGCCGCGAGACGCTCCACGGACTCGGTGAACGACAGGTGGTCGATCCGCTGTACGAACGAGATGACGTCCCCGCCCTCGTTGCAGCCGAAGCAGTGCCAGCGACCCACCGCGGGGCGCACGGTGAAGGACGGCGTCTTCTCGTCGTGGAACGGGCACAGCCCCTTGAGGCGACCGGCCCCGGCACGGGTCAGAGTCACGTGCTCGCCGACCACCGACTCGATCGACGCCTTGTCCTTGACGGCCTCGACGTCTTCGGCCTTGATGCGTCCCGCCACGGCTCGCCTCCTTCGTATGCCCGCGAGTCTAGGTGCAGCCGAGCCGACGGCCGTGTCGACTCCACGCCTGGTGGACGAGCGGAGCGGCGACACCTGGGTGGGGACGACGCCAGGCGAACCCGCGCACCTCAGGGCGAGCGGCGTGAGATCGAGCGGGGATCATCCAGGGATCAAGCGGTTGAGCCGCACCACTGCTCGTGCAGCACGCGGGCGCGGACGTCGGTGAGGCTCGCGATCTGGTCGACGATCGCCCGCAGGCGTGTCGCATCGTCGCCGGCGGCGGAGTAGTCGGCCAGGTGCAGCGGGTCGAGACGAGCCTCGGGGTCGGCACGGTAGACCGCCAGCAGGTCCTCGATGATGCGGCGCTCGGCCTCACGGAGTTCTGTGCGTTCGGGCGTGAACATGACGAAATGCGCTGCGAGAGCCTTGAACAGCGCGCACTCGGCCCTGGCCTCCTGCGGCACGACGAGGTCGGCGTCGTACCGAGTGAGTTCGCCGCCACCGAAGCGGGCACGGGTCGCCTCCTCCGCAGCGCTCACGAACCGTCCGATGAGAAAGCTCGTCATGTCCTTGAGTGCAGCGAGGGACGCGCGGCTTCCGTCATGTCGTTCGACCATCAACCCCGTCGCCACGAGGCGTGCTGCAGCAGCAGCGAGGTCGGCCTCGGCGAGGTCGCGAGCGTAGAGCTCGACGGCGAGAACGAGGACCGGCTCGAGGGCAGCCGAGTCCGACAACACCCTGAGGTCCAGTCGCCCTGCCGCCACGGCATCCTCGACATCGTGGACGGAGTAGCCCACGTCGTCGGCCCAGTCCATGACCTGCGCCTCCAGGCAACGCCGCCGCCCCGGAGCACCCTCGCGCACCCAGACGAACGCATCGCGGTCGTCCTCGTAGGCGCCGTACTTGGCGGTCCCGGCGGCCCGTTCGCTCTCGAGCCACGGGTACTTGGTCGCGGCGTCCAGGCTGGCGCGGGTCAGGTTGAGCCCGACGGAGCGTCCGTCACCGCGGATGCGTTTGGCCTCCAGTCGGGTCAGCAGGCGCAGGGTCTGCGCGTTGCCCTCGAAACCCCCGATGTCGGCACACGCGTGCGCAAGCACGGCCTCACCGTTGTGCCCGAACGGCGGGTGTCCCAGGTCATGGGCCAGACAGGCCGTGTCGACGAGGTCCGGGTCACAGCCGAGAGCGGCGCCGAGTTCACGCCCGATCTGCGCGACCTCGAGCGAATGCGTCAGGCGGTTGCGGACGAAATCGTCGCTACTCGGCTCCACCACTTGGGTTTTGGCTGCCAACCGGCGCCGACGAATGGAGCAGCCGCGCCCGATCGCGCGCGAAGTCGGATCGGTGGGCGTTCTTGCGCGCCGGGTCCTCGCTCAGCCACCTGGCCTGGTCCCTGCCGTCGTATGCCGCCACACCTGCACTGTAGAGTGCAAGGCCACTCCACGCACCGACCCTGCCCGCCACCGCGGGTGGTCACGCATGTCATCACGCCCGACACTCTCGTAAGGTCGCCTCATGGACCGCCCTGCTCCCATCATCTCTCCGAGTCGACTCCACGAGCTGCTCCGGAGTCGACCCGGCGAGGCCCCTCTCCTACTCGACGTCCGGTGGGCCCTCGGCTCCGACGACGGCTACGACGCCTACCTGCAGTCGCACCTGCCCGGTGCCGTCTTCGTCGACCTCAAGCGTGACCTTGCCGGCGAGTCCGGTCCCGGTGGCATCGGTGGTCGCCACCCGATGCCCACCGTCGACGACTTCGAACTCGACATGGCCGAGTGCGGCGTCGACAACGACCGCCCCGTCGTCTGTTACGACGACAGCGGCTCGCTGGCCGCCGCCCGCTGCTGGTGGATGCTTCGTCACTTCGGTAAGTACGACGTGCGGGTCCTCGACGGGGGCCTCGCGCAGTGGCGCGCCCACCGTTACCCGCTGGAGTCGGGGATCCGCCTCGTCGAAGAGGGCGACTTCTCGGTCCGACGCGGCAACACGCGAGTCCTCAACGCCGACGAGGCGCGCATGTTCGCCGAGCAGGGGCTCCTGCTGGACTGCCGCCCGGCCGATCGTTACCGCGGCGAGAACGAGATCATCGACCCCGTCGTGGGCCACATCCCCGGCGCGGTCAACCTTCCGGCGCGAACGCTGACCGATGACCTCGGCCGGTTCTTGCCGCCCGACGAGTTGCGTCAGGTTCTCCAGAGCGCCGGCGTCGACGGCGAGACGCCCGTCGCGACCTACTGCGGTTCCGGCGTGCAGGCCTCGCACGTCTCGCTGGCCATCTCGCTCGCAGGCCTCGGCGAGGGCACCCCGGTCTACATCGGTTCGTGGTCCGACTGGATCAGCGACCCCTCCCGCCCCGTCGCCGTGGGTGCGGACAGCCACCAGAACTGAGCACTCCACGGTCGGCATTCACCGCCGCCGGCATGCAGGAGGCCGCCCCTCTGAACTGATCTCGAGTTCAGAGGGGCGGCCTTCCGTCAGTCTTGCTCCGCCGTAGAGGCAGCTTGCGCGGCAATCAGCCGCCGGAGACCGACAGTTCGGCCTGGGCCACGATGCGGGCGGACTCCCCCGTCAGCTCCTGGGTATCGAGCCATCCGTCCGGAAGCGCCACCTGGCGGGGTGATCCGGCGCGACCGCGCGGACCCTCGGCGGGAGCTCCGGGCCAGGGCGCGTCGGCGGGCAGCGAGCCCACGAGGTCGTCGACGTCCGCGAGGGTGTCGACCAGCGCCAGGCGGTGCCGGATGTCGTGACCTGCTGGGAATCCCTTGAGATACCAGGCGATGTGCTTGCGGATGTCGCGGCAGGCCCGGCCCTCGTCGCCGTCGTAGAACTCGGTCAGATACTCGGCGTGCCGTCGCAGCGTGGCGCCCACCTGCCCGAGCGAGGGGCGCATGCGCGCCTCCGACCCGGAGAAAGCCGAGACGAGATCGGCGAACAGCCACGGGCGTCCGAGGCAACCACGTCCGACGACGACGCCGTCGACGCCCGTGTGCGCCACCATGGCCAGAGCGTCCTCCGCCGACCAGATGTCGCCGTTGCCGAGCACCGGCACGTCGGGGAGCGCCTCGCGCAGGCGGGCGATCGCGTCCCAATCGGCGGTGCCGGAGTAGGACTGCGACGCGGTGCGGCCGTGCAGCGCCACCGACGCCGCTCCCGAATCGCGGGCGATGCGACCGGCATCGAGGTAGGTGAGGTGGTCGGGGTCGATGCCCATGCGCATCTTGACCGTGACGGGAACCCCGTACGGCTCGGCCTCGGCGACAGCTCCGGCGACGATGCCGCGGAACAGTTCCGTCTTCCACGGCAGGGCCGAGCCGCCGCCCTTGCGGGTGACCTTGGGCACCGGGCAGCCGAAGTTGAGGTCGATGTGATCGGCGCGGTCCTCACTGACGAGGAGGCGCACCGCAGCGCGCACGGTCGCCGGGTCGACGCCGTACAGCTGCACGCTGCGCGGGTTCTCCTCGGGGTCGTGCGTGATGAGACGCATCGACTCGGGAGTCCGCTCGACGAGGGCGCGGGACGTGATCATCTCGCTGACGTAGAGGCATCGGCCGGCTTCACCGACCCCCGCGGACTCCCCGAACTCGCGACACAAGCGGCGGAACGCGCGGTTGGTGATGCCCGCCATCGGCGCGAGGACGACGGGGGTCGGGATCGTCACGCGACCCAGCTGCAGCGGTGGCAGAACGGGTGCGAGTGTCGGGCCTGAAACCGGTTGGGCCGCCCCCTCGGGGAGGACGCGGGACGGCTCCCCCGGGGCGATGGCGGTGGCGGTTGCAGAGGTCATGATCGACCATTCTCCCAGTCCCGCCCGCCAGATCGAAAACCGGACTCGGGCTCAGCGCCCGGCACCGCATAGGGTGGCCCCGTGACCGATCCGACCACCCGTGAGACCCTCGTCAACCGCCTGTTCCGCATTCCTGCGCGGACGACCGCGATCGTGCTCATCGCGATGATCGTCGTGGGGCTCCTGCTCGGCGGTCCCGTCGGTGGAGTACTCCTCGTCGCGGCGATCCTCGTCATGGCCGGGATGCTCGCGCTCATGTGGGTCGATCTGCAGCCCGTCGAGCGGATGATGCGACTTTCCGTCATTGCCTGCGTCCTGGCCCTCTCGATCGTGCGACTCGTCCCGGCGGGCTGAGCCCTCTCCTCGACCCGACGTCGGCACCCACCACGCCGCACTTACCGCAAAGCACACCCCACACAGCACGAGGCCGCCCGCGACGATCGCGGGCGGCCTCGTGTCATGCCAAGGGTGAATCAGTCGTTGCCCGCCTCCATGGCGGCGTAGTCGAGCGCGGTGTCCTCCGACGGGGGGACGGCCGTGGCGATCGCCTTGGCGCCGCCGGGCTCGAGGGCGCCGACGAGGTGGGTGCTGGCCCGCCCGATCTGGTGCTCCTCACCGGCAGTGCCGAGCATGCCCATCCCGACGTACTGCTCGAGGCGGCTGCGCGAGTCGGCGATGTCGAGGTTGCGCATGGTGAGCTGGCCGATGCGATCGGTGGGACCGAACGGTGCACCCTCAGTGCGCTCCATCGACAGCTTGTCCGGGTGGTAGCTGAAGTTCTCGCCCTGGGTGTCGAGGATCGAGTAGTCGTCCCCGCGGCGCAGCCGCAGCACGACGGTGCCGGAGACGGACGTGCTGACCCACCGCTGCAGGGACTCCCGCACCATGAGCGCCTGCGGCTCCAGCCAGCGGCCTTCGTACAGCAGCCGGCCGAGGCGGCGACCCTCGGTGTGGTAGTTGGCGAGGGTGTCCTCGTTGTGGATCGCGTTGATCAGGCGCTCGTACGCGATGAAGAGGAGCATCATGCCCGGCGCCTCGTAGATGCCGCGGCTCTTGGCCTCGATGATGCGGTTCTCGATCTGGTCGGCCATGCCGAGGCCGTGACGGCCACCGATGCGGTTGGCCTCCAGCACCAGCGCAACCGGATCCTGCTCGTAGCGGACGCCGTTGATGGCGACGGGACGGCCGTACTCGAACGTGACGCTGACCTCTTCGGGGGCGATCTCGACGGCCGGATCCCAGAACGGCACACCCATGATCGGGTCGACAAGCTCGATGCCCGCGTCGAGGTGCTCGAGCTTCTTGGCCTCGTGCGTCGCGCCCCAGATGTTGGCGTCGGTCGAGTACGCCTTCTCCTTGCTGTCGCGGTAGGGCAGGTCACGCTCGGAGAGCCACTGGCTCATCTCGGAGCGGCCGCCGAGCTGGGCGACGAAGTCCTCGTCGAGCCACGGCTTGTAGATGCGCAACTTGGGGTTGGTGAGCAGGCCATAACGGTAGAAGCGCTCGATGTCGTTGCCCTTGAACGTGGAGCCGTCGCCCCAGATCTGGACGTCGTCCTCCATCATCGCCCGGATGAGCAGCGTGCCGGTGACCGCACGGCCCAGCGGGGTGGTGTTGAAGTAGGTCTTGCCGCCGGAACGCAGGTGGAACGCGCCGCAGGCCAGGGCGACGAACCCCTCCTCGACGAGCGCGCGGCGGCAGTCGACCAGGCGCGAGATCTCCGCGCCGTACTCCTTGGCCCGAACCGGAACCGACTCGATGTCGGGTTCGTCGGCCTGGCCGAGATCTGCCGTGTACGTACACGGGATTGCGCCGTTCTCGCGCATCCACGCGACGGCCACGGACGTGTCGAGACCGCCGGAGAACGCGATTCCGACCTTCTCGCCTGAGGGAAGACTTGTGAGCACCTTGGACATGTGCTCACCTTATGCATGCCCATGCATAATCATGCATGGCATCTCACTGCGTGGACGTCTTGAGGTACGGCGAGCTCGGCGGCGCTGCCACAGAACTCGGGGTATCGACGGCTCCCCCGTAGCGACGATCGCGCTGCGCATAGATATCGATGGCCTGCCAGAGGTGGCGGCGGTCGAAATCGGGCCACAGCGTGTCGAGAAAGACCATCTCGGCATAGGCGCTCTGCCAGAGGAGGAAGTTGGAGGTGCGCTGCTCCCCGGAGCTGCGCACGAAGAGGTCCACGTCGGGCATGTCGGGCTCCGGCATGAACCGCGCGATGGTGCGCTCGTCGACCGATCCTGGCTTGAGACGACCGGCAGCGACGGCCTCGGCCATGGCTCGTGCCGCGTCGCCGATCTCGGCGCGCCCGCCGTAGTTGACGCAGAAGTACAGGGTGAGCCGTGTGTTGTTCTTGGTCAGCTCCTGCGCGATCTCGAGCTCGTCGATGGCCGACTTCCACAACCGCGGCCGACGCCCGACCCAGCGCATCCGCACGCCCCAGGAATTCAACTGATCACGGCGGCGGCGGATCACGTCACGGTTGAAGCCCATGAGAAAGCGCACCTCGGCCGGCGAGCGCTTCCAGTTTTCTGTGGAAAACGCGTAGGCAGACAGGTGCGTGACCCCCGCCTCGATGGCGCCCGCGATGACGTCGAGCAGGGCGCCCTCCCCCGCCTCGTGACCCTTGGTCCGCGGCAACCCCCGCCCGTTGGCCCAACGCCCATTGCCGTCCATGACGATGGCGACGTGTCGCGGCGTCAGCCCCTTGGGGAGGACGGGCACGGTCGCGCCGGACGGGTGCGGAAACGGGTCCTCGTAGGTCACCGCACGAGGGTATCCCCTGCAGATCGGAGCCGATCAGTTGCGCTCGACCAGCCTCAGCGACCGGACGCCGCGCTCGAGGTGCCACTGGAGGTAGGCGGCGACGAGTCCGCTGGCCTCGCGGCGGTGCATGGACTCGCTCGCGTCCGCGAGGTGCCAGTCCCCTTCGAGCAGCGCACCGAGGAGGACGAACGTGGCGGGCGCGGGCGCGACCGATCCCGGCGTGCGGCAACTCGGGCAGACGCAGCCACCGGAGGCGAGATTGAAGGCGCGATGCGGGCCGGCCTCGCCACACCGTGCACAGTCGCGAAAACTCGGCGCCCACCCGGCGGTCGCCACGGCGCGCAACAGGTAGGCGTCGAGCACGAGGCCGGAATCATGTTCCGCAGCAGCCAGACTCGCGAGGGCACCGGCCAGCAGCGTGAACTGCGCCGGCCCGCCCTCTTGCCCCTCGGTGAGCCGCTCGGCGGTCTCGAGCATCGCCGCCATGGCCGTCCACGCGACGTAGTCGTGCGTGACCTGCTCGCCATAGGGCGCGAGGACGTGCACCTGCGTGACGGTGTCGAGGCTGCGCCCCTCGTACAACTGGGCGTCGATGATCATGCCCGGCTCGAGCCGCGCCCCGAACTTGCTCTTGGTGCGCCGCACCCCTTTACCCACGGCCCGCACGAGGCCCCGACGCCGCATGAGCAGCGTGATGATGCGGTCGGCCTCCCCCAACTTCTGGGTCCGCAGCACGATGGCGGCGTCGCGATAGAGAGGCATCGGGTCAGTCTGCCAGGAGGGGCGTCACCGCTGGACGACGACGTTCTCGCCGGTGGCGTCGATCCGGAATCCGCCCTCGACGACCTCGATCGCGGTGACCTTGAGACCGTCGGGCAGGTTCGGGATCGACTGGCGGATGGTGGGGATCTGCTCCAGTACGTCCCCGAGAAAACCTGCATCGACGACCCGCACCGGTTCGATGGCGATGCGATCCCCTTCGGGACTCACCCTCGCATCCGCTGCCACGTCGAAGCTGCGCCCGAAGACAGACAACGGCAGCGTGGCCCGCACCAACCCGTCGCTGGCGGGCGACAATCGCAACCCTCTGCCCACCTGCTGCTCCACGACGGCGAAGGGCACGACGGCATCGACATCCAGACGCTCGAACTCCATGGAGCCGTCATCGCGCGTCCGAGCACCCTCCCCTTGGGCACGCACATCACGAAGCTCGACGCCCTGTGCGACAAGCTGTCCCGCCTCCAGGTCGAGGTCGGGCGACCACACGTCATCGGTCTGAAGGTCTGAGGGTGAGGTGGCGGGCGCGCTCGGCGTGGGCGTGTCCCCTGCGCTCCGGGTCGGTGTGGGAGTGGGCGTCGCCACCTCGCCGGGCCGTGTCGCCACGAACATGCCGATGCCTCCCGCGACCACCGCCACCAGAGCGATGGCTCCGACGACGGCGAGGGCATTGACCATCCACTGCCTCCGCCGATGGCCGGATCGCCGACGGTCTCCGGCTACTTCTTCGGGGATTCGCATGGGCGCGCTCAGGCGTAGCCGTCGGTGACGACTCGGTCGCGGCGGTAGCGGCGGACTCGCTGCCACATCCACAACAGCGCGGCCAGGAGGGCGATGAGGGCGACGATGACGAGGATCGGGACGAAGATCGCGAGCAAGGACAGGCCGAGAGCAGCACCGTCTTCAGCAGCGGAGACCACCGGGGTGCCCAGGCCGGCCGTCGTCGTGTTGACCACGGGACGGGCGACGGTCTTACCCGTGTGCACGATGCCGGCCGTGATGATGCCGAGCAGCACCCCGACCCACGGATTCTGCGCCATGAACGACGAGGACGACTCGTAGTTCTGCGCGGCGGCGGTCGCGGCGAAGATGAGACCACCGGTCGCCGGACGCACGAAGGTGCCGACGGCGTCGTTGATGTGGTCGACCAGTGCCACCTTGTCGAGCACGACCTCCGAGAGCAGCAGCACCGCAGCCACGGCGATGGCGGGCCACGACGAGATCCAGGCGAACTCGGGTGGCAACGTGATGACGTCGGTGAACCGGGCGACGAGGGCCACCAGGATGAAGGGGATATAGGCGTTCAGCCCGGCGGCAGCCGAAAGTCCCGCCCCGGTCAGAGCTGCGAGCATGGGGACACCTTTCGTCGTGCTGTCGAGTCGTCGCGCTGTCGTCGGCGACAGAGCCGGACACGGCTGACCCTGTGGTCCGCCCGGTCACTCAACATCGTGCAGCCTCCCGCTCTTCCCGAGAGGGTTCGCCTCGCCGATGGATTCAGATCACGGCGCCCTCCTGACTGTCGTACACCTGTGCCATAATCGAACGCATGTACGGACTGCAGGGATCACTGCTCGACGACGTCGAGACCGTCGGACTACGCCCACTGGGTGCCACCACGCGCACGACGCTGGCCGACGGCGCGTGGGTCGATGTGCGTCCGGGCTGGGTGACCGGCGCCGACGACGTGTTCGCCCACCTGCTCGATGCCGTGGAGTGGGTGGCCGAACGCCGCCGCATGTACGACCGCGACATCGACACACCCCGCCTGCTCCGCTTCTACAGCGAGAACGAGGTCCTCCCCCACTCCGTCCTGGAGGAGGCGCGTGCGGCGCTCGGTGCGCGCTACGCGGCCGAACTCGGTGAGCCGTTCACGACTGCTGGCATGTGCCTCTACCGCGACGGCAACGACTCGGTGGCCTGGCACGGCGACAACTTCGGCCGATCGGCGACCTACGACACGATGGTCGCGATCGTCTCTCTCGGCGCACCGCGCCCTCTGCTCCTGCGGCCCGCCTCGGACCGGGCGAAGGCCGAACATCGCGGCGGGAGCCTGCGTCTGCTCGTCGGTCATGGCGATCTCGTGGTGATGGGCGCCTCGTGCCAACGCACCTGGCACCACGCGATCCCGAAAATCTCCGGCGCCGTCGGCCCGCGCATCAGCGTGCAGTTCCGCCCCCACGACGTGCGCTGATGTCCACCGACACCCGCACACCCACGTGCACTCACACCCCCCTGTACTGAGCCCCATCCCTGCGCCAGGATCACCCCTCGGACTCCGTGACCGACATGTGGGATGGCGGTCGTATCTTGTGCCGCATGTCCGAGTCGGGCTCCCGCAGTGTGCATCCGGCCTGGCCGGTGGCCGTCGTCACGATCCTCGCGCTGTTCGCGGCTGCCGGGTTCCGCTCGACAGTCGGGGTGCTCATGCAACCCCTGGAGGCGGAGTTCGGCTGGTCGCGCGCGGTGACCTCCGGCGCGGCGAGCCTCAACCTCGTCGTCTACGGCATCGCCGCGCCGTTGACCGCGGCCATGATGGAGAGCTGGGGCGTGCGGCGCACGGTCTCGATCTCGCTCGTCATCGTCGGGCTGGCCAGCGCAGCGACGTGCCTGATGACCGACCCGTGGCACCTCTACGTGCTGTGGGGTCTCGTCATCGGCGTCGCCACCGGCACCATGGCGCTCACCTTCGGCACGATCGTCGCCAACCGCTGGTTCGTGACGCACCGCGGCCTCGTGACCGGCGCCTTCTCTGCCGCGACGGCCGCCGGTCAGGTGCTGTTCGTCCCCGTCATCGCGGCCGAGGTCATGCACGGCGGCTGGCGGATGGCCGCGCTCACCGTCGGCGCCGCCTCCCTGCTCACGGGTGTGCTGTGCGCCGTGGTCCTGCGCGATCGGCCCAGCCACGTCGGCGTCTTTCCCTACGGGCACACAGGCGACGCACCCATCGTCGAGGGCGACTCCCCCGGTCGGTCCCCACTGCACACCGCCATCCGGGCACTGCTCGACGGATCCCGGTCGTGGACGTTCTGGGCCCTGGCTCTGACATTCTTCGTCTGTGGCTGGTCGACCAACGGCATCGTCGTCACCCACCTCATCCCCGCCGCGCACGACCATGCGATGCCCACCGGCACGGCCGCGTCGATCATCGCGGTCATCGGGATCTTCGACATCGTCGGGACAATGGTCTCCGGCTGGTTGACCGACCGCTACGACCCGCGCATCCTCCTTGCGCTGTACTACGCGACCCGCGGCCTCTCCCTGCTGTTCGTCAACGACCTCTTTGGCCCGACGACGGACGTTCCCCTCTGGGTGTTCGTCGTCTTCTACGGGCTCGACTGGACCGCCACCGTGCCGCCCACCGTCGAGCTGTGCCGGGCCCGTTTCGGGCTCGACCGGTCCGGTGTCGTCTTCGGCTGGATCTACGCCTCGCACATGATCGGCGCCGGCATCGGGGCGAGCGTCTCGGGCACCATTCGGGAGTCCACCGGCTCCTACGACTGGGGCTGGATCCTCACCGCTGTCCTCTGCGGTGTTGCAGCCGTCGCCGCCGTGACGATGCCGCGCCGACTCGTGCAGCGCTCCTGATCGGCGACGTTCCGGAGCGTCCGACGCGCGGAGCGATCGGCACTCCGCGTTGTGACCCGCCGAACAGACGCGTGCCCCGCCCGGAACTTCTCCGGACGGGGCACGCGTTCGAGCGACCGGCTCAGTGGTCGATCGGCCCAGTGGCCGACCGGCTCAGTGGCCGACCAGCCCAGACGTCGTCTGACTCAGGGACCGCCGCCGGGACGGCTGATCATCTGGCCCTCGGCGGGGGCCGCGTCGGCAGCGTCGCGGTCGGCACGGTTGACTGCCGAGAGGATCGCCATGAACGAGGCGTTGACGATCGAGTTGTGCAGACCGACACCCCAGAGGATGCGGTCACCGACGGCGCACTCCACGTACGACGCGGCGCGGGCGTCGCCACCGGCGCTGAGAGCGTGCTCGGCGTAGTCGAGGACCCGCACGTCGACGCCGTACTGGGCGAGACCGTCGACGAACGCGGCGATCGGGCCGTTGCCGTGTCCGTCGATCGTGACCTCGCGTCCACGGTCGAGGACGACGGCTTCGACGTGGTCACGTCCGTCCGCATCGGAGGTCGTGCGGCTGGACACTGGCGCGAATCGGCCCCAGGCGCGGTCGCCCTCGCCGGTTCCGGGGAGATACTCGTCGGAGAACACGTCCCACAGGGCTGCGGCCGACATCTCGCCACCCTCGGTGTCGGTGCGACGCTGCACGACTCCGGAGAGTTCGATCTGCATCCGGCGCGGCAGATCCAGGTTGTGCTCGCTCCGCATCAGGTAAGCGACGCCACCCTTGCCGGACTGGCTGTTGACGCGAACGACGGCCTCGTAGCTGCGGCCCAGGTCGTGCGGGTCGATGGGCAGGTACGGCACGCCCCAGACGAGTTCGTCGACGGACTTGCCTGTCTCCTTGCTCTGGCGGTCCATGTCGTCGAAGCCCTTCTTGATGGCGTCCTGGTGGGAGCCGGAGAAGGCCGTGAACACGAGGTCGCCGCCGTAGGGGTGGCGCTCGTGCACGGGCAGCTGGTTGCAGTGCTCGACGGTGCGGCGGACCTCGTCGATGTCTGAGAAGTCGATCTGCGGGTCGATGCCCTGGCTGAACATGT
>DAMDJY010000029.1:0-24412 GCA_032100225.1 Mobilicoccus sp.
CGGCAACAACATCCCCGTCTTCTTCATCCAGGACGGCATCAAGTTCCCCGACGTCGTGCACAGCGTCAAGCCCCACCCGGACCGTGAGATCCCGCAGGCCCAGAGTGCGCACGACACGTTCTGGGACTTCGTCTCGCTGCACACCGAGGCTCAGGCCCACACGATGTGGAACATGAGCGACCGCGGCATACCGCTCTCGTACCGCATGATGGAGGGCTTCGGCGTCCACACCTTCCGTCTCACCAATGCCGAAGGCCAGACCAGCCTGGTCAAGTGGCACTGGAAGCCCGTCGCCGGCATCCACTCGCAGGTGTGGGAGGAGGCCCAGCTCACGCAGGGCGCCGACCCCGACTTCCACCGCCGCGACCTGGCCGACGCCATCGAGGCCGGCGCGTTCCCATCGTGGGAGCTCGGTGTGCAGGTCATGCCCGACACCGAGGACGAGATGTTCGAGGGGATCGACCTGCTCGACCCCACGAAGTTCGTGCCCGAGGAGCTGTGCCCCGTGCAGCCCGTCGGCAAGATGACTCTCAACGCCAACCCGACGAACTACTTCGCCGAGACAGAGCAGATCATGTTCAACCCCGGCCACCTCGTGCCCGGCATCGACGTGACCAACGACTCGCTGCTGCAGGCCCGTCTGTTCAGCTACATCGACACTCAGATCACGCGCCTGGGCGGGCCCAACTTCGCTCAGCTACCGATCAACCGGCCGCACGCGCCCGTCAACGACATGCTGCGTGACGGGTTCCACCAGCACGCCGTGCACACCGGCGTGGCGCCGTACAGCCCCAACTCCCTGGATGCGGGCAACCCGACGCCCACCCCCGTGCGGGAACGCCCTTTCATCGAGGTGCCCACCCCTGTGGAGGGCATCAAGGAGCGTGCGCACGCGGCCAGCTTCGACGACCACTTCAGCCAGGCCCGCTTGTTCTTCTCAAGCCTGACCCCGGTCGAGCAGGACCACGTGGCCTCGGCGTACGCGTTTGAGCTCGGCAAGTGCTACGAGACCCCGGTTCGTGAGCGTCAGCTCGCGCACCTCGCCTCGATCGACGCCGACCTCGCCAAGACGGTCGCCACCGGCCTCGGTCTGCCCGTCCCGGCCCCCTCGGTCGCCGACGTGCCGGCCGCGCAGCCCAGCCCGGCCGTCTCGCAGATCCGTCCGGAGTCCTACCCGGTCGACGGCCGCAAGGTCGCCATCGTGGCCGACGACGACGCCGACATCAGCGCCGTCAAGGACGCCGTCAAGGCCGTCGAGAAGGCCGGCATGATGCCGTTCGTCCTCGCTGGACACGGCGGATTCCTCGGTGGCAAGGATGTGGAGATCCAGCGCACGCTGCTCACCACGCGATCCATCGAGTTCGACGCGGCCCTGCTGGTCTCGGCCATCGCTCCGGCGGCCGACGCCAACCCGGTCGTCGACGCCAAGGCCGGCGACCCCTCGGGCATCCCGAACAACGCCGTCGACCCGCGCCTTGCGATCCTGCTGGGCGAGATGTACCGCCACTGCAAGGCCATCGCCTACCTCCCCGAGGGCGAGGTGGCCCTGGCTGCTGCTGGCGTCTCCGCCGACGCCGTCGGTGTCGTCGCCGAGAAGAAGGCAGACGCCGCGATCGCGCAGCTCGCGAAGCTGCTCGGATCCCACCGCGTGTGGGAGCGGTTCACGCCTCGATCCGCCTGACCGCCTCGGCGCGCGCGCCGCGCCGCGAACGACGAGCGACCCAAACGGGGTCGGTGCCCTGCGCACCGGCCCCGTTCGCGCGTGCTGGCAATCTTGTATCCCTATCCCCTTCTCTGCGGGGGGTGGAGGACGTATACAGGTAGGACGTGACATGGACGGACGTTCAAGACAGGTGCTCCGAATCAGGGGAGGGCCCTCAGGTAGATCGCAATTCTGCCGAATGGGCCGGTACCACGACGCGGGTTCGGTGCCGTGAGGAAGCACGACGTACAGGGCGTGCGTCGACCACGTGCACGGAGACCAGCCATGCCTGCAGACAGCGCAACAACAACGTCCAGACGATCCCCCGGCATCTTTGCGAAAGTGGTGTCGGTCGGCCTCGTCGGCCTACTCGGCGCCTCCTCATCGGAGCCATCGCCGTCCTGAACCTTCTCGGGGTCAGTGGCGAGAGCGCAAGGCGCGCCGACATCGCCGCCGCCAAGGACGCCGCTGTGGGATTGGAGCTGCGCAAGTTGGACCTCTCCGGCTGGCAGCTCGGTGTACTCGGCGACGCCTACCGGGACGGACCGAAAGCCCTCTCGGGCGCCGATGCCTACAACGTTCAGGGGTACGACAAGGCAAGATCCGAACTCGACTCTCAACTTAAAGACTTCCCACGGCAGCAGCTGACGCCCGAAGAGTCTCAACATCTCACCCGCGTCGAAGCCGCTTACGAAGCCTTCTTCGCCGCAGACGCCGAAGCCCGTCGGCTCATGTCCACCGGGAAGGCGCCGGACCTGGCCAAGGCCATTGCCTCCATCAACGGCGGAGTCAGTAGCGAGGCCTATGGTGAGATCGATGATGCGAGCACCGCGCTGGCGTCCTCGCTCGAAAAGCGCGCGGCTGCCATCGGACAATCAGTGGAAGCGCGAATTGCCAGGACGATCTGGATCGTCGTCATCGCCACCGCAATACTCGCCGTCCTGATCCTCATCGTCGCTCAGCGGGTTGCCCGGCCCATCCAACGCTCCCTCCTGTCGGTTCGAGACTCCTTGCGCGCCATGGCCGACGACGACCTGACCGTGCCGGCGGTCATCATGACGCGCGACGAGGTCGGCGACACGGCCCAGGCACTCGAAGAGTCGCGGCACTCGATGCTGCGCATCATCTCGCAGGTCAAGCAAGCGGCAGACTCCGTCGCGGTTGAGGCGCAGGACATGACGCGTCAGGCGTCTCAGATCGGCACGCGCTCTGCGGACAGTTCGACAGCATTGAGTCACACGGCCGGCGATGCCGAAGACGTCTCACGCAATGTCCAGACCGTGATAGCCGGGACTGAAGAAATGTCCGCCTCTATCCGCGAGATCGCCCAGTCCACCAACGATGCCGCTCATGTGGCATCCCAGGCCGTGCATGTCGCCGACACGACCAACGCCACCGTGGCTATGCTCGGAACCAGCTCCAGTGAGATCGGAGAGGTGGTCAAGGCGATGACGAGCATCGCCGAGCAGACCAACCTCCTCGCATTGAATGCAACCATCGAGGCGGCCCGCGCCGGCGACGCCGGCAAGGGCTTCGCCGTTGTCGCCAACGAGGTCAGGGATCTCGCCCAGGAAACGTCGAAGGCCACAGAGGATATCGGTCGCCGGGTCGCAGCTATCCAACTCGACACGCAGGCCGCAGTCGCCGCGATCTCGGAAATCTCCTCGATCATCGCCCAGATCAACGACTCTCAGAGCACCATTGCGAGCGCCGTCGAGGAGCAAACTGCCACGACCAACGAAATGGGACGCAATATCCAAGAGGCTGCCAGCGGATCCGGGCGTATCGCGGACAGCGTGCAGCGTAGTGCTGCCGACGCCAAGACGTCCTCGGGTGTTGCTGATGAGATGGCGTCAAGCATCCAGAACCTTGCGCAGCGCTCAGAGGATCTCCGTGCAACGGTTGTCCACTTCCGGGTCTAGCCCGTGCCGGGACTGGCTTACGCCCCTTAGCCCGGATGTTTCATGAGGTGACGGCGTCGGCGTAGCCGGCGCCGTTGCCGCGTTTTCGGGGAAAATTCTCGCGGGTGGGTACGACAGTCCTTCGGATGTCGACTCCGATGGGGCGTCGTGTTCCACGCACGAGGTGTTTGCTGGGTTCGCCGGGACGGGTTGCTGCCCTGGTTAGGGTGGTGACAAGGTGGCCAGGGAGTTCCAGCCGGTGGTGATCAGGCTCGTCCAGGGGCCGGTGTTCTTCACGTGCAGAATCTTCCGGCGGGCGGTGCGGACCAGTGTCGCGGCGGTGGTGACGACCCGCGTGCGGAGTGTCTTGGGTTCCCAGCGGCGGGCATCGGCGCTGGTGAAGGCCAGCATGGCCATCCACGCGAGCAGGTCGTTCGCGAGTTGCACGATCAGCAACCAGAGGCGGTTCTGGTCCAAGCCCTGCAACGGAAGCGACTGGAGCCCGGTGTCTTTGGCGATGCGGATGCGGTCCTCGCAGCGGGCACGGGGGCGGTGGCGAAGTTCCAGGTCAGCGAGCTGTCCGCGGCCGGTGTTGGTGACGAACGCGGTCAGCCGGTAGCCGCCGACGTCATCGAACCGTAGCTGCGCGCCGGGGTGGGGCCGTTCCCGCCGGACGATCACGCGCATCCCCGGCGGGTAGCCCTTCAACCCCACCAGGTCGGTGAACTCGGCCACGTCGGCGCCTTCACGTACGGCACCGTCGCCGTTGTACGCAGGCTGGCACACGTCCTCGGGAACGAGTCGGTACAGGGCAGGGGTGTTCGCCGGCAGTGTCCACCCGATCGATGGGGGCACCTCCCGCTTGCGGGGGAACGACAGACCTCGCCGGTGCAGGAAGTGCAGGAGCTCTTTGGTACCGCCCGCGCCGTCGGTACGGATCAGGACCTTCTTGCCGGGCCGGGCGGGGTTGAGGCCGGGCACGTTCTTCAACGCGTCCTTGACCACCTGCTCGTGGTCTGCGGCGGTGTTCGAGCCGGCGTTGCCGGGACGCAGCAGCATCGCCAAGGGTTCACCGGTGCCCTCGGCGCCATGGTCGAGGAACGCACCCGTGGGTGGAAACCGTAGCCCCTCTTGAAGGTCGGTGCCGCGTTCTCTTTGTCGGAGTGGGCCGTGATCAGGGTGGCATCCAGGTCGAGGACCAGGGGTTTGTCGGCGCTGACCGCGTGGTTGGGTGCGTGCGCGGCGGCCTGATTCCACGCGTGGTCCCGTGCGCAGGCCCGCGCCGAAGCAACGGCTTTCTCGACCTTGCCCACGTCGACTGCCAGGGCTGCGATGGTGCGCGAGATCGTCGCGTCGGAGGCGACGGGCCCGTAAAGGCCGGGTTCGGCGCGCAGCAGGTTCGCATCCGAGCAGTCGTCCCCACCCAACGCCACCGCGATCGCCAGATCCAGCAGAACCTTGGCGGGATCGTGCCTGGCCAGCGGCTTACGCCACGGCGCCAGGGCCTCACTCAACGCGGCGTCCAGCCCGCTGACGCGGGCCGTGCGCGTCAGCAACACCCCGCCGGCTTGAGCGAGCGCGGGTACCTTCGCGGCGTCGACTCGGACATGGGGGTACAGCCCGCTACACTTACTCACCTGAGAAGTGCCCTTCCGGTCCTGTGGATGTTCGCCGTCGTAAGCGACATCCTCGCAGGTCAAGGGCACTTCTCGCGTTCAGGGGCTACTCACACCGTGAAATCTCCAGGTTAGCCTGGGTGGCTTGTGGGGCGGAATCGTCATGCTGCGAACGCCCGCCTTGCCTCTCCCACCACGAAACGGAGCGAATCATGCCGCACGCGGTCACCCTCGCGATCCTCGGCGCCTCGGGCGACCTGACCTCGCGGCTGCTCCTGCCCGGGTTGGGCACACTGCTCGCCACGCGTCCTGACCTGCACGTCGACCTCGTGGGCGCCGCCGCCGTGCCGCTCAGCAACGACGAGTGGAAGCAGCGGGTGCGCACGGCGCTCGACATCCAGGCGTGCCCCGCGGGCGCGGCCGAGGAGCTCATCGCCTCGACGCGGTACACCGATTTCGACGTCACCGACGTCGCGGCGGTGAAGACGTTCCTCGAGTCGCTGCCCGCGGATCAGCCGACGGTCCTCTACTTCGCGCTGCCGCCGGCCGTGACGATCATGGCCTGCACTGCGCTGTCGCAGTTGGAGATGCCCGAGGGGATCCGGCTCGCGCTGGAGAAGCCGTTCGGTGAGAGCCACGAGTCGGCGCACACGTTCAACCGGTTACTCACCTCGTTCGTGCGGGAGGAGCAGATCTTTCGCGTCGACCACTTTCTCGGCCGCGCCACCGTGCTCAACCTCGTGGGTCTGCGCTTCGGCAACCGGGTGCTCTCGCGGGTGTGGAGCGCCGACAACATCGAGTCGATCGAGATCGTCTACGACGAGCAGCTCGCCCTAGAAGGCCGCGCCGGGTACTACGACAAGGCCGGCGCGCTGCGCGACATGATCCAGAGCCACCTCCTGCTGGTCATGGCCATGCTGATGATGGAGGCCCCGGCCCGCATCGACGCCGTCGAGCTGCGCGACCTCATCGGACACGCCCTGCGCGCGACCCAGTTGTGGGGCGGCGACCCCGTCACGGCCTCGCGGCGGGCGCGGTACACCTCCGGTGAGGTCGAGGGGCGCAACATCCCCTCCTACGTCGACGAGGAGGGTGTCGACGCGAGCCGCGGCACCGAGACCCTCGCCGAGATCACCCTCGAAATGGTCAACACTCGCTGGAGGGGCGTGCCCGTCACCCTGCGCAGCGGCAAGGCCCTCGGCGGACGGCGCGAGATCATCGTGCGCTTTCGACCGGTGGCGCACGTTCCCGTCGGCTTCGTCGACGATCCCGCCCCCGACGTGCTGCGCCTCGGCATGAACCCCGAGACCCTCAGCCTGACGATGGCGACCACCGGCGCCGAGGGCGCGTTCGACTTCTCCACCGTCGACCTGCAGGCCGAGCTCGGCAACAGCGACATGCGCCCCTACGGCGAAATCCTGTCGTTCATCATCGACGGGGATCCGCTGCTCTCGGTGCGCGGCGACGTCGCCGAGGAGTGCTGGCGCATCGTCGATCCCGTGCTCGCCGCCTGGCAGGCCGACGAGGTGCCGATGGAGGAGTACCCGGTCGGCAGCGCCGGACCCGGCACGTGGCTGCAGGTGTGATGGGCGGCACCACCGCAGGTGCTCCCGCTGGTAGCGCCTGTCGTGGTGTTCTGGTGGGCAACGCGTCGACGAAGGAGAACACATGAACGACACGACTCTGGCCGGCAAGACGATCCTCATGTCCGGCGGTAGCCGCGGCATCGGGCTCGCCATCGCCGAGCGGGCCGCCCGCGACGGTGCCAACGTCGCCATCCTCGCCAAGACCGACCAGCCGCACCCGCGCCTGGAGGGCACGATCCACACCGCTGCCGCCGCGATCGAGGCTGCCGGCGGCACGGCGCTGCCGATCCTCGGTGATGTGCGCGACGAGGAGTCCGTCGCTGCTGCCGTGGCCAAGACCGTCGAGACGTTCGGTGGCATCGACATCGTCGTCAACAACGCGAGCGCCATCGACCTCTCCCCCACCCGGGCGCTGTCGATGAAGAAGTTCGACCTCATGCAGTCCATCAACTGCCGCGGGTCGTTCCTGCTGGCCAAAACGGCCATCCCCCACCTGGAGGCGGCCGAGAACGCGCACATCCTCACGCTGTCGCCGCCGATCGACCTGCAGCCCAAGTGGGCCGGCGGTCACCTCGGCTACACGATCGCCAAGTACGGCATGAGCCTCGTGACCCTCGGCCTGGCCGAGGAGCTCAAGGACGCCGGCATCGCGGCCAACAGCCTGTGGCCCCGCACGACCATCGCCACGGCAGCCGTGCAGAACCTGCTGGGCGGCGACGATACGATGCGCCGCAGCCGCACACCGGAGATCGTCGCGGACGCCGCGCACGTCATCCTCACGAGCGACTCGCGCACCTGCACGGGCAACTTCTTCATCGACGACGACGTGCTGCGCGGCGCCGGTGTCACCGACCTGTCGGGCTACGGCGGCGTCGAAGAAGAGCTCATGATCGACCTCTTCCTGGAGTAGGTCGCAGCATTCTGTTCGTCCGAGTCCTGCCGCCGAACATAGCGATTCGCAGGTGGTGCCGTCTCAGACGGCGCCACCCGCTGTCGTTTCTGCGGCAGCACCCACGGCGGCAGGCAGCCACGAGCCGATCTCGATCTCGGCACCGGCGATGACATCGAAGGGCGCGGGCCCAGCGCCTGCATCGAGGGGGATCTCGCGCCAGTCTCCGGAGCCGAACCGCAGGATGAGTCGCTGCGGAGTGCGCTGGTCGGCGGCGTTGCGGTAGCCCCGCCACCAGAGCGAGGTGGTGGCACCCTGTCCCGGCGCGAGGACGAGACGAGCCGGGGGCGCCGACTGCCCTGCAGCGTCGCGGGACACCCGGGCGAAGGTCAACGGCGTGGGCGTGGTCGTACCGAGCTTGAGTTGCGGCCAGCCGCCCAGCAGGCACGGCTGATCGGTGACGTTGGTCGCGGTGATCGCCGTGGCGGTGTTGCCGGTCGCGGCGTCCCACCCGTGGTTGGCGAGCGAGAGGTCGTCGATGCCGCATTCGCGCTGGTCGTCTGCGGATGTCGCGAGCCGGGCGGGCGCGGTGGGCAGAGTCCTCGGATGCACCTGGGCGCTGCCTTCGTTCCACACCGGCAGAGGCGCCGACGGGGCCGGGCTGAGGCGCGGCGGATCCGTGAGTTGATCGGCCGGAAACGCGGGCAGGTTCGGCGGCGGCTCGGGCACGGCGCGGAGCAGGGAACACGTCGTCATGGTCACGAGGACGAGCGTGAGCACGAGGAGCATCGGCCACCGTGGCCGGCGTCGGCGGTCGCGCATCTTGCGCCGGGGATCCCATCCCGGGTGCAGCACGCGCATGTCGTCCGGGCCCATGCTCCTCCCATCGGTCGGGATCGATGCTGCGCGAGAAACCGGGGCGATCCGATCGTTCCGAGCGACACCAGCCTGCGCTGCCTCGTCAGGCCGGGGCAAGCGATGTCGATGGGAAGCAGACACAAACGCCGGCGCACGAAGCGGAGACTCCATGACGTTCTCGACCCGTACGGCTGCCGTGATGGTCTCGGCGCTGCTGGCCGTCGGCAGCATCGGCCTGGCCGATGCCACCACCGCGCCGAGTGCCCAGGCCGTGGACTTCTACGGCGCGGGAGCCCGCGAATGCCCGGCCGCGTTGGCGACGCAGGGCAAGGGACTCGGCTTCGTCACGACGATGGCCGGAGCCCGCACCTACGCCTCCGACATCGACCTCGGCACCCAGGCGACCTCAGCAGCGTGGCTCCGTGCCCCGCGCACCAGCCACACCGTGGCCGGGCAGAAGTTGTCGTCGCCGTCGGGATACATGGTGATCGACCGCGCCGGCTCGGCATACTTCGTGCGTCAGGCCGACAACGGAATGTTGCTGTCCAAGACCAAGATCCGCGGCCCGTGGAAGGGGCTGCGCGCCATCGTCGGCGCGGCACCCACCGGGCGCCCCGACGCGGCATCGACCGCGACCCGCGTCATGTACGGCATCACCACCGGCGGTGGACTCGTGCGCATGCCGATCTCGTGGAACGCCAAGGGAATCCCCGGCGTGGGTGCCCGCAAGACTCTCGGCACCGGATATCGCGACTACGTGGCGCTGCGCTTCTCGGGCTACACCCACGAGGCGAATACGCCCGTCTCCGACCACCTCGTCGGCATCACCTCGTCGGGCCGATTCGTGCGCGTCGAGGCAGCCCGCACCGGCCGGGTCACGCTGCGCATCCTCGCCCGCTCGGGCTTCTCCGGTCTCACCGATTTCGTCACCGACCAGTGCTGGCAGGACGGCGCGTCGGATGCCTGGCTCGTCCGCGGCAAGAACGGCAGCCTGGCGCGGTACGTCGACCCCGACGTCACCGACACGACACTGCGCGGCCTCACCAAGACCCCGTTGCGCGGCACACTGCCCGCCGGTGTCCGCCTCCTGTAGGGCGACTCACTCGCGTTGGGCGGCCCGTCACCTGCCGTCCGCGAAACCGTCGGGCCGACTACCCGGCGGGGCAGTAGGGTGGCCGACGGCGCACGGCCATCCGGCCGTACCGAGGTGAGACACGACCGATGAGGGAGGCGCACGTGGAGACGAGCACCGAATCCGAGAGCACCGAACACGTCCCTGATCACCCCGAGAACGAGACCGCCGGGTCTGTTGAGGGGTCGAGCGGCCCGGTCGACGTCGTCGCCGAGCTGGACCGCCGCGGCCTGACGTACGAGGTCCTGGGCGAGCATGCTGTCCGTGTCGTGATCCCCACCGGGGACGTCGTCATGGGCGCAGTGCCGCTGCTGACCGAGACGAACTCGGTCGCGATCCTCGCCGAAGGCCGCGACGGCGCCTCGGCCATCCTGCTGCGCGACGGTGCAGACATGTGCGTCGTGCGGCGTAACCCGGGCGTGTGGGAGCACTTCCGCTCCCCGGGCGGCCCGAGTGCCGTGATCGGCAGCTGGCGTTCCGGCGAGCGCACCCGCTTTCGGCAGCGTCACGGCGCGTTGTGGCAGGCGCTGCCGCTCGCGCTCGAACTCGCGGAGCGGTTCGGCATCGCCGACCTGATGCCGGAGGAGACTCCTCCCCCGCCGCCGCCCACCCTGCACGCGGCCTCGCACCGCACATCTGCGCCGAAGGCCAAGGCCGCACCCAAGAAGAAGGCCGGGTCCAAGGCCGCGGCGGAGCCGCCCGTCAAGCAGGGCGAACCGATCCCGCCGATCTGCCCGGACTGCTTCACGATGCTGCCGAGCACCGGTCGCTGCGACTGCCGCCGCCGACTCTGATCTGACACAGTCTCAGTCTCAGTCTCAGACTCAGAGGTTGGTGGACTCCGCCGGGGCGTCCGCGGAGGTCTTCTCGGAGACCCCACCGGTCTCCGGGGTGTCGAGTCGCGGCATGCCGACCGTGTAGGACGTCATCGACAGCGCCCCGTAGGAGTAGCCGTCGACGAGGATCTCGGTGTCCTTGCGCTCGTCGGCCGAGGCCACACCCGCGAGGTAGAGCATCGGGATGAAGTGGTCGGGCGTGGGCACGGCGTTGCGGTAGTCGCGGTGTCCGTCGAGGGACAGGACGCCGGACGGGTCGGAGCCGAGCAGGAGTTCGCGCGCCGACTCGTCGAAGCGCTGAGCCCAGTCGAACCCGTCCTCGGTGAGCGACCAGTCGACGGCGCGCAGGTTGTGCACGATGTTGCCGCTGGTCATGATCAGGACTCCCGAGTCGCGCAGGCGGGCGAGCTTGGCGCCGAGTTCGAGGTGGTACTCCGCCGGCTTGTCGGCATCGATGCTCAACTGCACCACGGGGATCGACGCATCAGGAAAGGCGTGGACCAGCACCGACCAGGTGCCGTGGTCGATGCCCCAGCTATCGAGGTCGGCACCCACCCAGGTCGGCTTCGCGATCTCCGCGATCTCGTCGGCCAACTCGGGCAGGCCCGGGGCGGGGTACTCGATGTCGAACAGGTCCTGCGGAAAGCCGTAGAAATCGTGGATGGTGCGCGGACGCGGCATCGCCGTGACCGCCGTCGCGTTGACGAACCAGTGCGCACTCACCACGAGGATCGCGCGCGGGCGGGGCACCGAAGCGCCGAACTCACGCCAGGCGCTCGTGTACCGGTTGACCTCGAGCGCGTTCATGGGGCTGCCGTGCCCGACGAACGCGGCGGGCATACGGGTCGTTGCTTCCATGGTGTGTTCCTACCGACGACGTTAAGTGACTCGTCACTAATAGTACGCCGGGTTCGTCCCTACTCCGCGATGCCGATGTTGACGTGCCAGCGGATGCCGAAGCGGTCGGCGAGCATGCCGTATTCGTCGCCCCACATCTGGGCCTCGAGCGGAACGAGGATCTCGCCGCCCTCGGCGAGCGCGTTCCAGTAGCCGCGCAGTGCGTCGACGTCGCGACCCGACAGGCTGATCTGCACGTTGGTGCCGGGCTGGTAGGGGTACATGCCCTCGACGGAGTCGCTGGCGAAGATGTGGAACCCGGCCGGGGTCTCGAGAGCGGCGTGCATGATGCCGTCGACCTCCATGCCGGACTCGCGGAAGGTCATCTTCTGCACGGTGCCCCCGAGGTGGTTGTGACAGCTTGGTTTGGCCCCGTTGTGACGGCCTGAATCGGCCCCACGTGCAGCCTGCCGGGGTGTTGACGGTCTGAATTGGCCCCGCCCCTCCCCACGCTGGTCCCCATCCACTGGTGTGAGGCGAGGAGGCCGAGATGGGGTCACGAGTGCAACTGTTTGCCGACATCCGCCACGACGCGCGAGTCGATGGCCTGTCCATCCGCGAACTCGCGCGCAAGCACGGGGTGCACCGCCGCACCATTCGCCAGGCCCTCGCGGCAGCCGAACCCCCGCCCCGCAAGACCCCGGTACGGTCCGCACCACGTCTGGACCCGTACAAGCCGGCGATCGACCAGATGCTGCTCTACGACCTGACCGCCCCGCGCAAGCAGCGCCACACCGCCACGAGGATCCTGGCCAGGTTGCGTGACGAGCACGGTGCCACGGACCTGTCCTACTCGACGGTGCGGGACTATGTCAGGACCCGGCGGGCGCAGATCGAGCTGGAGGCCGGGCGGCGGGTGGAGGCGATGGTGCCGCAGGACCACGCCCCCGGCGCGGAGGCCGAGGTCGACTTCGGCGAGGTGTATGTGATCCTCGACGGCGTCAAGACCAAGTGCCACATGTTCGTCTACCGCCTGTCCCACTCGGGCAAGGCGATCCACCGCGTCTACCCGACCGGCGGGCAGGAAGCCTTCCTCGAGGGCCACATCGAGGCCTTACACGCCCTGGGCGGCATCCCCACCCGCCACATCCGCTACGACAACCTCACGTCCGCCGTGGTGCAGGTCATCCACGGCGGCGACCGGCTCCGCGAGGAGAACGAACGATGGGTGCTGTTCCGCTCCCACTACGGCTTCGACGCGTTCTACTGCCAGCCCGGCATCGACGGCGCCCATGAGAAGGGCGGTGTCGAGGGCGAGGTCGGCTGGTTCCGCCGCAACCACCTCACCCCGATGCCCGAGGTCGCCAGCCTGGACGAACTCAACGACCAGATCCGTGTCTGGGAAGTCGACGACAACACCCGCCGGATCGCCGACCATGCGAACACGATCGGGCAGGACTACCGCGCCGAACTCGACCACCTGGCGCCGCTGCCGGCCGATGACTTCGACCCCGGCCTGATCCTCCACCCGCGCGTCGACCGCTCCGCCCTGATCACCGTGCGCATGGTCAAGTACTCCGTTCCGGCGCACCTGATCGGGCAGCGCGTCCGGGTCAGTCTGCGGGCCTCGTGCGTGGTCGTGTTCGAGGGCCGCACCGTGGTCGCCACCCATCCCCGCCTCGGCACGCGTGGGGTGACCCGGGTCGAGCTGGACCACTACCTCGAGGTTCTGCGCCACAAGCCCGGCGCGTTCCCCGGCTCGACCGCCCTGGCCCAAGCCAGAGCCGCGGGGGCGTTCACCGCAGCCCACGACGCGTTCTGGGCTGCCGCCCGCAAGACCAGCGGCGACGTCGCGGGCACCCAGGAGTTGATCGACGTGCTCCTGCTCCACCGCTCCCTGCCGGCCGAGGCGGTGATCGCCGGGATCACCTCGGCCCTGTCGGTGGGCGCGATCAGCCCCGACGTCGTCGCCGTCGAAGCCCGCCGCCATGCCACCACCCACACACCCGCCCCAGCCAGCCAGACCAGGGGCGGGACGGTCGTGAACCTGCCAGCCCGACGCCCCACCAACCCGCACCAGGTCATCGCGCACCTGCCCGAAGACACCCGGCCCCTGCCCACCGTCACCGCCTACGACGAACTCCTGCGCCGACGCCAACCCGATCCCGCCCCGGCCCCCGCCGAGACTCACGACCACACCCCGACAGGAACCCCATGACCACCACCAACACCAGCCGCCCCGCGAGCCTTCGCCGGCGTCAGGGCCTGACCGAACAAGCCGCGCAGGCCGCGATCGACCAGGCCTGCCGCCGGCTGCGGCTGCCCACCATCCGCGCCGTCGTCGACGACGCCGTGACGGCCGCCACAAAGGAACAACTCACCTACCAAGGCTTCCTCGCCGAACTCCTCCTGGCCGAGGTCGACGACCGCGACCGCCGCTCCACCCTGCGTCGCATCAAGAGCGCCGGCTTCCCCCGCGAGAAATGGCTCGCCGACTTCGACTTCACCGCGAACCCCAACATCAACCCCGCCACCATCAACGAGCTCGCCACCGGCGACTGGATCCGCCGCGGCGACCCCCTGTGCCTCATCGGGGACTCCGGCACCGGCAAGTCCCACCTGCTCATCGCACTCGGGACCGCCGCCGCCGAGCAGGGCTACCGCGTCCGCTACACCCTCGCCACCCGCCTGGTGAACGAGCTCGTCGAGGCCGCTGACGAGAAGCAACTCACCAAGACCATCAACCGCTACGGAAGAGTGGATCTCCTGGTCATTGACGAGCTCGGCTACATGGAGCTCGACCGGCGCGGGGCCGAGCTGTTGTTCCAGGTCCTCACCGAGCGGGAGGAGAAGAACGACATCGCGATCGCCTCCAACCAGTCCTTCTCCGCCTGGACCGACACCTTCACCGATCCACGACTGTGCGCAGCGATCGTCGACCGCCTCACCTACAACGCCACCATCATCGAGACCGGCACCCACTCCTATCGCCTCGCCCACACGCGAGCTCGCCAGACTCTGTGACTCGACGGGTCATGGCGTGGCCATCGAGAGCAGTGCACGGCAGAGAGGCGGGCCGAACCGAGTGCCGGTCGACTTCTGGTGGGTTTCTGTGCCACTGCGGGTACTGCACAGGTCCGGGGCATCGATGGTCCGGACGGGGGAGGTGGGTGACAGCCGGTGTTCGCGGTGGATCTTGATCATTTCTTCACACTGTCTTGCTCGTGGCTCGACATGCCGCCTGGAGGCTTGGCGGCATGACGACGAGTGAATCCTCATCCCTGGCTCGTGGGTCACTCGCATTCCTGGGAATTGCCAGCGTGGCCGCGGTCGGGCTGGCCCTGGCCGTGCCCGACCTGACTGCTGGCTCGGGCATGGCTGGCATGGCGATGACCCACTACATGGAACTCCTCGCGGTGCGGCAACCGTGGAACCTGCTGTTGTTCATGGCCCTCCCGGTCATCCTGGCCGAGACCTTGGCGATCACGGAACTGGTCATGCTGCTGGGGCGCCGCAATGACCGGCCCGCAGCCCCGTGGGTGGCGAGGCTCAGTCGGGCTGCTGGCCTGCTCGCCGGTCCCGTGTGGGTCTTCATCGGGACGCACCTGATGGTCCACGCGGTGGTGCCCTTGACCATGAATGGGGGATGGCGCGGCCCGGCTGATGTCATCGCGGTCCTCAGCTACCTGGTCGGTGGCCTGCCCATGCTCGTGATCAGTCTCCTCGAGGCGGGGGTCCTGGGCCGCAGTAGTGAGAACCGTCTGCGGATGCACGTGGCGATGGTGGCGGCCTTCCTCGTGGTGGCCCACGTGGCGATGATCTTCGGGATGGTCGATCCGGCAGTCCTGGGAGGTGACACGTCGTCGAGCGTCATGACCCATGACATGGGTGGCATGTCCGGCATGAACCACGACATGGGCAGCATGAACCACAACGTGTCCCCGTCCTCGCAACCGACGAGGTGACGCCTGCTGGGTCTCGTGGTGAGGTGGAGCCATGAGCGATGTGGCGCGCACTTCGGTGCTGGTGGTCGACGACGAACCGGTGCTGGCCGGCACGGTGAAGAACTACCTGGAACGGGCCGGCATGGCCGCAGACACGTGTGCAGACGGGAACGAGGCGGTGTCGCGGATCCGGGAGGAGCAGCCGGATGTCGTCATCCTCGACCTCGGCCTTCCGGGCCTCGACGGAGTGGAGGTCTGTCGCAAGGTGCGCACCTTCAGCGACTGCTACGTCCTGATGCTGACCGCGCGAGCTGACGAGGTGGACATGCTCATCGGGTTGTCCGTGGGCGCGGATGACTACCTCACCAAGCCCTTCAGCCCGCGCGAACTCGTCGCACGTGTCCAGGTGATGCTGCGTCGCCCGAGATCCACGGCTTCGGTATCCGTCGCCCGCAGGATCGGGGAACTGGTGGTGCATCCCGACTCGCGCGAGGCTTTCATGGATGGTGTGGCGGTGGACCTGACACGCACCGAGTTCGACCTGCTGAAGGCGCTGTCCGCGCATCCCGGACGTGTGTTGAGTCGGCGTCAGCTCACGGACATGGTCTGGGGCGAGGACTGGGTCGGCGACGACCATCTGGTCGATGTCCACGTGGCACACCTTCGCAAGAAGCTGGGTGAGGAGGCCGCCGATCCCCGCTACGTGCTGACTGTGCGCGGCGTGGGCTACCGGATGGGCCGGGGCTGATGGGAGGACGACCGTCAGGGTTATGGGCCGGCCTGTCGTGGGGCCGACGGCTGGTGTGGACACAGTTCGCGGTCCTGGTCATCATGAGCATCACGCTGGTCCTGACCGCCCTGGAGATGGGCCCGCCGTTGTTCAAGAAGCACATGGCCGAGGCCGGGCATACCCAGCCCATGGTGCTGGACCATGCCGAGCGTGCCTTCTATGACGCAGGTGCGGCATCCTTGGGGTTGGGCCTTGCAGTCGCGATGGTGATCGCGGCGGTGACGTCATGGGTGTTGGACCGTAGCCTCATCGGGGGACTGGATGCCCTGGCTGACGGGGCTGAGCGGGTCGCGCGCGGCAACTACGGCGAGCCCGTGCGTTTGCCGCCGCTGGGGCGCGAACTCGAATCCGTGGCCCATGAGTTCAACCGGATGGCGGCCCAGATCGCGGCCACGGAGGCCACCCGACGACGCATGTTGACCGATCTTGGCCATGAGCTGCGCACGCCCCTGTCCGTGACGCGGGTGACGCTCGAGAGCCTCGAGGACGGAGTCGCCGTGTATGGGCCGGAGGTCCTTGAGGTCCTCCAACGCCAGAACGAGCGCATCACGGCGCTGGCGGCCGACATCTCCGAGGTCTCCAGGGCAGAGGAGGGGCGGATCCCCTTGGAACTACGGCTGACCCGCATCGATGACCTGGTGGAATCGGCGGTCACCTCGTGTGCGAAAGCCTGTGCCGAGGCAGGTATCCAGCTGGTGACCCGTGGCAACTGCCCCGTGGAGGTGGATGTCGACCCCGCGCGCCTCGGCCAGGTCCTGGACAACCTCCTGCGCAACGCCATCCAGCACACGCCGCGCGGCGGTGAGATCCGGGTGACGAGCCAGTGCCACGCAGATTCGGTATCCGTCGAGGTCAGTGACACCGGCGCGGGCATCCCTGCCAGCGAGGTGCCCCACGTCTTCGAGCGCTTTTTCCACGAGGGATCACGCAGGGTCCGTGACGTCGACGGAGGCACCGGCGTCGGTCTGACCATCGCCAGGGCCGTGGCCCGGGCCCATGGAGGTGACCTGCTGGTGGCCAGTCCGGGGGTGGGCTGCGGTGCGTCGTTCAGCCTGGTGCTGCCACGAAGTCTTGATCGAATCTCCACACTTCCCTGACCCGGTCACAATGCGGCGCGGGAACAGTGGTGGGCATGAACACGATCTCTCGCCGACAGGTCCTGATCGCCGGCCTCGGCCTGGCATCAGCCGGCACTCTGGCCGCATGCGGCGCCAAGCAGCCCTCGCCGACCAGCACCGCAGCCAAGCCCTGGGCCATCCCGACCCAGACACCACTCGCCACCCCGGCCGGGGCGACGACCGTCACCCACACCCTGACCCCGCGCCCTGTCACCTTGGACCTGGGCGGTGTCCTGGCCAAGACCTGGGCCTACACCGACGAACTCGACGGGAACGTCCTGCGCGGCAAGGCGGGCGACCTGTTCCGGGTCACGGTCGACAACCAGCTCCCCACAGCCACCTCGGTGCACTGGCACGGCATTGCCCTGCGCAACGCCTCCGACGGTGTGCCTGGTGTCACTCAGGACCCCATCGCCGCCAAGAGTGCCTTCACCTACGAGTTCGTCGCACCCCATGCCGGAACCTACTTCTTCCATCCCCACAGCGGAGTCCAGATCGACCGGGGCCTGTACGCTCCCCTCGTGCTGGACGACCCACGCGATCCGGGCGACCACGACGCGGAATGGGTCCTGGTCCTGGATGACTGGACCGATGGGGTGGGCAAGTCACCGGATGCGATCTTCGCCGACTTCAAGGCCAACAGCGGCCCCCTGTCCCAAGGAATGAACCACGACATGGGAGGCATGGACCACGGCAGTTCCCCCTTGGGCGATGCCGGAGACGTGAGCTACCCGCACTACGTCGTCAACGGCCGGATCCCGGCCGCACCGCGCACCCTCACGGCACGCCCCGGAGACAAGATCCGGCTACGGCTGATCAACGCCGGAGCCGACACGATCTTCAAGGTCGGCCTGTCCGGGCACCGACTCACCATCACCCACGCCGACGGATTCGCCGTGCAGCCGGTCGAGGCGACGGCCATCTACCTCGCCATGGGAGAAAGGATCGACGCCACCGTCACCGTCGGCGACGGCGTCTTCGTGCTGCAGGCCGCCCCCGAGGGCAAGACCGGTACTCCCGCCCGCGCCATCGTCAAGACCGGCGCCGGCAGCATTCCGCCGGCCACCACCCGAATCCCCGAACTCGGAGGAAAGGCTGCCCTGGGCACCGCCCTGCGCGCCGCCGACGCAGCCAAGCTGCCCGACAAGGAACCGGAGCAGACCCTCGAGGTCCAGCTCAACGGCCAGATGAAGCCCTACGCCTGGGGCATCAACGGCAAGAAGTTCGGTGAGGACACACCCCTGTCGATCAGCCCGGGACAGCGGGTCCGGATGCGGATGACGAACATGACGATGATGGCCCACCCGATGCACATCCACGGCCACACCTGGTCCCTGCCGGGCAGCAACGGACTACGCAAGGACACCGTGCTGCTGCTGCCCATGCAGACCATCGAGGCCGACCTGCAGGCCGACAACCCCGGAGCCTGGATGCTGCACTGCCACAACATCTACCACGCCGAGATCGGCATGATGACCAGCCTGCGCTACTGACCCCAGCCCACGCCGATGCGGTTCCCGCGTCACCCCGGGAACCGCACCGCCGCATGCCCGCACATGCCTCCGACGTCTTGGTCAAACCTTCATCATTTGCCCCGGTCCAGCTTCATGGACGCTCGACAGTCTGGATGGTGACGGCAGCCAGCCACACACGACGAAGGAGACCACCATGTACACAAGCCCCACCCAGCTCAACCGCAGTGACAGCGACGCTCCCCGCCCCGCCGCCGACCCGGTACTCGAGCCCGTGCAGCACCGGCACGACCCGAAGATGACAGGCCACGGCAAGAGCCACCACTGGATGCACCTGCTGATGTGTGCCCCGATGCTGCTCATCGTGGCCGGATACCTGTGGACAGGTCGTGCCAGCCTCGCCGCAGGCGGCGTCATGGCCGCCGTCATCCCCGCCCTCGGCTGCGTAGTGATGATGTGGCTCATGATGCGGATGATGAACCACGGGGCCGATCACCACTGAGCCAAGAACCTCGCACCACGCGCCCACCAGCACCACAGAGCACCACCACTCAACGGACGAGGAAGGCCATGACCAGCCCTACCCCACCCGACGAGCCCATCACGGCTGAAGGGGACTCCTTCACCTGCCCCATGCACCCCGAGGTCACCAGTGACCACCCTGGCCGCTGCCCCAAGTGCGGCATGTTCCTCCAACCGGACGGACAGCCCCCCGCGCCAGCAGCACACCAGCACACCCACCCCGGGCAGACTGCTGCCCACCAAGAGCACGGCGGGCAAAGCGCCCCGCCACCACAGGCCGACACCGGCCCACGCGATGGCGAATGGACCTGCCCCATGCACCCCGAGATCCGGCAGGATGGGCCGGGCGAGTGCCCGATCTGTGGCATGGCGCTCGAACCGGTCTCGGTGGGCGTCCACGACGGACCCAACCCAGAGCTGGCAGACATGCGCCGCCGTCTCCGCGTGGCAGCCGTGCTCAGCCTGCCCCTGGTGGTGCTGGCGATGGTCCCGGCCCTGGCCGTCGGGGCGTGGGTGCCCTGGGTCGAACTCGCGCTGTCCACCCCCGTGGTGTGGTGGGCCGGGTGGCCATTCTTCGCACGTGGCGCCCGATCAGTGGCCAGCCGGCACCTCAACATGTTCACCCTCGTCAGCCTCGGTGTGGGTGCCGCGTGGTTCTACAGTGTGGTCGCCGTCCTGGCCCCGGGGATCTTCCCGGCCATCATGCGTGATGACGGTGGCCGGGTCGGCGTCTACTTCGAGGCCGCCGCCGTGATCATCACCCTGGTGCTGCTGGGGCAGGTACTCGAACTGCGGGCACGCGACCAGACCTCGGGTGCCATCCGCGCCCTGCTGGACCTGTCGCCAGCCACCGCGCGCCGCATCAACCCCGACGGAGAAGAAGAGGAAGTGCCATCCGCGGACCTGCAGGTCGGCGACCATTGCCGGGTCCGCCCCGGTGAGAAGATCCCAGCAGACGGCATCGTGGTCGACGGCCACGCCTACGTCGACGAATCCATGATCACCGGCGAGCCGGTACCTGTTGACAAGAACCCCGGCGACCGTGTGATCGGCGGCACCATCACCAGCGGCGGCAGCCTGGTCATTGAGGCCACCGGCCTGGGCGCCGACTCGACCCTGGCCCGCATCGTCGACCTCGTGTCCCAGGCGCAACGTTCCCAAGCCCCCATCCAAGGGCTCGTCGACAAGATCTCCGCTGTGTTCGTGCCGGTCGTGATCGGCATCGCACTGATCACCTTCGCCGTCTGGGCCACGGTCGGGCCACAGCCCCGGCTACCGTTCGCGATCGTTGCTGCAGTGTCCGTGCTCATCATCGCCTGCCCTTGCGCGCTTGGCCTTGCCACACCCATGTCCATCATGGTCGGGGTTGGTCGCGGAGCCCGCGATGGCGTCCTGGTCAAGAACGCCGAAGCACTCGAACGACTGCAGAAGATCGACACCCTGGTGGTCGACAAGACCGGGACCCTGACCCAGGGCCATCCCAGCCTCGTCGACCAGAAGGTCGTCGCCGGCCACCACGCCGAGATCGTGCTGGCCATGGCGGCCGCTGTCGAGTCCGGGTCCGAACATCCCTTGGCCCGCGCGATCGTCGACGCGGCGCGAGAACGCGACGTCACCGTACCGACCGCCACTGCATTCACCGCCCACCCGGGTGGCGGCGTCGAAGCATTGGTCGACGGTCACCAGGTCATGGTCGGCAGCCCTGCCTTCCTCACGACCCAGCATGCCGACACGACCCCCCTGACCGACGACATCGACGCCTTCCGTCGCCAAGGAGCCACTGCCGTCATCGTGACTGTCGATGGTCAGCCTGCAAGCATCCTGGCCATCGCCGACCCACTCAAGCCCACCACCGCCCAGGCCATCGACGACCTACGTCACCGTGGCATGCGGATCGTGATGCTGACCGGGGACAACGCCACCACCGCCCACGCCATCGCCGACGAGCTCCACATCGACGAGGTGATCGCGGACGTGCTTCCGGATCAGAAGCATGGGCACGTCCAGCGGTTCCAGGAGCAAGGTCACACGGTCGCGATGGCCGGTGACGGCGTCAACGACGCCCCTGCCCTGGCCGGGGCGGACGTTGGCGTCGCCATGGGCACCGGGACCGACGTCGCCATCGAGAGCGCAGACGTGACCCTCCTCGGCGGCGACCTCGCAGCCCTGGTCAAGGCCCGCGACCTGTCCGTCGACACTATGCGCAACATCAAGCAGAACCTGCTGTTCGCATTCATCTACAACGTCATCGGCATTCCGATCGCCGCGGGAGTGCTCTACCCCGCCTTCGGCTGGCTGTTGTCCCCGATGATCGCCGCAGCCGCCATGGCCCTCAGTTCGGTGAGCGTCATCACCAACTCCCTGCGCCTGCGCCGACACCACTGACATGAACCGCCCCCCATAAGCTGCCCGGAGTTCACTCTGGGTTGGCTTCTCGCACCCAACCGTGGCCCAGCCAGACCGACAACCCGGGGCCAAATGAAGTTGACATAGCCACCGAGGGCCGCGGCGTAGAAGTCCATGGCCTCGGCGCAGTTGCCGTCGAAGGTGATCTAGGGGTTGAGCTGCTGCGACATGCGATCTCCCGTGCTGTGGGGCCCACCGTGACTGCAGGCGTGAGGCATTCGCTCACATGGCCGCCTCCACGATGACACGCCCGCGGCTGCGCTGGGACGCACGGCCGAGCCCCGCTGGGACAGGCCGCGATTCTGCCCCCTCTCGTGCGGTCACAGCCGCCTCGATGCGTGTCTAGGGTGACGGTATTCAGAGCACGTTCGGACCTCCCTGAGAGTGACCCCAGCCATGACTACTCGCACCTCCCCCCAGACCCCGGGGACGCCCACCTGGCTCGACTTCTGGAGCCGCGATGTCGACGCCACCCGCCGGTTCTGGGCCGATTTCCTGCCTTACGACATTCCGCCGGGCTCACCGCAGTTCGGCGGATACACCGTCGCCTCGTCGGGTGGGCGGTACGTGTTCGGCATCGGCCCGGCAGCCACCGGCGCGACGACGGGCACGCCTCGCGAGGCCGACACCTCACTCATGTATTCCGCCAGCGCAGACGTCGATGCCGACGTGGATCGGGTGCGCACGCTCGGCGGCACCGTGGTCTCCGAACCCGCCGACATCGAGGGCACCGGCCGTTCGGCGGTGTGCACCGACCCGACAGGCATCCAGTTCGGGCTGTGGCAGGCCGGGCCCGTCGTGGGGTACGGCGCAGTCGACGAGCCGGGCTTTCCCTGCTGGCAGGACTGCATGAGCACCGATGTGCAGGCCAGCGCCGACTTCTTGGCCGGACTGTTCGGGTTCACGTTCGAGCCGATGGGTTCGGGCGTCGCGCTCGGCGACGACGGCAACTTCACGATCGGCGGCTGCACCGACCCCGATGCCGAGCACGGCCACTGGATCACCTACCTGCTCGTGGCCGACCTCGACCGGGTCGTCGAGCGAGTCACCGGACTCGGCGCACAGGCGACCATGCCGCCGATGGAGCTCCCCTTCGGCCGCTTCGCCCACCTCACCACCCCGGGCGGCGCGCCCTTCGGCCTCTTCGTCGGCACGGGCGACTCCGCCGCCTGACATCAGCCGCCTGACATCAGGAGTGCCCCGCACCCATCGGGATGCGGGGCACTCCTGCGTTTCACACTGCTGCGCGTCGATGCGTCACTTGCGCACGATGCGCGACTCTGCCAGCGGGGAGTAGGGGGTGTTGACGGCGAGGAACCGGGTGAAGGCGTCGATGTCGAGCCCGCCCTGGTACTTGTTCGTCGCCGCCTTGAAAGCCGCGAAGCCGTCGCCGCCGTCGGAGAGGAACGAGTTGGCGACCACGCGGTAGGTGGCGCCCTTGTCGACGGGCTTGCCGGCGAGGATCACGGAGCCGGGAACGATGGTGCCCTTACCGGCGGCGTCGAGGGTGTACTCGTAGCTGAAACGCTTGCTGACCTGCAGGATCTTGGGGTAGGAGCCCGACCACTGCTGACCGAGCAGGTCGTAGATCTGCTGGCCGGTCATGTCCATCGCCACGACGTAGTTGCCGAACGGCTGGACGGAGAACGCCTCTTCGTACGTGACGACGCCGGCGCCCTCACCGGAGGCGGCGGCGTAGGTGAGGTCGGCGCGGATACCGCCGGGGTTCATGAACGCGATCTGCGGGGTCTTGCCGGCGTTGACGACCGAGGGGTCGGTGAGCTGGGCGTCGGCGATGAGGTTGCCCATCGGCGTGGAGCCCGTCGCGTTGCGGTCGGCCTTGATGTCGGCGGTGATGTCGGCGACCTTGGCGCTCGCGATCGGCTTGACGCGCTCCTTGTAGCTCGCGATGAGCTTGGTGATCGCGGCGTCCTTGGGCACGTCGCGGGTGACGACGTGGTTGGTGGCCGTGATGCTCTTGCGATCGAAGTCGCCGCTGCGGCGGTCGAAGGTGGCGTCGATCTCGGCGAACAGGCGGCCGTTGTTTCCGGCCTGCGTCACGAGGCGGGGCTTGCCCAGCGGGTCGGGGATGTCGCACACGTACGTGTTGTGCGAGTGGGACGACATGACGACGTCGATGTCGCTGACCAGGCCCTTGGCGATCGGGACGATGTCGCCGGTGATCGTGGAGCCGTTGCCGCACGTGTAGGTCCACGCGGGCGACGGCGAAGTGTCGCCCTGGTGCACGAGCGCGACCATCGCGTTGACGCCCTTGGCCTTGAGCATGCGGGCGGTGCGGTTGCCTGCGGCGACCTCATCCTGGAACGTCAGGGTCTTGATGCCGGCGGCCGACACGATGTCGGGGGCGCCCTTGAGTGTGAGGCCGATGAACGCGACCTTGACGCCGTTGATCTTGCGGATCGCGTAGGGCGCGAACTCGTTGCCCTCGGAGTCCTTGATGTTGGCGGCGAGGTAGTCGAACTTTGCACCCTGGTAGTGCTGGGTGGCGCACGAGACCTTGGCGGTGGCCGGGTCGTTCTTCAGGCAGCCGCCGTCGGCCATGTGGGCCAGTTCGGCCCAGCCGTGGTCGAGCTCGTGGTTGCCCACGGCGGAGGCGGTGACGCCCATGTGGTTGAGCGCCTCGATGGTGGGCTCGTCGTAGAAGGCCTGGCTGAGGAACGGGGTGCCGCCGATGTTGTCGCCGACAGAGACGGTGAGGCTCGGGCCGTGGGCGGTCTTGCGGGCGTTCGCCAGGTGCGTCGCGAGGTACTCGGCGCCGCCCGCGGGGGTGGTGGTGCCGTCG
>DAMDJY010000030.1:0-24408 GCA_032100225.1 Mobilicoccus sp.
GAACGCGCCCTGGAGATCCTCGGCGACGAGGTACCCGACCACCTGCGCACCGCCGGCGAACTGCGCCTCGAACACAAGCAGGCGAGCCTCGAAGAGCTCGGCACGTTGGCCGACCCGCCCATGACCAAGGACGCCGTGGCAGGACGCATCCGCCGACTCCTGGCCATGGCCGACAAGGTCGCCGCCGATCGCGGCATCCCCGGCACCGACGCCAACCTCACCGAGGACATGCTCGACAGCTGACGGGCACGACACCCCGAACTTTGGGCAGGCTCGGGACGTTCGTCCTGCCCATATCACGCGGGATCGGATGTCCTGCGGGATCATCCACCCCCTGTGAGTGGAAGGACCCCCGGGTATCGCCTAGGGTCGAGCTGTAGCACGACGGCGCAGGCTCGGGGCACATCGCATGCCGAACCCGATCGACAGGAAGGCCTCACATCGTGACTGTCCGCGTAGGTATCAACGGCTTCGGCCGCATCGGCCGCAACTTCTTCCGCGCCGTCGTGGCGTCGGGCGCCGACATCGAGATCGTTGCCGTCAACGACCTCACCGACAACAAGACGCTGGCGCACCTGCTCAAGTACGACTCGATCCTCGGCCGCTTCCCCGGCGAGGTCACCTACGACGACGAGTCCATCACCGCGAACGGCAAGAAGATTCTCGCCTTCGCCGAGAAGGACCCGGCCCAGCTTCCCTGGGGCGAGAACAACATCGACGTCGTCGTCGAGTCCACCGGTTTCTTCACCGACGCGACCAAGGCCAAGGCCCACGTCGACGCCGGCGCCAAGAAGGTCGTCATCTCCGCTCCGGCGAAGAACGAAGACATCACCATCGTCATGGGCGTCAACGACGACCAGTACGACGGCAGCCAAACGATCATCTCCAACGCGTCCTGCACCACCAACTGCCTCGCCCCGATGGCCAAGGCGCTCAACGACGATCTCGGCATCGTCAAGGGCCTCATGACCACCATCCACGCGTACACGCAGGACCAGAACCTGCAGGACGGCCCGCACAAGGACCTGCGTCGTTCGCGCGCCGCGGCCCTCAACATGGTTCCCACCACCACGGGTGCTGCCAAGGCCGTCGCCCTCGTGCTCCCCGAGCTCAAGGGCAAGCTCGACGGTTACGCGATGCGCGTTCCCACGCCCACCGGCTCCGCCACCGACCTCACCTTCGAGGCCGGCCGCGAGACGACGGTCGAAGAGGTCAACGCCATCGTCAAGAAGGCCGCCGAGGGTGCCATGAAGGGCAAGCTCGTCTACACCGAGGACCCGATCGTCTCCAAGGACATCGAGACCGACCCGGCCTCCTGCATCTTCGACTCCGGGCTCACCAAGGTCATCGGCAACCAGGTCAAGGTCGTCGGCTGGTACGACAACGAGTGGGGCTACTCCAACCGCCTCGTGGACCTCTGCGTCCTCGTCGGCAGCAAGCTCTGATCTCACACATGCCACACCCCGACGCCGGGCGCCCGGAACTCCCGGTCGCCCGGCGTCGGCGTCGCTGCGGCGTTCCGCAGCACCGGTTCGCCTCAGTTAGGAGCAGTTCATGAAGACGATCGACGATCTGATCTCGCAGGACCTCAAGGGCAAGCGCGTGCTCGTGCGCAGCGACCTCAACGTGCCGCTCGACGACGCCCGCACCATCACCGACGACGGCCGCCTGCGCGCGTCGGTTCCTACCATCAAGGCTCTGAGCGACGCCGGCGCCAAGGTCGTCGTCGTGGCCCACCTCGGTCGCCCCAAGGGTGCGCCGGAGGAGAAGTACTCCCTCAAGCCGGTCGTCGGCCGCCTGTCCGAGCTGCTCGGCAAGGACGTCGCGTTCGCCGAGGACACCGTGGGCGACTCCGCCAAGCAGGTCGTCGAGGGCATGGCCGACGGTGACGTCGCCCTCCTCGAGAACCTCCGCTTCAACGCCGGTGAGACGAGCAAGGACGAGGCCGAGCGCGGCCAGTTCGCCGACCAGCTCGCCGCGTTCGCCGACGCGTTCGTCTCCGACGGCTTCGGTGTCGTGCACCGCAAGCAGGCCTCGGTCTACGACATCGCCACGCGCCTCCCGCACTACGCCGGTGGCCTCGTCGGCTCCGAGGTCGAGGTGCTCGAGCGCCTGACCGAGAGCCCCGAGCGCCCCTACGCCGTCGTCCTCGGTGGCGCCAAGGTGGCGGACAAGCTCGCCGTCATCGAGAACCTCATGAAGGCCGCAGACCGCCTCATCATCGGTGGCGGCATGGCCTACACCTTCCTGGCGGCCCAGGGCCACGAGGTCGGCAAGAGCCTGCTCGACGCCGAGAAGATCGACACCTGCGCGACGTTCCTCGAGAACGCCAAGGCTGCCGGCGTGGAGATCATCCTGCCCGTCGACACCGTCATCGCCCCGGAGTTCTCGGCCGACGTCGAGACCGAAGTCGTCGAGAGCACCGCGATCCCGGCCGACCAGATGGGCCTGGACATCGGCCCGAAGACGCAGGAGCTCTTCGCGAGCAAGCTCGTCGACTGCAAGACCGTGTTCTGGAACGGCCCCATGGGCGCGTTCGAGATGGCTCCCTACGCCGCGGGCACGAAGGCCGTCGCGCAGGCGCTCGTCGACGCGACCGCCCAGGGCGCCCTCACCGTCGTCGGCGGTGGCGACTCCGCCGCTGCCGTGCGTCAGCTCGGGTTCACCGACGACCAGTTCGGCCACATTTCCACCGGTGGTGGCGCCAGCCTCGAGTACCTCGAGGGCAAGACGCTGCCGGGCATCGAGATCCTCGCCGACTGACCAGCTCGACACGCACGAGCTCTACCGAGACATCCCAGAGACGAGAGGACGCGACATGACGTCACGCACCCCCCTGATGGCGGGTAATTGGAAGATGAACCTGGACCACCTGCAGGCGACGCAGCTGGTGCAGAAGCTGGACTGGAGCCTGAAGGACGCCGGGCACGATTACGGCAAGGTCGAGGTGGCGGTGCTGCCGCCGTTCACCGACCTCCGCACCGTGCAAACCCTGGTCGAGGGCGACAAGCTCTCCATCGTCTACGGCGCGCAAGACCTGTCGCAGTACGACGAGGGTGCCTACACCGGTGACATCTCCGGTGCGTTCCTCGCCAAGCTCGGCTGCACGTACGTGACCGTGGGTCACAGCGAACGCCGCGAGGGCCACGGCGAGACCGACGAGATGCTCAACGCCAAGCTTCAGGCGGCCTACCGCCACGGCCTGACCCCGATCCTGTGCTGCGGAGAGAACCTCGAGGTCCGCAAGGCGGGCAAGCAGGTCGAGCACGTGCTCGCGCAGATCGAGGCCGACCTGGCCGGCATCCCCGTCGAGCAGGTCAAGAGCATCGTCATCGCCTATGAGCCCATCTGGGCCATCGGCACCGGCGAGGTCGCGACCCCCGAGGACGCGCAGGAAGTCTGCGGCGCGATCCGCGGCAAGCTCGCCGAGCTCTACGACCAGGCCACGGCCGACGGTGTCCGCGTGCTCTACGGCGGCTCGGTCAAGTCCTCCAACGTCGCCGAGATCATGGCCAAGGAGGACGTCGACGGCGCCCTCGTGGGCGGCGCCTCGCTCAAGCCCGAGGAGTTCGCCAAGATCTGCGGTTTCGAGACCGCCTGATCCTGGCACTGCATCACCCGGAACGCCCGGGTCGTCACGACAGCCCGTCGTGTCGACCCGGGCGTTCCGGCGCCTGCGACCTGCTCGGTTACCCTGGAGGAGAACGACCTCGGCCGCACCGGCACCATCTGTGTCCCAGGTCCCGCATTTCCGAGAAGACAAGGCACCATTCGTGGACATCCTCAAGCTCGCCCTCGAGATCATGCTGATCATCACCGGCCTGTTCCTCGTGCTGTTGATCCTCATGCACAAGGGCAAGGGCGGTGGCATGTCCGACATGTTCGGTGGCGCCATGTCGAGCACCATGGGTGGCTCGTCGGTGGCAGAGCGCAACCTCAACCGCATCACCATCGGCGTCTCCGTGGTGTGGGTCGCTTGCATCGTCGCCCTCGGTGTCGTGGTGCGATTCCAGAGCTGAGAACTCCTGCCGCAGAGCAGAACACATCGAGCGCGATCCCTGCGGGGGTCGCGCTCGTGTCGTGTGTCGGCATCGAGATGCGCCACCGGATAGGCTGTAGCGACCGTTCGTCCCAGGATTCCTACCGTTCGTCGCGCTAGGGGGCTCTGTCCGCGCCGGAAGGGAAACAGTCGGTCAGGCTGCCGAAGCAGGTCTCGGGCCATGTCGCCACCTCGGCGTCGTCCGGCCGGCGCCGCGTGACACCGAGAACTCAAGGAGACCACCGTGTCGAGCCCTTCCGCCTCCAGCCCCTGGTTCGTCAACCCGGAACCGCGCTGGGAGGCGACCTGGCGGCTCATCGGGTTTCCGCACGGCGGCGGCGGACCGCAGGCCTTTCGGGAATGGCCGAAGCACCTCGGTGAGGTCGTGGAGATGCTCGCGGTGCATCTGCCGGGGCGGGGGAGTCGGCTGGCCGATCCGGTCATCGACGACATAGACGACCTGGTCGAGTCGATCGTCGAGGCGATGACGCAGTGCTTCGACAAGCCCTTCGCGTTCATCGGCCACAGTGTCGGTGCCCTGGTCGCCTACGAGGTTGCCCGGCGCCTGGCCGAGCTCGGACTGCCCACCCCCATGCGGTTGTTCGCCTCCGCCCACCACGCCCCGCAGCATGCTGCGCACGCGGGCGCCGAGCCCATGTACCTGCTCGGTGACGACGAGCTCGTCGACGTCGTGCGCACGCTGGGCCTCGTGCCCGAGGAGGCACTGGCTGACACCGAGCTGCTCTCCCTGATCCTGCCGCCGCTACGGGCCGACTTCGCCCTCTCGGAGACGTACGTCCCGCCGACCGACGCCACACCCTTGCCCTGCCCGATCACAGCCCTGGGCGGGACTGCAGACCCCTTGCTGGGGGAGGACGACCTCCGCGAGTGGAGCACCTGCACCCGTGGCGGCTTGACGGTGCGCACCTTCGACGGCGACCACTTCTACACGACGACCCGCCTGCCCGAGCTCGCTGCCTCCATCCAGGCGGACATCGCGGGCGATATCGCCGCGCTGCCGGGCTCGGTCCACGACGGGCCGCAGGCCGACTACCCGCGGGACGCGACCCTGCACGGGCTGTTCCTCGAGCAGGCGGCACGCACTCCGGAGGCTCTCGCGCTGGTCGACGGAGACATGCGCCTGACCTTCGCCGAACTCGACGAGGACACCGACCTGCTCGCCCGGGCCCTCCAGGCGCGCGGAGTCGGGGTCGACGACCTCGTGGGGATCTACCTCCCGACCAGCGCGGACTTCGTCTTCGGGTACCTCGGTGCGCTGAAGGCGGGCGGCGCCTACATGCCCCTCGATCTGGCGCTGCCGCCCCTCGCGCTCGCCGACGTCCTCGACATGGCGGCGCCGAAGGCCGTCGTCACCGACGAGGCCAATGTGGGTGCGCTGCCCGCCTCGTGGGTCGAGCGCGGAGCCGTGGTGGTCCTCGGGGAGGGCTGGCAGACACGGGTTCTCGCCGAAGACCCGCCCGAGTTGGACGCCGGCACCGACACCGGGGAGCGTGAGCTCCCGGGGCCCGACAGTCTGGCCTACTGCGTCATGTCCTCGGGCACCACCGGCCGCCCCAAGGGCATGATCTGCCCCCACCGCGGGGCGGTGAACTCCTACACGTGGCGGTTCCGTCACCTGCCGTACGAGCCGGAGGAGCGCGAGGCCTCCAACGTCTTCTTCGTGTGGGAGGTGTTGCGGCCCATGCTCGCGGGGCTGCCCGCCTACGTGATCAGTGACGACGTCATCTTCGACCCGCCTCGCCTGGCCGACTACCTGCGCGAGAACGAGATCACCCGCGTCCTGTTCACGCCGTCGCTGCTCGACCAGGTGCTGTCGACGCCGGGACTGGACCTGGAATCGGCCTTCGCCCACCTGCGCGTGCTCTACCTCAACGGCGAGGTCGTCCCCACCGCGTTGCAGCAGCGCTTCACCCACCGCTTTCCGCATGTCGCGCTCGTCAACGACTACAGCATCTCCGAGACGCACGACGTGTGCACGAGCGACCTCAGCCACCTCGACGCGCGGATCTCCCCCAAGTTCGCCCCCGCCGGGGCACCGATGGACAACGTCCGACTCGCCCTGCTCGACGACGAGATGCGGCCCGTGCCATGGGGATTCGTCGGCGAGATCTACGTCGGTGGCGACTCCTTGGCGCGTGGCTACCTCAACCAGCCAGAGCTGACCGCCGAGCGATTCGTGCGCGATCCGCTGCGTGACGACGGATCGTTGCTGTTCCGCACCGGCGACTCCGGGCGGTTCCTCCACGACGGGCGCCTGGAGATCCACGGCCGCATCGCGTTCATGATCAAGCTGCGTGGCTATTCGATCGTGCCCGGCGCCGTCGAGACTGCTCTTCTGACCCACCCGAGCATCGAGGCCGCCGTCGTCACGACGATGGACGACCCTGCCACCGGCCAGCCCGAACACCTCATCGCGTACGTCGTGCCCACCGAGGGCACCCTCGGCGGGGACGGGGCGAACTCGGGTGCGATGGACGAGGACGCCCTGGTGGCGGAGTTGCGTGCCCACCTTCGCGACCGGCTTCCGCACTACGCCGTGCCCTCGTACATCCTCGCGATGGAGTCGCTGCCGTTGTCGTCGACCGGCAAGCTCAACCGCCGCGCCATGCCCGACCCGCGCAAGCGCCGCAGCACCAAGGCTGCCCAGGGTGCCTTGGGTGCCGCAGACTCGCAGGGTGCTCAGGCCACCGGTCGATCGGAGGCGAACGTCGCCAGGCTCGAAGGCGTCATCACCGCGGTGTGGTCGGAGGTGCTCGGCGTCGACGATATCGATCCGCGCGACAACTTCTTCGACCTCGGCGGCCATTCTCTCTCTGCCGCAACGGTGTCCGCGCACCTGCGGCAGCAGGACCTCGACGTCTCGGTCGTCGACATCTTTCAGCACCCGACCGCCACGCTGCTCGCCCGCAGCCTCGATGCTGCGGGACACCAGGGCAAGGCCGCGACGGTCACTCGCATGCGCCACGTGAACGACGACGAGCCCATCGCGGTCGTCGGGCTGTCGTGCCGGTTCCCGGGCGCCCCTGATGCAGAGGCATTCTGGGCGAATCTGCGCGGAGGTGTGCGCGCGATCCGTGAACTCACCCCGGAGGAGCTGGCCGCCCGTGGCGTGCCCGAGGAGATCTACAACGGCCCCGACTATCGCCGCATCGGAGCGATCCTCGACGATGTCGAATCGTTCGACCCGACGTTCTGGGGAGTGAGCCGCAAGGAGGCACTCCTCATGGACCCCCAACATCGGTTGTTCCTCGAATGTGCCTGGCACGCACTGGAAAACGCCGGCCACGCGCCGCGCACCGAGGACGGCTCACGCACCGGCGTCTTCGGCGGGATCTTCCTGCCCACCTACCTGCTGCACCACCTGCACGGAGGCGGGCTGCTCGACCCGCGCGACCCCATGGAGCAGCACCTCACCGAGATCGGCAACGACAAGGACTACGTCACCACCCGCGTCTCGCACCTGCTCGACCTGCAGGGCCCGAGCATCGCCATTCAGACGTCGTGCTCGACCTCCCTGGTCGCCGTCGCGACGGCCTGCCAGTCGCTGCGTGAGGGGCAGTGCGACACGGCGTTGGCGGGCGCGAGCAGCATCACGTTTCCGCAGGCGGGCTACCAGTACGCCGAGGGCCACATCAGCAGCGAGGACGGGCACGTGCGCCCGTTCGACGCCCACGCCTCCGGCACGATCCTCGGCGACGGGGTGGGCGTCGTCGTCCTCAAGCGGCTGTCGGACGCCGTGGCCGCGGGCGACAACGTCCTCGCCGTCATCACCGGCTTTGCCACCAACAACGACGGCGCGATGAAGGCCGGATACTCGGCCCCCAGCGTTGCCGGGCAGGTGCAGGTCGTCACCGCTGCACAGGAGATGGCCGGCGCCGACCCCGACACGTTCACGTACATGGAGTGCCACGGCACGGGCACGCTCGTCGGCGACCCCATCGAGGTGCGCGCCCTTACCGAGGTGTTCCGTCACTCGACCGACCGCCGCGGCTACTGCGCGATCGGCTCGGTCAAGGGCGGCATCGGGCACAGCAACATCGCCGCGGGCATGGCCGGGCTCATCAAGACCGTGCTCGCGCTGCACCACAAGGAGATCCCGCCGGTCGTTGACTACGAGACCCCCAACCCGGCCCTCGAACTCGAGACCAGCCCCTTCTACGTGGCCGACGAGCTCCGCGACTGGGAGGCCCCGGAGGGCGCTCCTCGCCGCGCCGGCATCTCGTGCTTCGGCATCGGTGGCACCAACGCCCACCTGATCCTCGAAGAGTTCGACCCGACGGCGTCTGTCTTGACAGAGGCGTCCCACGACGCGGCGCTCGACGCTGAATCGTCCGTGGATTCGGCTACCGAGCAAGCGGATCCGGCACACCTGCTCGTCCTCTCGGCCAAGACCGAGTCGTCACTGACCGCTGCGCGAGACGACCTCGTCGCGGTGCTCGACCGCGCAGCAAGCGCGGGGGACTCGGATGATGCGCTGGTCCTCGCCGCGGCGTCGCACACCCTCGCTGTAGGGCGTGAGGTCTACCCACACCGGCTCGCGGCAGCCGGAACCGACGCCGAGAGCCTGCGCACCGCCCTCGCCAAGGCGACCGAACACCACGCCACGTCGGCAGCGGTGACCGCCGCGAAGCGCGTCGTCTTCATGTTCCCCGGTCAGGGCTCGCAGTACCCCGCGATGGGTGCCGGGCTGTACCGCGACATCCCGGAGTTCGCTCGTCACTACGACGCGTGCGCCGACATTCTCGCCGAGCACCACGGCATCGACCTGCGCGCCGTCGCGTTCGCGGACGCTCCTGCCGAGGGCGAGGCCGATTCGGCCGCGGCCCACACCGGCGCAGGGTCCGAGTTCACGAGGGCCTACTACGCGCAGCCGGCGTTGTTCGCCATGGAGTACGCCCTCGCGCGCACGCTCATGGACTGGGGCGTCACGCCGTCGGCCCTCGTCGGGCACAGCCTCGGCGAGTACGTGGCCGCGACGCTGGCCGGGATCGTCGATCTGCCCGACGCTCTGTCGCTCGTGCAGGCTCGCGCGCACGCCATGGAGGAGGCCGGGCCGGGGTCGATGCTGGCCGTCAAACTCGGCGTCGAGGAGGCCCGCGCGCTCGTCACCGACGACCCCGACGTCGATGTGGCGGTGATCAATTCGCCGCGCGACGTGGTGCTCTCAGGACGTCCCGAGGCCGTCGATCGGGTGGCCGAGCGACTCACCGAGCAGGGGGTCGGGGCGCAACGGTTGCACACGACCCGTGCGTTCCACTCGCCGATGATGGTCGACGCCGCCGCCCGCGTCGGTGCTCAGGCCGAGCAGGTCACGCTCAACCCGCCGCAGATCCCGGTGGTCTCCAACCTCACCGGCGAGTGGCTCACCGATGACCAGGCCCTCGACCCCACGTACTGGGCGCTGCACCTGCGGCGCGAGGTGCGGTTCGCCGACGACGCCGCGACCCTCCTACGTGAGGGCCCGGCGGTCTACGTCGAGCTCGGCCCCGGCCGTACGCTCAGCGGACTCGTCGGCACCATCGCCGCCGACGTCACGCCCGACGCCGCTCCCGTTGCCGTCCCGGTGGGGCGCCACCCGCTGCGCACCGACATCGGCGACGCCTCGGTCCTCCTCGACGGACTCGGTCGGTTGTGGACCGCCGGTGTCGAGATCGACTGGACCGCCTACCACGCGACGCGTTCGCAGCGGCGAATCCCGTTGCCCGGCTACGCCTTCGCGCGCGACCGGTGCTGGCCCACCGACATGGGTGGCGGCGGGCTCCCAGGCTCTGCGTCCAGCACGGCCCCTGCCGCGGCCGACGTCAAGACGAGCCTGGATCAGTGGTTCCACCTGCCGTCGTGGCGCCGAACGCTCCCGCCCGTTCTTGCGGCGGCCGATGTGGCCGACTCGACCGACCCTGTCGCGTCCGTGGCGAGTTCGCCTGAGAACTCTGCCGACTCGGTGACCAACTGGTTGCTGCTCGTCCCGACCGAAGGAGTCGGAGCCCGACTGGGAGCGAGCCTCGCAGCGTCGCTCAGAGGACGCGGTGCAGCGGTCACCACCGTCGAACCCGACCGGACGGGCGGCGCAGGGGACGCCGTGATGCTCGGTGCAGACGCCGATCACGCCACGGTTGCTCCGACGGCTGCCGCCTTGGAGTCCTTGCTGACGACATTGGCGGAGCAGGGCCGACGGCCCGACCGAATCGTCCACCTGTGGTCCCTGAGCGACGACGCCGACGCAGATCAGGCGAAGGAGCTCGTTGCCGACCCGCGTTCACCGCGAGGGACGCTGGAGGCGACTCACCTCGCCACGGCGCTGACCCGGGTGGCGTTCGCCGAGCCGGTGCAGCTCTGGATGGTCACCGCCGGTGCCCAGCAGGTCGACGGCGAACGTGCCGACGCTCTGGCGAGCACGCTACTCGGCCCGGCTCTCGTCGTCTCGCAGGAGAACCCGTCACTGGCCTGCCACGTCATCGACCTGGGCCTCGACGATCTGGCGCAGACGGACTCCGAGTCCGACCTCGCGCACACCATCCTGCGCGAATGCGCCGCCACGGATCCCGACGACGCGTTCGTCGTGGCGTGGCGAGGCGGGCGGCGCTGGGTGCGCACGTACGAGCAGGTCGAGGTCGGCCCCGGTGACTCGCGGCTGCGAGCGGGCGGCGTGTACCTCGTCACCGGCGGTCTCGGACGCATCGGTCGCACGCTGGCCGAGCACCTGGCGTCGCGTCAGGCCACCGTCGTCCTGACGACCCGCGGTGAGGTCACCGACGCCGGTGACCTGCTCGTCGATCGCGCCGGCGATGCAGGGGAGGAGAGCACCTCGGAGTTCCTCGCGCGCTTGCGGGCGGGCGACGCAGATGTGCTCCTCGTCCAGGCCGACGCGGGTCGCGAGGGCGACCTGGCCCGGGCCGTGGAGGCGACGATCGAGCGGTGTGGGCGCCTCGACGGGGTGTTCCACGCGGCGGGTCTGGCCGAGTTGACGTACCTGAGCGACATCGACGACGCGCTCGTGGAGCGGGAATTCGCGCCCAAGGTGGCCGGACTCCTCGACCTGGAGCGTGCGGTCGCGACGTCCAGGGAAGCAGGAACCGGGCCGGAGTTCGTCGTCCTGTTCTCCTCCATCGCGGGGACGCTCGGCGGGCTGGCCATGTCGGCGTACATGGGCGCGAACCGGTTCATGGACGCGTTCGCCCAGGCGCAGCCGCGTCGTCACGGCGCCGACTGGATCGCGATTGCCTGGGACGACTGGGACTTCGACTACTCGACCCAGCAGATTGAGGCGTACACCGCCACGGGCGCCGACCGGTTCGCGATGAGCCCGGCCGAGGGTCTGGAGGCGCTGGAACGCGTTCTCGCCCTGCGGACCCCGGTGCAGTTGCTCGTCTCTACCCGGCCGCTGGCACCGCGTCTGCAGCAGTGGGTGGATCAGCCTGCCCCGCTGCCGGCCGGAGCCGATGGCGTCGACGGCGCCGACACCAAATCCGGCGGGGCCGATGGTGCCTCGAACGGCGACGCGGGCGGCACGGGCATGGAGGGTCGTCTCATCGGGGTCTACAAGAAGGTGCTCGGGGTCGATCACGTCGGCGTCGACGACAACTTCTTCGAGCTCGGTGGTGACAGCCTGCTCGCGGCGCAGATCCTCGCGCAGTTGCGATCGACACTCGGCCTGGCCGGCCAGGTGCAACTGTCCGACGTCTTCACCCAGCCGTCGGTCGGTCAGCTCGCCCACCACCTCGAATCGGTGGCAGCGAAGTAGCGCCTTCTTGTGCCTGGACCGGCAGGATCGGGCCACGTTGGGCCCGCCGGCTCAGGTCCGTCGAACGGCGGAGTTCTTCGCGATGGTGCGAGCCAGGGTGCGTGAGTGGTCGGGGGAGGGTGCGACCCCACTGGCCACAGCGTCGGCAGCAGGGAGGTCGGAGCGTCCGATGAGCGGGATGCCGTCGCGCAGCGTGCGGGCGTAGGCGTCGTCCTCACCGAGGTGCGAGAGCTCGTCGGCGAGGCACTCGGCCTCACCGCGCCGCGGAACGGCGAGGCGCCGCGGCGGCTGGCCTGCCTGTTCGAGCGTCGCCACGAGTCCGTCGGGGCGCACGAGGTCGACGGGTCCGCTCTTGCGTTCAAGACGGACCGCGACGATGCCGGTGTCTGCCGCGGTGCGTGCCCGAGTCACCGGGCACTTGAGGCTGGTACCCAACCAGGCGGCGAGCAGATCGGCCGACGCGGAGTCGTGCCCACCCGCGACAGTCACGCCCGTGACCTGCTCGTACGGCTCCTGGTCGAGGGCCGCAGCGAGCAGACCCCGCCACCGCGTGGTGCGAGTCCAGGCGAGATCTGTGTCGCCAGGCGCGTAGTGGGCGGCGCGGGTGGCGATGCTCGACCGAGGGTCGCTCGTGTGCTCGGCGTCGGTGATGCGGCGCCGCGCGATACGACCGACCGGATCGGCGGCGACGTCGTCAGGGCACCAGCCCGGCCACCAGGCCACCACGGGGGAGTCCGCGAGGAGCAGTGGCAGCACGACCGATTCGCTGTGCTCGGCCAGCTCACCGGAGAGGCGCATGACCACCATCTCGCTGGCCCCGGCGTCGCCACCGACGCGGATCTCGCCGTCGATGCGCCCACGTCCGCGGGCAGACCCGTGCACGACGCAGACGATGCGCGACGGGTGCTGCCGGGTGGCTTGTTCGGCGACCTTGAGCGCACGATCGGCCTCCGCGGCGGGGGTGAGCACGATGAGCGTAAACACCCGGCTGAGCGCCATCGCGCCCACGTCCTGGCGCAACCGGATGATCGTCCCGGCCAGCTCACCGACCGAGGTGTCGGGCTTGTCGATGATCACGGGAGCCTCCAGGAGCGTCCGTCGCGGGCGAGGAGCGCGTCGGCCGACGCCGGGCCCCACCCACCCGCGGGGTACGGGTCGGGCGATCCGGACCGCGCCCACGACGCGGTCACGGGGTCGAGGATCCGCCAGGACGACTCGACCTCTTCGTGACGGGGAAACAACGGTGGGTCGCCGAGGAGCACGTCGAGGATGAGGCGCTCGTAGGCCTCCGGGCTCGACTGCATGAACGAGCGGCCGTAGCCGAAGTCCATGCTCACGTCGCGCACCTCCATCGCGGTGCCGGGCACCTTGGCGCCGAACCGGATCGTGACGCCCTCGTCGGGTTGGACCCGGATCACGACGGCGTTGGCCCCGAGCTCATCAGTGGCGCCCACGCCGAACGGGTGGTGCGGCGCCGGCTTGAACACGACGGCGACCTCGGTGACGCGCTTGGCCAGGCGTTTGCCGGTGCGCAGGTAGAACGGCACTCCCGACCAGCGACGGGTGTCGATCTCGAGAGCCAGCGCCGCGTAGGTCTCGGTGGTGGAGGAGGCCGGAACCTCGTCCTCGTCGGCGTATCCCGCGACCTGTTCGCCGCCCTGCCACCCGGCGGTGTAGACACCGCGGGCCGTGGAGGTGGAGACCGGGCCCGAAAGCCGAGCCGCTTGAAGCACCTTCTGCTTCTCGGCCCGCAGGTGCTCGGCGCCGAACGAGAGCGGCTCCTCCATCGCGATGAGCGCGAGGAGCTGCAGCAGGTGGTTCTGAATCACGTCGCGGGCGGCGCCGATGCCGTCGTAATAGCCCGCGCGGCCACCGATGCCGATGTCCTCGGCCATGGTGATCTGTACGTGATCGACATGGTTGGAGTTCCAGATCGGCTCGAACATCTCGTTGGCGAAGCGCAGCGCCAGGATGTTCTGGACCGTCTCCTTGCCCAGGTAGTGGTCGATCCGAAAGATGGCGTCGGCCGGAAAGACGGCCTCGACGATCTCGTTGAGTTCGCGGGCGCTGGCCAGGTCGTGACCGAACGGCTTCTCGATGACGACCCGCTTCCACGACGACCCGTTGTCGGCGGTCTCGCGGTCACCGGCGGCCAGGCCGCTGCGTTCCAGCTGGCGGCACACGACGGGGAACGCATCGGGCGGAATCGACAGGTAGTAGGCGTGATTACCGCCCGTACCGCGGTTCTCCTCGACCTCACGGAGGCACTCGGCCAGGCGGTCGAAGCCCTCGTCGTCGTCGAACGCGCCGGAGACGAACCGCAGCCCGTGGGCAAGTTCGGCCCACACCTGCTCGGTGAACTCCGTTCGCGCGCCGGCTTCGACGCATCCGCGGACGTACTCGACGAACTCCTCGTCGGACCACGGTCGACGACCGAAGCCGACGAGGGTGAATCCTGGCGGAAGGAGGCCACGGCTGGTGAGGTCGTAGATCGCCGGCAGCAACTTCTTCTTCGCCAGGTCTCCGGTGACTCCGAACAACACCACCGCGCACGGCCCCGCGATGCGGGGCAGGCGCAGGTCGTCGGGGGCCCGAAGGGGATTGCGACCCCGGGCGACCCGCGCTGGACTCATGCCGAGGCCTTGCCCATCTCCGTGCGAACCGACTCGGTCAGTTCGCTCCAGGACTTCTCGAACTTGTCGACGCCCTCACGCTCGAGCTGCGCGATGACCTCCGAGTAGGAGATGCCGAGACGCTCGAGGTCGTCCAGCACGGCGTCTGCCGAGGCGGAGTCGCCCTTCATCGTGTCGCCCTCGAGGGTGCCGTGGTCGCCGAACGCGTCCAGAGTGCCCGCGGGCACGGTGTTGACGACGCCCTCGGTGACCAGACCGGTGATGTACATCGTGTCGGAGTAGTCCTTGTTCTTGACTCCGGTGGAGGCCCACAGCGGACGCTGCAGGTGCGCACCGTCGTCGGCGAGGGTCGCCCAGCGCGGAGTGCTGCGCACCTCCTCGAAGGCGTGGAACGCGAGGCGGGCGTTGGCGAGAGCGGCCTTGCCGCGCAGTGCCTTTGCCTCGACACTGCCGATCGCCTCCAGGCGCTTGTCGACCTCCGCGTCGAGACGCGAGATGAAGAACGACGCGACGGAGTGGATCGTGGACAGCTCCTTGCCGTTCTCGCGGGCCTGCTCGAGGCCGGTGAGGAAGGCGTTGAGCACGCCGCGGTAGCGGTCGAGGCTGAAGATCAACGTGACGTTGACGCTGATGCCCTCGGCGAGCACCTGCGAGATGGCCGGGAGACCGGCGTCGGTCGCGGGGATCTTGACCATGAGGTTGGGCCGGTCGACGGTCTTCCAGAGCACCTTGGCGCCCTCGACGGTTGCCGCCGTGTCGTGGGCAAGACCGGGGTCGACCTCGATGGAGACGCGGCCGTCGACACCACCGGTGGACTCGTACACCGGCATCATGACGTCGCAGGCCTCACGCACGTCGTCGGTGGTCAGAGCCAGGATGGCCTCCTCGACCGAGGCACCGTTCTTCTTCAGCTCGGCCATCTGCTCGGCGTAGGCCTCACCGTTGGACAGGGCCGTGGCGAAGATCGTCGGGTTGGTGGTGACACCGACGACGCTGTCCTCCTCGACGCGACGGGCCAGCCCGCCGGAGCGGATGAGCTCACGGGAGAGGTCGTCGAGCCAGATGGAGACGCCGGCGTCGGCGAGTTCGGCCAGGCGGGGGTTCTTGCTCATCAGTTGGTGCCTTCTTCCGTGACGAGGCGGTCCTCGGTGGTGACCGAGGTGCCGCGCTGAGCTGCAGTGATGGCGTCCTTGGCCGCGTCGACGACGGCGGCGGTGGTGATGCCGAACTTCTCGTAGAGCACCTCGGCCGAGGCGGAGGCGCCGAAGTGGTCGATACCGACGACGCGGCCGGCGTCACCGACGAACCGGTACCAGCTCATCGGGTGTCCGGCCTCGACGGCGACGCGGGCACGCACTGCGGGCGGGAGCACCTCGTCGCGGTAGGACTGGTCCTGCTCCATGAACCACTCGACACACGGCATGGAGACAACGCGGACGGCGACGTCGTGCTCCTTGAGTGCCTCACGGGCCTCCACGGCCAGGGAGACCTCGGAGCCGGTGGCGATGATGATCACGTCGGGCTCACCGTCGGTGTCGGCCAGGATGTAGCCACCCTTGGCCACGCCGTCGGTCGATGCGTAGACGCTGCGGTCGAAGGTCGGCATGTTCTGACGCGAGAGGGCCAGACCGGCCGGACGGTCATGACGCTCGATGATGGTGCGCCAGGCGACCGCCGTCTCGTTGGCGTCGCCGGGGCGGACCACGTCGAGGTCGGGGATGGCGCGCAGGGCGGTGAGGTGCTCGATCGGCTGGTGCGTCGGGCCGTCCTCGCCCAGGCCGATGGAGTCGTGCGTCCACACGAACGTGACGCCGAGCTCCTGGATGGCCGCGAGGCGCACCGCCGGGCGCATGTAGTCGGAGAACACGAGGAACGTGCCGCCGTACGGGCGGGTGAGGCCCTCGAGCGCCATGCCGTTGAGGGCCATGCCCATGGCGTTCTCACGGATGCCGAAGTGCAGGTTGCGGCCGTAGGGGTTGCCGGGCCACATGTCGGTGGTGCGGCTGGTGGGAACGAAGCTGTCCTCGCCCTCCATGGCCGTGTTGTTGGAGCCAGCGAGGTCGGCAGAGCCGCCCCACAGCTCGGGGACAACGTCCTTGATCGCGTTGATGACCTTGCCGGAGGCGACGCGGGTCGCCATGCCCTTGGCGTCGGCGGGGAAGGTCGGCAGCGCGGCATCGAGGCCCCCGGGCAGCTCGTGCTCGCGGATGCGCTTCAACGTGGCGGCGAGCTCGGGGTTGGCCTTCTCCCACGCCTCGAACTTGGCGTCCCATTCCTGGTGGGCAGCGGCGCCGCGCTCACGCACCTTGCGGGCGTGGCCGAGAACGTCGGCCTCTTCGGGGAAGGAGACCTCCGGGTCGAAGCCGAGGAGCTTCTTGGTGGCCGCGATCTCCTCGGCACCGAGGGCCGAGCCGTGCGACTTGCCGGTGTTGCGCAGCGTGGGTGCCGGCCACGCGATGATCGTGCGGAGGATGACCAGCGTCGGCTTGCCCGTGTTCTCCTCGCCGGTGCGAATCGCGGCGTAGAGCGCGTCGATGTCCTCGACGTAGGAGTCCTCGCGCCAGTCGACGATCTGGACGTTCCAGCCGTACGCCTCGTAGCGGGCGGCGACGTCCTCGCTGTAGGAGATCTCCGTGTCGTCCTCGATGGAGATGAAGTTCTGGTCGTAGATGACCGTGAGGTTGTCGAGCTGCTGGTGACCCGCGAGGGACGAGGCCTCGGCGGAGACGCCCTCCATCATGTCGCCGTCGGAGGCGACGACGTAGACGCGGTGGTCGAAGGGGCTCTCACCGGCAGGAGCCTCGGGGTCGAACATGCCGCGCTGGCGACGCTGGCCCATGGCCATCCCGACGGCGGTCGCGAGGCCGGAACCCAGCGGGCCCGTGGTGATCTCGACACCGGTGGTGTGGTGCACCTCGGGGTGACCCGGGGTCTGCGACCCGAACGTGCGCAACGCCTTGAGGTCGTCCATCTCCATGCCGTAACCCGACAGGTAGAGCTGGAGGTACTGCGTCAGGCTGCTGTGACCGCACGACAGGACGAACCGGTCGCGACCCAGCCAGTGCTGGTCCGCGGGATCGATCGTCATGACGTTCTGGAAGAGCAGGTAGGCCAGGGGAGCGAGGCTCATGGCCGTGCCGGGGTGGCCGTTGCCGACCTTCTGAACAGCGTCGGCGGCGAGGACGCGCGCGGTGTCGACGGCCCTGATGTCGAGGTCACTCCATCCGACCTCGGTGCAACGCGGGGCTGCGAGGGATGAATCGCGGCGGGTGGTCTGGTCCGTCATAAGAACTCCTTCACGCGAACGAAGAGCGGATCGACGGCGCCGACGGCAGTGGCGGGCCGTACTCGCAGGTCCGACGCGGCGGATCCTGCACTAGGGTCGAGCGTAACGACCGACTCGGATGACTTCGAGTGGTTGCACGCCCTTGCAGCGGACGCGAATCCGTCCTGCCGAAGCGGTGTACGGGCGGGAAGACGATGCATCGTGCCGAGGTTTCAGTGGACGCTACAGGGGGCGTCCCGGCGGCGCATCGGCGGGAGCGGCCTAGACTGACCCGGAACGCGACTGCGAAGCACCACCGAAGGACACCGTGACCACTCTGCAACCTCGCCAGGAGTCCACCGGCTCCACCGACAGCTCCCGAGCGGACGGCCTGCGCCCCGCTCGGTTGGGCGACTACGTCTCGTTGACGAAGCCGCGCATCATCGAGCTGTTGCTCATCACGACGTTCCCGGTCATGTTCCTCGCCGAGCGCGGCATCCCGTCGGTGCCCCTGGTGCTCGCGACGCTGCTGGGTGGCACGTGTGCCGCAGCCGGCTCCAACGTGTTCAACTGCATCGTCGACCGCGACATCGACCGGTTGATGCACCGCACCGAGGATCGACCGCTGGCGACCGGAGTCATCTCTGTGCGCGCCGCCGTCATCTTCGGGACACTGCTGACCATCGCCTCGGTCGTCATCCTCTGGGCGTTCGTCAACGCGCTGTCCGCGGCGCTGGCCTTCGGGGCCGTGCTGCTCTACGTCGTCTTCTACACGATGGTGCTCAAGCGCCGTACCGCGCAGAACATCGTGTGGGGCGGCGTCGCCGGCTGCATGCCGGTGCTCATCGGGTGGAGCGCCGTCACCGACCGGGTCGACTGGGCACCGATCGTGCTCTTCCTCGTCGTCTTCTTCTGGACACCGCCGCACTACTGGCCGCTGTCGATGCGCTTCAAGGACGACTACGCCGCCGCCGGTGTGCCGATGCTGCCCGTCGTCGCCGAGGACTCCAAGGTCGCTGCGCAGGTCGTCATCTACTCCTGGGTCACCGTGCTGGTGTCGCTCGCCCTCATCCCGATCGCGCCCATGGGGTGGATCTACACGGTCGCGGCCGTCGTCTCCGGTGCCGTGTTCATCGCCGAGGCCCACGCGCTGCAGCGCCGCGCCAAGGACCCGGCCAACACGACGCTGACCGCCATCAAGCCGATGCGCCTGTTCCACTACTCGATCAGCTACCTCACCCTGCTGTTCGTGGGCGTTGCGCTCGACCCGCTGTTCTACTTCCCCCTCCCGCTCTGACGCGGGCCCCTCCAGCTCCCCACCACCTCGTCCTCCGAAGAAGAAGCCGATGAGCACTCAGCGCCCTACAGACCGCACCGCCCGCCCATCACGTGCCGCTGCTCTCATGCCCACCCGCATCACAGCGTGGGTGCGGGTGATGGCCTGGGCGTCCATGGTCACCAACGGGGCTCTCATTCTCACGGGTGGTCTCGTCCGATTGACGGGTAGCGGTCTGGGATGCCCCACGTGGCCCCGATGCACCGCGGACTCGTGGACCAACACCCCGGAGATGGGTGTGCATGGCGTCATCGAGTTCGGGAATCGCCTCCTCACCTTCGTCCTGGCCGCGATAGCGATCCTGACGTTCATGTCGCTCTGGAATCTGCGCCGCCGGCACCCAGGCGCCTTTCGCATCTCGCTCCTTCTCGGGCTGGGCATTCCCCTGCAGGCCGTCATCGGGGGTGTGACCGTGCGCACGGGCCTCAATCCCTGGGTCGTGGGAATCCACTTCATCGTGTCCGCCGTTCTCGTCGCCTTGGCCGCTGTGCTCGTCAACCGCCTGCGCCGGGCCTCGCTTTCCTCTGTCGCTGCAGACGAGGATCCGGCCCTGTTGCCCGAGACCTCGCGTTCGTGGGCGCGGGGACTCGCCTGGGTCTTCGCCGTTTCGGGAGCCCTCGCGGTGTATCTGGGCACCCTGGTCACCGGAACCGGTCCGCATAGTGGCGACTCGCGAGACGTCGCCCGACACGCCTTCGACGCGTACACCATGGTGCGCTTGCACGTGGTGCCCACCTACGTTCTGGTGGTGGCAGTCGCCTTAGGGCTCGTCGTGGCCATGCGCCAACGGTGGCCCGCTGCACTCACGCGGATGCTCGGCCTCATGGCCCTGGTGCTCGCCTTCCAGGCGGCAGTCGGCTACTACCAGTGGTTCAACGCCCTCCCTGTCGTCGCGGTCGCTCTGCACCTCTTCGGATCGGCAACGCTGGTCGGGGTTCTCTCGATGTCCGTCGAGAAGCTCGTGACGATGAGTCGTCCGGTGGCACCCACGACCACCGACGATGTACTGACGGACAGGCACCCGGTAGCCCCGCACCAGGAGTGAGTCGGTCTCGCCAGGACCACAGGGTGGCGTCTCACCCACGGGGAACGAGTGCCGCGCTGCATCCGAATTCAGCACGCGCCCAACCTCTTTGGTTTGCGCCTGTGCTCGGTCCTTGAGTGAATCGGGTGTCCGTTTTTGGGGTTTTGAGTGTCACTGGCAGGTCTGTTCACCGGCAGGTTGCCGCCCGCCCCTGGGGTGGTCACGTCCTTGTTCACCGACTCGAAGAGATTCCTCATGTCTCATCCTCCCCAGCCGTCGCGCACGGTCACGGGGCGCTATCGACGCGCCCCTGCCGCGTGGCTCTGGCTCGCCCTTCTCCTGCTGCCGCTGCTTCTGGCGCTCTTGAGCTGGTTCCTGTTCGACCGGCCGGAGTCCCCGCAAGAACCGGCGCCCGGTGCGGCGACGTCGACGAGCTCACCCGGCCAGACGCCGACATCCACGGAGACCGCGACCTCCGGCACACCGGCTGCCGCCCCAGCCCCGATCGACATCCGATCCGACGAACAGGAACTGATCGTCGACGCCGTCGTCCCCGACGAGGCCGCGCGAGCGAACCTCCTTGAAACTGCGCAGGCAGCAGCGGGCGATCGTGAGGTCATCGACCAGATCACGGTCACCCCTGGACAACCCGTCACCGACCCCGCCGGGCTTTCTGGTCTGCTCGACGATGCCACCGATCGCTTCCAGACCCTCGGGATCCACCTGACCCCCGACGAGGCCGTTCTGACCGGTTCCGCGCCGCGTTAGTCCGACGTCAGCGCGGTCGAAGAAGCCGCCCGCACCGCGTTCCCCGACCGTCAGGTCGAGGCACGGTTCGCTGCCGAGGCACCGGTCCCCGGAGCCACGCTCTCCTGCGGCAACCGCCCTCAACCGCGACCTCGCCCGGGCCCGCGCCGAGGCCATCCGCGACACTTTGGTCGAGGCCGGCGTGAAGGCCGAGAACATCAGCGCCCAGGGCTTCGGCGCCCGACGCAACGTCGCCCCCAACGACAACCCGGATGCGCGCGAGAAGAACCGTCGCGTGGTCATCCTCGTGGGAAGTGAGAACCGATGATCACCGACATCCTGATGCTGTGGCTGATGTGCGTGCTGGCCTTTGTCGCCGGCGTGGTCGTCATGGCTGTCGTCGTCACCCTGGCGATCAAGCCCGTGACGCCCGACCAGGCCATCGAGGACGCACTCGCCAAGGAGGGACGGGCCCACGCATGACCGACGTCGATCTGTGGATCATGGCGCTCCTCTTCCTGCTCGGTCTGGTGCTGACCTGGTTCGCCATGGTGCCCACCGTCTCCCGCGAGGTGGGTCCGACGACGGCCACCCGCACCACAGGGAGTGCTGAGGACGTGGCCACCTACCGCGCCGATTCAGGCACGGACGGCACCCCCGTCTCCACACCCAACACCGAGAAGACGCGCCGCCCGAAGCGCTGAGACTCGACGGATACGAGAAGGGTCGTGAACCGTCATGGTTCACGACCCTTCGTCGTCCTCGCACCGGGCCGACCTCATCCGGGCGGTAGGTGTCGATGTCGTGCCGTCAGTCACTCCAGCGGAACCAGGCGCGGGCAGCGAGGGTGAAGAGGATGCCCCACAACACGAGAACGATGAATGCCGGCGCGTCGAAGGAGCCGGACAGGGCGGCCCGCATTCCCTGGCCGAGGGCGCCCGAGGGCAGCCACGGGACGACGGCCTCCACACCCCCCAGTCGCGGTGCGGGAAGGAGAACTCCGCCGACGGCCACGAGGATCACCCAGATGATGTTGGCGAGGGCGAGGACGGCCTCGGCGCGCAGAGTTCCGGCGAAGAGCAGGGCGAAGGCGACGAACACCCACGCTCCGACGACGAGGAAAGGCAACGACAGCATCAGATTGCCAAGATGAGGCGTCCATCCGAACGCCATGCCCATCGCGCCGAGCACGAGAGTCTGTGCCGCGACGATGACGAGAACCGCCAGCCCCTTGGCCGCGAGCAGGCCGCCGCGCCCGAGCGGGGTGGTGCCGAGCAGACGCAGGACTCCGTACCGCCGATCGAACCCGGTGGAGATGGCCTGGCCGGTGAAGGCCGTCGACAGCACCGCGAGCCCGAGGACACCGGCCATGACCGCATCCATGCGGTGTTCACCGGTGGGCATCGACGGGCCGAACAGCTCGGGCGACGAGGCCGTGAACCGGGCCAGGGCGACGAGAGCGATGGCGGGCAGGATGATCGACACGAGGAGCTGCTCCCCGTTGCGCATCAGCGATCCCGTCTCGAACCGGGCCTGAGCGAGCACTCGGGCAGTGGGCGAGGCCGGCCCGGGGGAGTGCGAGGGCTGGGTCGTGTGCTGCGCGGACATGCTCACCGTGCGTCCTGTCGGGTCAGGGAGAAGTAGGCGTCTTCGAGGCCGCGCTCACCGGCGACCTCGGCGACGGTGCCGGTGGCCACGGCGCGTCCGGCGGCGACGACGACGAGATCGTCGGCCAGACGCTCGGCCTCCTCGAAGGAGTGCGTCGTCAACACCACGCAGGTGCCGGACGCGGCGATCTCGCGGACGAGGTCCCACACGTCGAGACGAGCGTGGGGATCGAGCCCGGCCGACGGCTCGTCGAGGAAGGCGACCTCGGGGCGGCCGATCAGTGCCGCGGCGAGGCCGAGGCGCTGGCGCTGTCCGCCGGAGAGTCGTCGCACTGTCGTCCTCGCGAACGCGTCGATGCCGAGACGGCGCGTGAGGTCGTCGACGTCCCACGGGTCGGCGTAGAGGCGGCTGAGGTGGGGGAGGATCCGCGCGGGGGTGTTCGTGTTGGGGAGGCCGCCGTCCTGGAGCATGACCCCGACTCGCGCGCGATGGTCGGGTCCGGCGCCCCACGGGTCGGTACCGAGGACCCGCGCTGTGCCCGAGTCCGCTTTCAACAGACCTTCGAGGACCGCGACCGTGGTCGTCTTTCCCGCGCCGTTGGGCCCGAGGACGGCGGTGACACGCCCGGCGTGCGCCGACCACGACATGTCCTTGACGGCCTCGACCGCCCCGAAACGACGGTGCAGACGGTCGACGACGACGGCAGGAGCGCCGACGGCAGGTACACCGTGGTGCGGCGCTGATTCGGCAGGCATGAGCCGCAGTCTAGGCCGGGGCATCGACGCGCCTTCGACCCGCCCGAACCGGGATATCCGGCGCTCTCTCGGACACCCGCCCAGGGGGCGGTTATGCAGTCGGATCGAATTAGGTAAGGTGGGTGTTGTGAATTTCCCGACCGCGACATCACCGGCGCCCGAGCGGACCTCCGCTCCCGGGTCCGACCGTGATGCGCGCACCCGGGATCTGGTCCTCCGCGACATCTCCGAGCTCGGCCCGGTCACCGCGACGGCGCTGGCCGAACGCCTCGGGCTCACCTCTGCGGGCGTGCGTCGCCACCTCGACCAGCTCGACGCCGACGGGCTCATCACCACTGCCGATGTGTCGTCCGCGCGACGCGGGCGAGGTCGCCCGGCCCGGTCCTACGTCGTGACGCCGGAGGGGCACCGCCAGCTCTCCACCGGATACGGCGATGTCGCCACCTCGGCGCTGCAGTTTCTCTCCGACCGGTTCGGTGAGGACGCCGTCGCCGACTTCGCTCACGAGCTGCTCGCCGACCTCGAGAAGCGCTACGCGCCCGTCGTCGACGCTGCCGGCGGCGACCTCGGCGACCGGGCGACGGCGCTGGCTGCGGCCCTGGCGCGCGACGGTTATTCTGCCTCGGTGCGTCCGGTCGGTCCCAGCGGGCTCGGTCTGCAGCTCTGCCAGGGGCATTGCCCCATGCACGAGGTGGCGGCGCGCTTCCCGCAGTTCTGCGAGGAGGAGACAGAGGTCTTCGCACGCCTGCTCGGCGTGCACGTCCAACGGCTGGCCACCCTCGCCGGCGGAGAACACGTCTGCACCACGTTCGTCCCCCGCGACAAGGTTCCGCTCGGCATCCCCGGCCTGCGCCCCACTGCGGCCGACCACCCCGAACTTCACGACGCACCACCGCACGACGCTGAACTGCGAGACGCAGAACAGCACCACGATCCACCGCACGACAGCACCAAGCACGACTCAGACCAGCAGAATCATCGGCACGACGAAGGGAACGCGAGATGAGCACGATCGAGGAGCTCAACCCGGGCCTGAAGGACCTCGGTAGCTACGCCTACGGATGGGCGGACAGCGACACCGCGGGCGCCACGGCTCGACGCGGTCTCGGCGTCGAGGTCGTCGAGGACATCTCGGGTCGCAAGAACGAGCCCGAATGGATGCGCGAGCTGCGCCTGAAGTCCCTTCGCCTGTTCGACAAGAAGCCGATGCCGCACTGGGGCAGCGACCTGTCGGGCATC
>DAMDJY010000031.1:0-24027 GCA_032100225.1 Mobilicoccus sp.
GGCGTCGATCATCTTGCCGCCCAGGGAGACGACTCCGAGCCCCTCGGCTGCGGCGTGCTCGGCGGCCTCGACGACGAGGCGCGCGCGGTCGAGCTCGGCCTGGGTGGGCGCGTAGGCGTTGTGCAGCAGGTCGATTTGACGGGGGTTGACCAGCGACTTTCCGTCGAACCCGAGTCGTTTGATCACGTCGACCTCGGCGAGAAAGCCTTCCTCGTCGTCGACATCGGAGAACACGACGTCGTACGCGGCGATCCCGGCGACGCGAGCGGCGTGGAGCACAGCGCAGCGGGCGTGGAAGAGTTCGGAGCCGTCGCCGCGGGTGGTGCGCATGTCGATGACGTAGTCGAATCCGGCGAGGGCGACTGACACCAGGCGCGGGGTCGAATTCGCGATGGCCACGGCGTTGACGACGCCCGCGGCCGACTCGATGGCGGCCATGAGTTTAGTCGAGCCGACCTCGCGGCCGCACTCACGCTCGATGGCCTCGACGGCGGCTTCGAGGTCGAGGATGTCCTGGGCCGTCTCGGTCTTGGGCAGGCGGATGACGTCGGCGCCGGCACGCACGGACGCTTCGAGGTCGAGGTGCCCGAACGGGGTGTCGAGCGGGTTGATGCGCACGACGGTCTCGACTCCGGCATAGAGGCCGCTGCGCAGTGTGTGCATCACGAGGAGGCGCGCAGTGTCCTTCTCGCGCAGGGCGACTCCGTCTTCGAGGTCGAACATGATCGCGTCGGCGCCGTAGATGTAGGCCGTCGAGAGCATCGCCGCGTTGGAGCCGGGGATGAAGAGCATGCTGCGGTGCGGCATGTGCTCGGGGTGCCGCCCGGTGCCGAGCGCATCGAGGTGTGGCGCATGGTGGTGGGTCTCGTGCTCGCTCACAGCCGGCTCCATTCGATCTCGCCGTCACCGGCGCGCAGCACGGCGGCCTGCAGACGGGCGCGCAGGGTGCAGTCGAGGGCTCCCTTGTCTTCGACGACGACGCGGGCGGCGTGCACGTCGAGGCTCTCGAGGGTTTCGGCCACGAGCGCCCGGATCTGGGCGCCGAACTGGGCCTCGACCGTGGAGACCACGGTCACCTCCAACTCCTCGTGCGGTGACACCCTCACGACGGCATCACTGGATTCCAGTGTTCCGGCGAGGGATTCGTTGACGATGCGCATCAGGCACCTCCGGAGGCGATGGACGAAAGCAGGTCGTACGTGGGTTGCGGGACGAGAGGCCGGAGCCCCTCGAGGTCGCCGTCGTGCAGGCGGCGACGCACCTCGGTGGCCGAGATGGCAGCGGCGCCGCGTTCGAGGCGAGGGATCTCGACGACCTCGACCGGTTTGGCGGCATCGGGCAGGTCGCGGCGTTCGAGCCAGTAGTGCATGTCGGCGTTGTACTGGCGCGTGACCGAGCAGTACGGCTCGGTGCCGACGTAACGGTGCGTGATGCCGAGTGCAGGCGCGATGTGCTGGCGAAAGATGAGCAGGTCGACGGCGGTGGCGACGAGGTCGACGATGCCGCGGTCCTTGAGAAAGTACGTAGGAAACGTGGCTTTGCTGACGACGTACGTGGTGCCGGGGTGCACGTGGATGCGGTCGCGCAGGTCCATCTGGGCGACCCCGGCGCGCACGAGAGCGAGGCGCTGCGCGAACGGAAAGAACGAGGCGTCCTCGTTGACGACGAAGACGTGCAGGTAGTCGCACTCCATCGCGGCGCGGGTGAGAAGGTGCCGATGTCCGAGCGTGAAGGGGTTGGCGTTGAGGACGACCCCGCCGACGCGCTCGCGGTCGCGGCGGTAGATCTGCAGCTCTTCGGTGTAGGCGTGGATGCCGCGCGGGGTGTTCTCCATCATCAGCGCCTGACCGGGCACGGTGACGATGGGGTGGAATCCGCACGCTGTGAACGCCTGCTCGTTCTTGGGCGAGGTGTAGAGAAACAGGTGCGGGTGGCCGCGGTCCAGGGCCACGAACGACACCTCGAGGATGAGGCGGGGCAGCAGATCCTGTCCCTGTATCTCTTCGCTCACGGCGACGCACTTGACCACGTCACCGGCAATGCCCGCACAGCCGTGCAGGGTGCCGTAGTGGCGGGCGACGACGAACACCTCGACCGTGGAATCCAGGTCGAGATGGTGGAGCGCGAGAAACCGGCGGATCTCCTCGATCTCGTCCGGGTGCACGGCGGGACTCACGGTGGAGAAATCGATGTCCTCCAGCACGCCGCCATCTCCTCGGATCGTCCCGCACCAAGCACGTGGCAGGCCCCGTGACCTGCGTCTGCTCTGTGGTTCAGCGTAGGCGCGGGCGTCGCTGCGGCGGGGCCGTTCGGCCAGATCGCCCCCTCCTGCCAGAGGAGGGAAGAACGCTCATGCCGGAGGAGGGGAGAACGCTCACGGGCAGAGGAGGGCAGAAACGACAACCGGCTCGGAGTCAGCTCTGCGTTCCCCTGAGCGCAGAGCTGGCCACGAGCCGGCGGTGATGTGTCGTTCTGGCGGGCAGGCGACCGGTTCTCGGTTGCGTCGTGCCGACCAGACGGAATCTTGACCCTGGGTTCACCAGAGGTTTACTCAAGCTGCGTTGCGGTAGATGGCCGCGTCGAGGTTCTCCAGGCCGCGCATCTCTCGCAGGAGGGCGTCGAGCTCGGTGGCCTGGTCGGCGTCCCAGGGCGTGAAGGTGGCCTCGATCAAGTCGGTCGCGGCGGTCATGTCCTCGAGAGCGATGTGCAGTTCGCGGTGAGCAATGGTGCTGGAGTTCATTGGATTTCCCCGATCGTTCAACCGACCCCCCGCCGGTTTGTCGACCCTGTGCCGACACCTGCCTATCGGCGGGTGGTGCGGTTGTCCTAGAACTTTTTGGAGAAACTTGACGGACGTTCAGGTTGATCGTCGCACTCCGGCCGCGAAAGTTGCATCGTGGTGAACAGAAATCACCGTAGTCCTGTGAGCTTTTCCCACACCTGGTGCAGTACAGGCATTCTCGTGCCCCTTCGTTGCCTCGCAGTTGCATGCAACGAGGCACGCGTCGTCGCGCAAAAGGTTGTGGTGTAGCCGTGTCGGGGCCCAGAACTGACGAGTTGGTGGGTCAACAGGAGGGCGTGGAGGCCGGAGCCTGCACGGCGCCGAAGGCCTCCCCGATGACGAGTTCGACCGTGGTGTCGGCGCGCTCGGTCTTCACGAGGGCGGCGCCGGGCACGTAGCGGGCGAGCACGGCAGCACCGTCAGCGCCCTTGGTGCCGTGGCGGATCTCGGCCGGAGCCTTGACGCGGGTGCCGGCGGGCGCGTTGGTGGCCTCGCCGACCGTGAACTTCTGTGCGCGCAGGGCGTCGGCGGTGATGCCGGCGATTCCGGCGCGGGAGGTCGCGTTGAGCACGTTGACGGTGATCCCGGCAGGCGGGGCCGAGCAGGTCGCTGCGGGCGCGGCTTTCGTGGTCGGGGTGTCGTCCCGTGAACTCCAGAGGATGAGGCCGCCGATGATCAGCGCGGTGAGCAGGATGCCCAGGCCGGTGAGGATGAGAGCACGGCGACGGCGTCGCTGGTGGGTCGGCATCCCAGCGGTGTAGACGGTGCTCACGAGTGGCCCCCTGCTCATCGGCCTGCTGGTGCGGGCCCGTCCTCCGATGGTGGCATGGCGGAGGGGCTCTGCGGTGGTCTGGGCCGCAGGAGCGCCTACGCTGCCGGGTGTGAGTATCGAGCAGCTCGAGGCCATCCGATCCGGTTACGCCACCACGGGTGCGTCCATGCAATTGGGTGCCGCCGTGTCGGGCGACATGACGTCTCCGACCGCCCATCCCGACGTGACGGTGGGCCTGCCGCTGTCCGTTCTCAACCGCCACGGCCTCGTCTCGGGGGCCACCGGCACCGGCAAGACCAAGACGCTGCAGCTCATGGCCGAGCAGTTGTCGGCGAACGGTGTGCCCGTCTTTCTCGCGGACATGAAGGGTGACCTGTCCGGCCTCGGTGCTCCGGGCGTGCCCAGCGAGCGCACGGCGCAGCGCGCCACCGACGTCGGCCAGACGTGGGAGGCCGCCGGGTTCCCGGTCGAGTTCTTCACCCTCGGTGGGCAGGGCACAGGCATCCCGATGCGCGCGACGATCACCGACTTCGGGCCGGTCCTGCTGTCGAAGGTGTTGGGGCTCAACGCGACCCAGACCTCCAGCCTCGGCCTCGTCTTTCACTACGCCGACAAGCGCGGCCTGCCGCTGCTCGACCTCAAGGACCTGCGCTCCGTCGTGCAGCACCTCACCTCTGACGAGGGCAAGGCCGACCTCAAAGAGCTCGGCGGACTCTCGTCGGCGACGGCGGGCGTCATTCTGCGCTCGCTCATCGGGTTCTCCGACCAGGGCGCCGACGTGTTCTTCGGTGAGCCCGAGTTCGACACCGCCGACCTGCTGCGCACCGACGCCCAGGGGCGCGGCGTCATCTCCTGCCTCGAGCTGCCCGCCGTACAGGAGCGGCCCGCGCTGTTCTCGACCTTTCTCATGTGGCTACTGGCCGACCTGTTCCAAGACCTCCCCGAGGTCGGCGACATCGACAAGCCCAAGCTCGTGTTCTTCTTCGATGAGGCGCACCTGCTGTTCGACGACGCGAGCAAGGAGTTCGTCGACCAGATCGAGCAGACCGTTCGCCTGATCCGCTCGAAGGGCGTCGGCATCTTCTTCGTCACCCAGACCCCGCGCGACGTGCCCGCAGGAGTGCTTGGCCAGCTCGGCAACCGGGTGCAGCACGCCCTGCGCGGCTTCACTCCCGAAGACGAGAAGGCGCTGCGCGCGACGGTCAAGACGTTCCCCAAGAGCGACTACGACCTGGCCGAGCTGCTCACCAACCTCGGCATCGGCGAGGCCGTCGTCACCGTGTTGTCCGAGCGCGGTGTGCCGACGCCCGTCGCGTGGACGCGGATGCGCTCGCCGCAGTCGCTCATGGCCCCGATGGACGCCGCCGCGATGCAGGGCGTCGTCGACGCCTCACCGCTGACGCCCAAGTACTCCCAGGCCATCGACCGCGAATCGGCCTACGAAATGCTCGCCGCCCGGGTGCATGGTGCGGGCGAAGAGGCGGCAGCACCGCCGGCTGCGCCTGCGAACTCCGATGCGCCGCAGGGTGGTCCGCAGCCGATCCCGATCCCCATCGAGTTTGCTCCCGCGCCCACCAAGCGCGAGAAGGCCGAGCCGGACGAGCCGGGGATGTTCGAGCAGGTGATGGACAACCCGATGATGAAGTCGATGATGCGCAGTGCGGGCACCGCGCTCGGACGCGAGATCACCCGTAGCCTGTTCGGTACTGCCCGTCGGCGCCGTCGCTGAGCGCATCAGTCACAGGCATAGGCACAGCTACGGGTGGCGCACGAACGTCTTTTCCGAACAACAGCATTCGAGCCTCTGGGAGGGCCGGTGGCGCGCGAACGACTGGTGAGCCAAACCGTCGACAGCCTCCTCGAGGCGATCGTCTCCGGTACCTACGCCGTCGACAAGCCGCTGCCCGCGCAGCCGGTGCTGGCCGAGGAGCTCGAGGTCAGCAGGCTCACCGTTCGCGAGGCCGTCGAGACGCTCCGCTCGCGCGGCATCGTGCGGGTCGTCCACGGCAGCGGCACCTACGTCGTTCCCACCTCGGAATGGACCGACGCCGACGCGATCAGCCGACTCGTCGGTCGTGACGGGGCTGGCCAGACGGTCTCGGTGCAGATCCTCGAAGCGCGTCGCCTCATCGAGATCGGCGCCGCCGAGATGTGCGCGGAGCGCCGAACCTCTGCGGACGTCGACGAACTGGCGCGGTTGCTCGGCGTCATGCGCGCCGCGCACAAGCGGGGAGGAGTCGAGGACTTCGTCATCGCCGACATGGGCTTTCACGACGTGATCCTCCTGGGATGCCGCAACCCCTTCCTCGCCGCCGTCTACCAGCCGCTCATGCGCGTCCTCCAGCGCACGCGTACCGAGACGTCGATCGTCCCCCTCATCCGCGAACACGCCATCGACCAGCACGCCGCCATCCTCGACGCCATCCGTGCCAGCGACGGCCCCCGCGCCCGAGCCTCTATGGCCTCCCACATGGACCAGACGGCCCGCGACCTCGCCGAACACGTCCTCGGCAGCTCCTGACCCGCCCTGCCTGACCCACCTTGCTTGACGGCGTCTGCAACCTGACTTCGCGTCTCCGTGTCGGTTTCGGCACCCCGACGAGCGCGGCAAGGTGCGGGCTCGGCGGGCGTAGCGCGACAGCGACTACCAAGAGCGGGGTGTCGGATGAGGTCGCTCCGCAAAGCCGCAGGTCAGCGGCTCGAGCTCATTTCGGTGGCTGTCTCTTGGTAGTCCGTATCGCGCTACGACCTGGCGCCTCGTCGCCTCGTTCCGTGCAATCGGACCACACGTCGCTTTCTGCGCCGTTGCCGCAGCCATGGGGCAGCAGCCCGGACGAGCTGCCGAAGTCGGTGTCGCAGAGGGGTAGTCGTAGAGACGTTCATCTCTTAACCTCGGCTGAACAACTCATCTGATGTCTGATGAATCGTCTCAAAGGAGAGACCCGTGAGCAGAGACCTCGTATCGACCCCTTCGCCACCCGCCGAGCCGGAGAAGGTGAGCCTGGACGAACTCCTCGCCGGAGTGCCCGAGGGGCAGCAGGTTCCCGCAGCAGAGGTGGCCCAGGCGGTCGTGGCCTCGGGGCGGGTGTTGGTCGTCCTCGACGACGACCCGACCGGAACGCAGTCGGTGTCGGATCTGCCGGTCATCACGGGGTGGTCGTCGAGCAGCCTGCCCGAGAGCCTGGAGTGGGCGTTCGCCACGGGTGCTCCCGCGGTGTATGTCATGACGAACTCCCGCAGCCTCGCGCCGGAGGACGCCGCTCGTCGCAACCGTGAGGTCGCGACGGCCGCGTTTGCCGCCTCGCGGGCATCGGGGCGTCAGGTCGGGTTCGTCTCCCGCTCGGATTCGACGCTGCGCGGCCACTACCCGCTGGAGACCGACGTGCTCGCGGAGTGCATTGCGCAGGAGTCCGGCGAGCAGGTGGACGGGGTCGTGCTCGTGCCGGCGTTCGGCGATGCGGGCCGCATCACGGTCGGCGGCGTTCACTACATGGGCAACGCCGAGCAGGGGTACACGCCCGTCGCGCAGACCGAGTTCGCCCGCGATGCCACCTTCGGGTACGCCCATTCCGACCTCCGCGACTGGGTGCAGGAGAAGACGGATGGCCGCATCGCGGCGGCCGACGTCGCGGTCGTCGACCTCGCCACGTTGCGCACCGATCGCGCGGCTGTCGTTGCCATCCTCGCCGGGTTGCGCGGCGGTGCGCCGGTGGCGATCGACATCGTCGAGGAGAACGACCTGCGGCTGCTGGCGCTCGCGCTGGAGGAGGCCGAGCAGCAGGGTGCGCGGCTGCTCTACCGGGTGGGCCCGCCGTTCGTGCGGGGGCGCATCGGGCAGGAGGTCCGTGCGCCGTTGAGTGCCGCAGAGGTGGACCGCATCCGGTCGAGTCGGGCCGAGCGCGAAGGTGATTCGGCCGATGTGGGCGGCATCGTCGCCATCGGTTCGCACGTCGGCCTGACCACGCGTCAGCTCGACCGGCTCCGAGCCGACCGCGGTCTGGTCGAACTCGAGATCGACGTCCGGGCCGTGCTCGACGACGAGCGTCGCGGGGCGCACCTTTCCGACCTCGTCACGCGGGGCGTGGAGGCCTTGGCCGACGGCGACATCATCGTGCGCACGAGTCGCGAACTCGTGACGGGTGCCGACGCCGACGACTCCCTCGCGATCTCCCGGCGCGTCTCAGCGGCGCTCGTCGAGGTGGTCAAGCAGATCGCGCAGACCAGAGCGCCGCGGTTCGTCATCGCGAAGGGCGGCATCACGAGCTCCGACATCGCCGAGCACGCTCTGCAGATCGAGCGCTCCGTCGCGGTGGGGCCGATGCTCCCCGGAATCGTGTCGTTGTGGGAGCCGGTCGACGGACCCGCGCGCGGCATCCCGTACATCGTCTTCGCCGGCAATGTCGGTGACGACTCCTCCTTGTCGGCGGTCGTCGACACCCTCTCCACGAAAGATGACGCGTGATGACGAAGGTTGCAGTGCTCGGTCTGGGAGCGATGGGGTTGCCGATGGCGACTCACCTCTCCGGGCAGTTCGAGGTGCGAGGGTTCGACCCGCTGCCTGCGCGGGCGTCGCTGTTCGAGGGCACAAAGTCTTCGGCGCAGGAGGCGGCTGCGGGCGCGGATGTCGTGTTGGTGGCCGTCCGCAACATCGACCAGCTCACCGAACTCCTCTGGGGTGAGGCGGGAATTGCCGACCATCTCGCGCCGGGCGGGGTCGTGCTGCTCACGTCGACGGTCGGGATCAACGCGGTGCGGGAGGTCGCGGCGCGGCTCGAACAGGCCGGGTTGCACCTCGTCGATGCACCCGTCTCCGGAGGTCCTACGCGCGCGGGTGACGGCACGTTGCTCGTCACCGTTGGTGCAACCGATGAGGCTTACGCTGCGGCGCAGCCCGTGTTGGAGGCCATGGCCGGCACCCTTGTGCGCGTCGGTGCCAAGGCGGGCGACGGGCAGTCGATGAAGACCGTCAACCAGTTGCTCTGCGGCGTTCACATCGCCGCTGGGGCGGAGGCGCTCGCGCTCGCGGACGCGCTCGGTCTCGACCCGGCCGTCGCCCTGCAGACGCTGGGTGCCGGTGCGGCGCAGTCGTTCATGCTCGGCGACCGTGGTCCGCGGATGCTCGAGGCGTATGACGACGGCGGCGCCGAGGTGCGCAGTCGTCTGGACATCTTCGTCAAGGACATGGGGATCGTCGGTGACGCGGCTCGGGCCGCCAAGCTGGCCACGCCCATCGCGGCTGCCGCCGAGCAGCTGTACCTGTTGGGTCAGGCCGCGGGGTTGGAAGCGGCCGACGATTCGAGCGTCATCACCGTCGTCGCACCGTCGCGGTGTACCCGAAAGGACCAGTCATGAGCACGACCGGGTTGTTGCTGTTGGCGGTCGTCGCCATCGGCGTGTTGTTGTTCCTCGTCATCAAGGTCAAGATGCCGGCGTTCGTCGCGATGCTCCTCGTCGCGGGCGGCACGGCGCTGGCTGGTGGGATCGCGCCCGGTGAGGTCGTGCCGACCCTCATTGCGGGCATGGGCAAGACCCTCGGTTCGGTGGCGATCATCGTCGGCCTGGGCGCGATGCTCGGCCGGATGATCGAAACCTCGGGTGGCGCAGAGAATCTCGCGCGCACGTTCACCGAGAAGTTGGGGCAGAAGCGCGTCATCGCGGCGGTCACGATCGCGGCGTTCATCCTCGGCATCCCCGTGTTCTTCGACGTGGGGTTCATCATCCTGGCGCCGATCGTCTTCGGATTCGCTGCCGTGGCGGGCATCTCGCCGCTGCGCATCGGGCTGCCGGTGGCGGCCGTGCTGCTGGCCGTGCACGTCGTCGTTCCGCCGCACCCGGGTCCGGTCGCCGCTGCGGCCACGCTGGGCACCGACGCCGGCCTGCTCACGATCATCGGTCTGCTCGTGTGCATCCCGATGAGTGTCGTGTGCTTCTTCGTCAGCAAGAAGATGAACCTTGACCAGTACGTCCTCGGTGACTCTCCCGCCACCGCGGCTCTGGCTGCGGCCGAGTCCGGCAAGGGGTCGAACGGTGTTGCGGTGTCTCGTCGTTCGCCGAGTGCGGGCATGGTGTTGTTGCTCATCCTCGTGCCGTTGGCGCTGATCATGGCCGGCACGACCGGCGCGATGCTCCTGCCCAAGGAGGACCCGCTGCGTGGCTGGTTGAGCTTCATCGGAGCGCCGGCGTTCGCGCTCATGGTGGGTGCGCTGCTCGCGTATGTGCTGGTCAGCCGCAATCAAGGCTGGGATCTGGCTAAGCGCGGCGATGTCATGGATTCGGCGTTGCCGACCGTGGCGGTCATCATCTTCGTCACCGGAGCGGGTGGCGTGTTCGCCAACGTGCTCGTGGAGACGGGTGTCGGCAAGGCGCTCTCGGGTGCGTTGACGGGGTTGGGTCTGCCGCTGTTGTTGAGCGCGTACCTGATCGCTGCGGCGTTGCGGATCGCGCAGGGCTCGGCCACGGTCGCGATCCTCACGACGGCAGGCCTCATGCAGGCGTCGGTGCAGGCCGCGGGGCTGAGCCCGGTGCAGAACGTGCTCGTCATGTGCGCCATCGGCTTCGGCAGCTACATCGCCTCCCACATCAACGACTCCGGATTCTGGATCGTCACCCGCTACCTCGGGCTGTCGGTGGCCGACGGGTTGAAGACGTGGACGGTGATCTCGACGATCGGCTCCCTCGTCGGCTTCGCCACCGTCGCCGCGGTCTGGGCGGTGGTCTGATTCGGACTCCCTCGACCGGCCGGTTTACATCAGCCAGGGAACATCCACACCGCCCGGACGGAGCTTCTGCTCCATCCGGGCGGTGTGGATGTTTAGTGCTGTGCTGTCAGCGCTGCTGCTCTGCCGGCTTCGTGTTCACTGGGCGGCAGGTGCTGAGATTCCCTTGGTGTAGCCGGCCTGCAGCTTGGACGTGACGTTGGCTGCGACAACTCGGACGCCGAAGTCGACGGTCATGCTCGTGGCGCCCGACTTCGTGATGTCGGCGGCCTTCACGGACAGCGACTTGTTGGCGGGCTTCGGGAGCGTGACCGCGTACTTGACGGCCCACGAGTCGACGCCACCGGCGGGGGTGAACGTGACCTTGTTGCCGTCGATCGCGCCGAGGTTGGCGGCGTTCACCGTCGCGGGGTCACCGGAGAAGGTGAACTTGGTGGTGAGGCCACTCTTGACGAGGTCGAAGCCACGGCCCTGGATCGGCTTGATGAGCACGTCGGCCGAGACGGACGCGCCAGCCGTGGCGGGCTTGGGGAACGTGGGCTTGTAGACGGCCTTGCCGTCCTTGCCTGCCTTGACGGCCTTGTAGACGATCTTGCCCTTCTTGTCGGCCTGGCCGACGTACCAGGTCAGGTACGGCTGGCTCTTGAGCGTCAGCGTGTCTTTCGCCGTGCCGGGGTTGTCGGCCTTGACGACGTCGGCGTTGGTCACGGTGATGCTGGCGGTCGTGTCGCTGAAGTCGAGTCCCTTGGTGACCTTGCCCTCGGTCGCGCCCGCCAGCTCGAAGCCCTTGCTGCCGACGGCGGTGATGGAGAGCTTTCCATTCTCGGCGATGTCGTCGGGGTCGACCGGCAGGTACGCCACACCGGTCACCTTGACGGCCTTCTTGCTGCTGCCGACCATCCACGAGACGCCCGGGAGCCCGGTGACCTTCACGGTCTCGACGCTGGAGCCCGAGCCGTAACCCTTGCGCCCGTCGAGCGGGTTCGAGCCGACCGCCAGCGCACTGGTGATGGCGGCATCTGCGACGGTGACATTCGCGGCGTCCGTCAACGTGCCGACGGTGAAGGTCGGCGGAATGTCCTTGCCATCGGCGACGGTGTAGCCGAGGTCCAGCTTCGCGGTGACGACCGCGTCCTTGGTCACGGGCGTCGTCAGCGAGTCCTTGGCGCCGAACTTCTTGGCGTCGAAAACGGTCTCCTTGGCCGACGCGCTGGCCTTGACCGACCAGATGACCCCGGGGATGTTCGGGAGAGTCAGGCTCTCCTTGGTGCCGGGAAGGTCGTTCCACGTCAGCTTGCTGTCGAGGGCCGCTCCGTCGATGGGCGTTGCCGGGGTGGTGGCAGGCGCGGCGAACGTCCAGGTGGTGGGGACGCCAGCAGGAATGGACCACTTCGCGGTCGTGTCGGCGGCGTCAGCCGTGAGGACTGCGTCACCGGCCGCGGCCGGCCGGCAGGTCGGCGGTCTTGACGCCATCGGCAAACGTGACCGGGGTTCCGCCGAGCTTCCAGGTGGCGCCCGGAACCTTGGTGAATCGGATGACATCGACAGTGGCGCCCGGGCGGTCGAGCAGCTTCGGATAGGCAGCCGCTGAGACGGCGACGAACTTGTCCTTCAGGACGGGGGCCTCGACAGCGGAGGCGCTGGGGGCGGCGGCAGCGACGCCGACGGCGACGGTGGCAAAGGCCACGGCGGCGGCGAGGGTGCGGGTGGTGGAGGTCATGAGGTCCTTCTCTGTGTGGGACTCGTCCGTGAGTCACGTGCAGTGGGGCAGGGCACCGCCGGCACGGAGGAACACTGCACGGCGGGTCTGCCCACCTATACGACCCGCCGCTGCCAAAGCTGAACGTCCCGCCGGGGTCACCGGTCGGCGCCGATCCGGACGTTCGTCCCGGAGCAGTTCGGGAGGATAGGCCAGCAGCTATGCAGCACTGGACGGTTGCTTGCGCCCCGTGGTCATGCTCGTGGGCCCGGGCCCGCCTGTCCGTTGCATGCATCGGGGCGGCCTCTTGGATTCAAGATCATCGGCGCCGATAGGAGTGCAGAGTCAGCCCCTCGGTACCTCACGGAAGAGAACCGTCATGCCCCACGGATGGGGATACGTCCGCTGCGCCGCCACTGTTGCTGCGCTCCTTGCCCTCGCCCCTGCCATGACCGCTGTATCGGCCACGAGCGCTGCCGCTGCGGCCGCGGAGCCCGCCTTTGTCACCGTCACCGATGGGTGCGGTCGCGTCGACTCGCTCAGCGTCTCCAAGAAGGGCACGTACTACGTGCAGGTGATGCCCGACGGTAAGGCCGTCAAGCCCGAGGGTGTGACGCCTGCGCCCGACGTGCCCGACCCTGAAAGTGCGTGGGCGACCTACTACAAGTACGTCCCGATCACCCAGGACTGGCAGCGGAGCATCGACGACTCGAAGGCGTTCGTGTCGTTGCGGGTGTTGGAGTGGAACGACGACATGAAGTCGTTCACGTACCTGCCGCAGGTTCAGACGGGCAGCGGCGACCAGGTCATCACGGGTACGGAGCAGTCGAAGCTGACCAACGAGGACTGCGCGCAGCCGCAGGAGCCGACGTTCACCGACGAGGAGGGCTCAGCCAACGACAGCGTCACGATCCCGACCGTCACGGGCGTGAAGTATTCGGGCAAGCCTGGCGTCACCCCCGGTAAAGGCACGGTGACGATCACGGCCACCGCCGACAAGGGTTTCCGCCTCGCCGACGAGGACGGCGTTCCGCTGCCGGCCGACGAGACGCGCTGGACGCACGTGTTCGATGGCACGACGCCGGTTGCCGTGCCCGACGCCAAGGCGCCGGTGTTCCCCCTCGGGGAGATGCTGCCTGCCGCCAAGGGCAAGCCTGCAGTTCGTGGCCCCAATGTCGTTGTGCTGCGGTACGTCCCGGGTGTCACGTGGGTCGTCGACGGCAAGCAGGTCAAGGTGACCGACAAGCAGACCATCGTCGAGGTTCCGGTCGACGCCAAGACGAAGGTGGAGGTCGAGGCCGTCTCGGTCGACCCCAAGGCGTACGCGCTGTCAGGAACCACAGAATGGGTCGTCGGCACGTCGGCGGTGGCAAAGCCGAAGCTGCCCGTGCTCGTTGCCCCGGCTGCCAGCGTGACGCTCGGCAGGAGCGTCGTCACCTGGGCTCCCGCATAAGGATTCCCGGCCACGGCCAAGCACAACGTGCGGTACCGCGTGATCACGTTGACCAAGAACGGAGTTCGCGCCGCGGCGCCGTGGCGGGCGTGGAAGCAGGAGTTCTCGTCGCGCAGCGCCGTCCTGGCAGCCAAGCCCGGAACGCTCGTCGAGGTGCAGGCGCAGTCGGTCACCGGCCGTGCCGTGTCCGGATGGTCGGCGCCGACGCCGGTGTACTTCCCGCTCGACGTCAAGGCCGGTGGTAAGAAGCCGTTCTGGGCGACCAAGATGGAGAAGGGCGCACTAGGCAACTCGATGCTGACAGCCTCGCAGCGCACGTCGGCATGGACGGTCCGGACGCCCACCACGAACCGTGTCGCGATCTGGTTCGGCACTGCGCCGACCGGTGCTCCCGCTGCCGTGTTCGTCGACGGCAAGCGCGTCGCGACCATTCAGACCAAGGCCTCGAAGGTGCGAAACCGCCAGATGCTGAAGACGATTCCCGTCCGGTGGGGTAGCCACGTCGTCACCGTGGTGCACGCCGGCAAGAACGGACAGACCCTGCGCGTCGACGGTGTCGCCTACGGCCGCTGATCCTCCACGCAGCCACCCTCGCGACGCGAGATTGTCCGACAGCCGCAGTGCCGCCCGGTGCTACCACTTGGTGGGGTCGGGCGGCGCAGGCGTTGGCGTCGTGCAGGTGGCGGAGCGGCCCAACGCGACGGGGCCGGGTCCGCGCGGCTGCTGGACATCGTGGTGAACCGCTCGAAGAAGGGCTTCACGACTGCCTGAATAACCGCGATCAGGCGTGGCGCGAGCGGATCGAGGTCGTCGCGATGGATGGATTGACGGGCTTCAAGACCGCTGTCTCGTGGAGGAGACGTGGTTCAGGCGATGGGTGGGAGCTCGGCGAAGGTGGTGAACCGCTCGGCGAGGCCGTCGGTGGCGCCGGCGCGGGGTGGGCGGGGTCGAGCGGTGGGGTGAGTGAGGCCGCGGGACAGGTGATGCAGGGTCGTGACGAATGCGCCGGTATCGCTGATGAGGATGTGTGGGTCGCCGCTGGGGACCAGGGCCGCCAGAGCAGGGCGGCGGGCGGTCTCGGCAAAGGTTTCGAGGGTGATGCTCGGCAGCGGGGGTGTGGCGTTCAGGTGGTCGAGGAGGACGGCGAGGGCCTCGGTGTCGCGCGGCCCGACGGCGTGGGGCACGGTGACCACCAGAGTCGCGGGTGCGCCAGCCGGAATGATCTGTGTGTAGGCCCGCAGTGCCGTGATCGTGGGCACCGCGTCGCGCCAGGCCGTGGCCACCACCAGGCGAAACGTGTCGACCTCGTCCAACGACGCCGGCTCGCGTGCCCCTTCCCAGGTGTCGCGGCGGCCTTCACACCCGCCTGCGCCTGACGAACTCACCATGGGAAACGCCGAGGTGGTACGCAAGACGCGCGGGTTGGGCGAGCGGGCGGCGCGAGAGGACGGGAGAGCACCTCCTCCTATCGGCCGGGTCGGTGGGGATCAACCTGTTCTGGCGTGGGCGTGGGCGTGGGCGTGGGCGTGGTCGGTTCGGTGTCGTCTACAGGGCACGGCCGCGATGGCGCCTCGCACGCGTCGACATGCGCCGGTGGCGAGAGCTACCAGCACGCGGTACTCCACTCGGGGCGCGATCGTGACGCGACATCATCGGGCGGCAACCCGTCAGCCAGCGGAGGTGGATGAGGCCTGGGTGCGGTGGCCGGGAGACCGCCCGACAGATTTTTTGTCGAAGGATCACGTTGTGCCCGTGGGGATCTGATCGGTACGGGGGAGTGACCGCGAAAAGTATTCTTCGCAACCCTTCACCTCGGGGCTGCAGGGCCGATGAGCTGGGTGTCGGGCCGAACGGATCCGACCACGGTCGGGTCCGACGTAGAGGATCGACCCGGTTTGCACGACAACCGAAGCGGCACACCACGGACGGTTTGCCGTGACCCCATTCCACGAAGGAGCTTCACCATGGGTCTTCAGATCAACACCAACGTTGCGGCGCTCAACTCCTACCGCAACCTCACGAGCACGCAGGGCTCCATGCAGACCTCGCTCGAGCGTCTGTCCTCGGGTCTTCGCATCAACCGCGCCGCGGACGACGCTGCCGGCCTCGCGATCTCCGAGAAGCTCCGCAGCCAGGTCAACGGCCTCAACCAGGCCCAGGCCAACGCTCAGGACGGTGTCTCCCTCATCCAGACCGCTGAGGGCGCGCTGAACGAGACGCACTCCATCCTTCAGCGCATGCGTACCTTGGCTGTTCAGTCCACTTCGGACACGAACACCGATGCTGACCGCGTGCAGATCCAGAAGGAAGTTACGGCTCTCAACAAGGAGCTGACCGGCATTTCTACTCGAACGCAGTTCAACGGAATGGGCCTCCTGGATGGCACGTTCAGTAACAAGACCCTGCAGATCGGGGCCAACGCCGGTCAGACCATGTCCTTGAGCATTGGTGCAACGGGAGCCGAAGCTCTCGGTCTGTCCACTGGCGGTGCTAAGGTGCAGCCGCAGGCCGGTAACCTGGGCGGTGCCGCGGTCCCTGCGCCGCTTAACGTGGACGAGTCCAAGGGCAAGCTGGCTGAGGGCAAGTACACCCTGACCGCGAACCTGGCGACGGGCGGTTTCGACGTCCTCGACGCCAACGCAACGAAGGTCGGTGTTGCCACCGCGGCCACGATCACGTTCGACAGCGGGGCTACCATCATTGCTGGCGGAAATGTTGTTGCTGGTGAGTCCTTCACCGTTGCTAACACCAACTTCACGGCTACTGCTGCTGGCGCAGGCGGTGCTGTCACCGCGCAAAAGGGTAAGGTGAACGCAGGCGACTACACGGTGTCTGGCTCCTCTATCCTGGACGCCAACAAGAACACTGTCGGCTCGGTCAGCGGGTCAACAGCGTCCTTTGACGAGGCACATGGCGGGGGCAGTGTCACGTTCACTGCGTCGCTCAACGACACCAGCGAGTTGAACGTCGCTTCCTACGGTACGGGCATCGATCTCAGCACCTCCAAGGGAGCCTCGGACGCTATCAAGGCGCTCGATAGCGCTATTGGCAAGGTCTCCTCCCAGCGTGCCGACCTCGGTGCTCTGCAGAACCGTCTCGACCACACCATCAAGAACCTGGGTGTGTCGAGCGAGAACCTGGCCGCGTCGGAGAGCCGCATTCGCGACACCGACATGGCGAAGGAAATGACGAACTTCACCCGTTCGCAGATCCTGCAGCAGGCCGGTACCTCGATGCTGGCTCAGGCCAACCAGTCCAGCCAGGGCGTTCTCAAGCTCCTCGGCTGAGCCTGACGCCTACCGCTGAACAACGCATGACCCCCAGGGGGCGTGGGCTCTGCCGCCCGCGCCCCCTGGTGGCGTCCGTGTGCAATTCGGCATGATCCACGGAAGGAGAGAGCCATGGCTGGAATGTCCATCAGCGGCCTGAGCACGGGCTTCGACGCTGCATCCGTCGTCTCCCAGCTCATGTCGGTCGAACGGCTCGCCGGCAACAAGATTACGACCGCCAAGACCAGTGCGTCGGCACTACAGAGCGCGTTCACCCAACTCAACGGCCTGGTCAAGGCCATGGGGGATGCTGCCAAGGCCGTTGTCCCCGACCCCATCGCCAAGACGTCCATCTGGAACAGCTCGACGGCCACGTCCAGCAACACCGATGTCGCCAAGGTCACCGCCAGCGCCGTGCCGATGAGCGGGTCGATGTCGTTTTCCGTCGAGCAGGTCGCGAAGGCCGGATCGGCCATGACCGGCGAGATCAAGGTGGCCGACCGCAACACCGTCATCAACAACAGCCCCTGGTCGCTGATCGTGACCAACCACGGAAAGTCGACGCAGATCGACTTCACCGCGAGCGACACGCTCAACACGGTCGTCGAGAAGCTCAACGCCAGCAAGGATGCAGACGTCAGTGCAACCGTCGTCAAGGTCGGCGACGGCACCTACCGCCTGCAGATGAACTCCAAGACCACGGGCTCCGACACTACGCTGTCGTTCTCAGGTGACACAGCGGTCCTCGGTGGCCTCAGCACGCTTCAGGAGGGCCAGGACACCAAGGTCACCGTCGGCGCCGGAAGTCTGGCGGAGTTCAGCGTCACCTCCAAGACAACCAAGGTCGAAGGGTTGATGGACGGGGTCACCATCGACGTCGTCGCGCCGAACAAGTACACGACCGACGCGGCGGGGAAGAAGACGTACGAGCAGGTCACCGTCACCGCGGCCAAGGACCCGAACGCCATGGCCGACAAGATCCAGGCCATGGTCGACGCTGCGAACGCGGCGCTCACCAACATCCGCATCAACTCCAAGGTTGATCCAAACCTGGCCAAGGCCGAGGCGGGTAAGACCGCGTCGAACAACTCCGGGTTGTTCCTCGGTAATTCCACGACACGCGACATCACCAACCGCCTCAGCGACGTGTTCGTCGGGTCGAGTTCGAACCTGCCGAGCGTCGCCGGGATCAGCATCGACAAGTCCGGTGCCGTCACGTTCGACAAGGCCAAGTTCACCGAGGCCTACGGAAAGGACCCGGCCGGCATCGAGAAGACGGTCACGGACACCGCCCAGAAGTTGGCCGATGTCGGTAAGTCTTTGACGGACGCGACCGATGGGACGTTGACGGCCGCGATCAAAGGCCAGGATAACCAGATCAAGGACTACTCGGACCAGATCAAACGGTTCGAGGCACGCATGACGGCCAAGGAAGAGATCCTCACCCGCCAGTACAACGCCCTCGACTCCATGCTCAGCAAGATGAAGGCGCAAGGGGACTGGCTGACGGGGCAGCTCGCAGCACTGCCGCAGGCGGGCGGTAACGACTGACGCCGCGGCATCCATCGAGAGGAACACGCATGACCACCCAGGCCCAACTCCGCAACAGGTACGCCCGGGAATCGGTGACCACGGCATCCCCCGCCAAACTGGTGACGATGCTGTACGACCGGCTCCTCAAAGACCTGCACGACGCGGAGGAGGGCCTGGGTGCGCACGACATTCAGGCCACCCACAATGCGCTCACCCACGCCCAGGACATCATCTGGGAATTCCACTCGACGCTCGACACGTCGATCTGGAAGGAGGGGGAGAACCTCAAGCGCATCTACGAATGGGCCGTCGACATGCTCATGAACGCCAACCTCGAGAAGAACGCGCAACGAGTCGTCGACGTCCGCGAGGTCATGGAGCCCCTCGCCCAGACCTGGCACGAGGTCGCCGCCATGGGCCACACCGGCGAGCAGTCGTGACCGACGCCACCGCCGCCTGGGGGGCGCAACTCACCCGCATGGAGGACGACCTCGACGCGCACGAGGAACAGGTGCGCCTCGGCGAGGTGGTCGCCGTACCGAAATGGGAGCCCCCCACCGACCTCGGCCCGCTGCCGGCCGTGCTCGCGCACCGCGTCACCCACCTCAACGAACGCATCAAACTCCTCAGCACGTTCGTCCAGTACCAACTCGCCTCCACCGAGAGCGACCTCACCCACCTGCACCAACAGCAGAAGGGGCAGAAAGGCAGCAGGAACAAGGCCATCGCCACGTTCCTCGACGCCTCGGTGTGACGGCGCCGCGCTCCGCCGCAGGTCCCGGCTCCGGGCCGGGGAGTGCGCGCGACCCACGGGCAACCGTTCAGAACCCCGCACGACCCTCCGATAGGAAGACGGCCGTTCAGACCGGCACGTGAACGACCCCCGGGCCGCAGGCCCACCACTCACGGATGAGAGACGAAGGATCATGGTTGCAGCGTTCAGCGGATTGTTCATCGGCACGTCGGCGATCCACGCCGCCCAGCGTGGCCTCGACGTCACCGGGCAGAACATCGCGAACTCCGCGACTCCCGGCTATTCGCGGCAACGCGTCGACCTCGAGTCCGTCGGCGGCCCCGGCGTACCCGCTTTCTGGTCCCGATACGACGGAACCGGCGAAGGAGTCAAGGTCACGGGCGTCTCCCGCATGACCGACTCCTTCCTCGTGGCCCGCGCCAACGACTCCAGCGCCTCCCTTGGCAGCCTCGAAGAGCAGCAGAAGACCATGGCTGCCGTCGAACGCACCATCGACGAGCCCAGCGACACCGGTCTCAAGGCCAAACTCGCCGACTTCTGGAACAGCTTCAGCAAGGTGGGCAACGACCCCAAGAGCATCGAGCCCAAGAACCTCGCCTACGAGAGCGCCGAGATCGTCGCCAACCACCTCAACCACATGAGCAACACCGTGACGACCCAATGGAAGGACACCCGCGCGGAGCTCGAGGCCAACGTCACCGAGATCAATTCGCTCGCCAGGGACGTCGCCAAGCTCAACGAGGCCATCCGCAACAACAACATCGCGAAGGTTCCGAGCAACGAGCTCCTCGACCAGCGAGACCAGATGATTGCACGGCTGGCCGAACTGACAGGCGCAACGGCGCAACCCGCCGAGCTCGACGCAGACGCCCCCTTCAACAGCCAGGCCGTCGACGTCTGGGTCGGGGGACACAAGCTCGTCGACGCCACCCACGCCAACAGCCTCCAGGTTACCGGGCCCACGGAGAACGCCGACGGTGAAGACGACCAGGTCTCCGTGACCTGGGCAACTGTGTCCCCGGCCAGCGAGAAGGACCCGAACCCGCCCGCTATCGACGACCCGGCCATGTCGGACGCCCCCACAGGGACCAACGCCGCGGCCACCGACGGGACGAGCAACAAGGGTCGCGTCGCCGGAATGCTGCTGGGGCTCAACAAGACCATCCCGGGTTACGTTCAGCAGTTCGACCAGATCGCTCAACAGCTGGCGGACACGGTCAACCTCCAGCAGGTCGGCGACGGAAGTGACGCCTACCCTGGCGGGTACACATACGTGAAGACGGGCGACGACGTCGAGTCGGAGGAAGGGCAGGCGCTCTTCACTGACGCCTTCGGGGGGACCACCGCGATCACCGCGGCCAACATCCAGCTGCGGTCCGGTAGTTCCGCCAAGGACATCGCTGTGTCGAAGGGGGATCCCGAAGGCGACCCTCCGTCGCTCGACGGAGACAACGCTCTGGCAATGGCAGCACACCTGCGGGACCAGAAGGGGCCGGGCGCCACCTACGCCGGCATGGTCATTCAGCTAGGGGTCGACGTGAACTCGGTCAATACCCGGGTTCTCACACAACAGAACGTCGTGCAGAAGGCCGAGGATGCCCGCGACAACGTCTCCGGCGTCTCCCTCAACGAGGAGATGACCAACATGATCCAGTTCCAGCACTCGTTCTCGGCAGCAGCCAAGTACGTGTCCACCATCGATCAGATCCTCGACACTCTGATCAACATGAAGCGCTGACGGGGTAGGCCGACATGTCTCTTCGCATCACCCAGAACTCGATGAACCGGACGCAACTCGCCGGTCTCAACACCAGCCTGTCTCGTCTGCAGGGCACGCAGGAACAGCTCACGACGGGAAAGCGTCTCAACCGCCCCTCCGACGACCCGGTCGGCACCGTCTCCGCGCTGCGTTTTCGGGACGAGCAGCGCCAGCTGCAGCAGTTCGGCGAGAACATCACCGACGGGATCGCACGGCTGAGTGCCTCGGACAATGCGCTGTCCGAGGTCATGAAGCCCATCCAGACCATGCGCACCAAGGCGCTGGCGGCCATGAACGGCACACTCGGGCAGCAGGAACGGACCGCCATCGCCCAGGAGATCCGGGAGTTGCGGCAGACCATCCTCCAGCAGGCCAACTCGCAGTACGCGGGTCAACCACTCTTCGGGGGGACGACACCGAAGGACAACGCCTTCGACCCGGCGACGGGGGAGTATCTGGGAAACGAGCTCCCGGTCAACCGGAATGTGACGGATGCGCCCGGTGCTGCGGGACAGATCAACGTCGGCGTCATTGGGACCAAAGCCTTCGGCACGGCTCTCGCTGACCCTGACGGTGCCGACACGTGGGACCCCGAGAATCCTTCGACCGCTTCCAAACAGGGAGCCCTTCTGGACCTCGCCGACGCCATCGAGAATGGCAAGGCCGAGGGTATGTCCAAGGGATTGGAGGGCCTTGACAAGCTGCGTGACGGCATCCTCGACGTGCAGAGCACGGTGGGTGCGCGCGTCAGCAGGTTGACCGGTCTGGAGACCCTCAACGGCAAGCAGGACGACGCCTCCAAGATTGCGTTGTCCAAAGTCGAGGACGCGGATTTCCTCAAGGCCGCCATGGACCTGGCCATCCAGTCCAACGCCTACCAGGCTGCTCTGTCGGCGTCGGCCAAGGTCATCCAGCCATCCTTGATGGACTTCATCCGCTGACGTTTCGTCTCACCGGATCACCCAGCAGTAGCGCCAGACAGGCGGTCTCACGCGAGACCGCCTGTCTTCGTCTGCCCCCACGCTATTGGTGGGGCGCCCATTGTGGTGTCTCTGCAGGTCCGCGCTCGATCGGGGGCCGAGGCGCGCCACACGCCTCGGCATCAAGAACCACGGACGCCGGCCGATAGGAACCTCGACGCGGATGGATCCGCGATATCTGCCAACCCCAGGGAAGGGATTGATCGTGCGCGCACGAATCGCCACCCCCGCTGCTCTGACTGCGGCTGTTCTGCTTGCGGCGCCGTTGTCCATGCTTCCGTCTATGCAGGCAGGTGCTGGGCCGGCGGATGAGAAGTACCCGTGTCGTGGGTTCGGACTCCAGGACCGCGTCAACCCCATCAGCGACCTCAATGAGGACCGCTTCACGATGGGTCCGCTCAAGCGGGTGAAGGTCGGCGACGGCCGTCACAACATCAACTGGAAGCTCGACCCCTACAAGAGCGACAGCTGGAAGACCACGCTGCACATGCTCAACTGGACCGGCGGCTACATCTACAAGGCCACCCAGGGCATGACGAGCCAGCGCGACCCCAAGGCCATCGACGGCGCCGTCGCCATCGCCTCTGACTGGGTGCGCGACAACAAATACCCGTGGCCCACCGGCCCGGGAGCCGGCAACGCGACTCACACCCGCGCCGACTTCCTCATGTGCCTGCGCGGCGGACTTCAGCAGGTCGGCAAGCCCGTACCCAAATGGCTCGACGCGTCGCTGCTGCAGCATGCCGAATGGCTGAAGAAGAACACGTGGCCCGACCACAACGTCGGCACCGACCAGACCCTCTCCGTCATGGGCATCGGCTGCACCCTCGGCCGCAAGGACTACACCAACTACGCAGTCGGCAAGCTCAGCAAGGACATCACCCGCGTCATCGACTCGCAGGGCGCCAACAACGAGCAGTCCGTCGGCTACGCCCGCTACAACTACGCCCTGTGGGGCTACGTCGGCAGCTCTCTCGAGGCCTGCGGCGTCACCACGCCTGCGGCCCGCACCATCCAGGCCCGCCGCGCCGGCCTGCAGACCTTCCTCGACTTTGCTCTCAAGCCCGACGGCACCTACCACCAGATCGGGGACACGCAGGTCGAACGCCCCCAGGGCACGCTGACCCCCGCGCAGGAGTGGGTCACCACCGACGGCCGCTCGGGCACGGCACCCGCAGAGCGCGTCAAGGTCTACAACGCCGGCTACGTCTTCGGCCGCTCCGGCTGGGGCAGCGCCGCCCGCAAGCAGTCGCAGGAGAGCTCGTACGCGCTGCGCTTCGGCCCCATGCGCGTCGGTCACGGCCACAGCGACCACACCGCCATCACGTGGAACACCCTCGGCCGCCCGATCCTCAGCGACACCGGCACCGGCTCCTACAACCAGGACGCCTGGCGCGCCCACTACATCGGCCCCGAGGCCCACAACCAGCTCGTCCCCGCCGGGATGCGTAACGGATCCGCGACCAAGCTCGTCCGCTCGTCCGTCAAGGCCGGCGCCGACTTCTACCAGTTCAGCGACACGCCCGTCACCAAGACGACCCGCACCCGCAGCCTGATCGTGCTCGCCGACCCCGAGATCGTCATCACCGCCGACAAGGCCTCCGCACCCAAGGCGACGAGCTTCACGCAGTACTGGCACCTGCCCTACGACACGTCGTTCAAGGCCTCCGGTACCCGCGCCACCGCGACCGCGAAGGGCGTGACGACGACCCTGCTGCAGCTGCCCGCCGCAGGCATCAAGGCGACGACGTTCGGTGCGGTCAAGGGCTCGACCAAGCCCATCCAGGGCTGGCAGTGGACCGACTACTTCCACAAGTACAAGGCCCCCGTCGCGACCGTCACCCAGAAGGGCACCAAGGCCGCCATGGTCACCGCCGTCGTCGCGTCACCCGGCTCCACCAAGGTCGGCGTGAGCACGAAGATCAGCGGAGCCACCACGACCTACACCTTCACCGTCGGCACCAAGACTGCCGTCGTCACCCTCGACGCCAAGGGCACCCTGACCCGCATCCGGTAATGCGGCGTCGGACCTCACGGGCCCTGGCTATCCAGTTCCTGCGAGATCGAACCTGAGGACGTGCAGATGTGGGGGTGATAGCCCCCGGACCTGCACATCCTCGAGGTCGTCCTCAGGCGCGTTCTCAGCGGCGCGCGCTGAGGCGGGTCGACGGCGGTGGCCACGGTGGTTTCCTCCCGAGCCGGGTTCTGGATTAGAGTGGGTGACGGCCCCCCGCGTGGTGGTACCTCTCCGAACTCCCCCAGGGCAGGAATGCAGCAAGGGTAAGTGAGCTCTTCCAGGTACGCGGGGGG
>DAMDJY010000032.1:0-23763 GCA_032100225.1 Mobilicoccus sp.
CGGGGCGCAGCACCACCCGCAGACGTCCGGTGAGGCCGCCGGTGAACGATCGAGAAGGAGCCCAGCATGAGCAACGACCACAACCCGACCCCCGTCGGTGACGAGGCGCTGGGGTGGCCCGGTCAGAACACGCAGGCCGACGCCGATCAGAGCAGCATGGACAACACCCGCCCCACGTCACCCGTGAGCGGCGCCGCCCGTACCGCAGCCGCCCGCGCGGCCTACGCCGAGGCGGACAAGTCTGTCCCGCACACCGGTGACGATCTTCACGTCGATCAGGCACCGCCCGTCGAAGAGGAGCCCGTCGTGACCGACGCAGACCCCGAGGACACCCTCGGCGACTCGGTGCCGAACACCCCCGAGGAGCTGTTCAACAGCGCCGGCACCAGCGCGGATGCCCAGCTCGCCGCCGAGCGCCTGGCCGACTACCAGCGCCTCAACGCCGAGTACATCAACTACAAGCGCCGCATGGACCGTGAGCGCGCCGAGGACCGCACCCGCACCCAGGCCTCCGTCGTGGAGTCGCTGCTGCCGGTGCTCGACGAGATCCACCTCGCCCGCCAGCACGGTGAGCTGACCGAGGGCAGCCCGTTCGCCAAGATCGCGGCCAAGCTCGAGGCCATCCTCGGCAAGTACGGGGTCACCTCGTTCGGTGCGGTGGGCGACACCTTCGACCCGATGTTCCACGAGGCGCTCATGCACACCACGGCCGAGCTGCCCGAAGGAACCACCGAGACGACGGTCGTCATGGTCATGCAGCCCGGGTTCCAGATCGGTGACCGCGTCATCCGACCGGCGCGCGTCTCCGTCGCGGACCCTGCGTGATCAGCACCGGCGTCACTCCGGGCATTCACGCCGCAGACATTCACCCGACCGAAAAGAACTGAGGAGGCGAGATGGCCAGCCAGGACTGGTTCGACAAGGACTTCTACGCCGTGCTGGGCGTCTCGGCCGACGCTGACGCCAAAGAGATCAAGTCCACCTACCGCAAAATGGCCCGCAAGTACCACCCCGACAGCAACGCGGGTGACGCTTCGGCCGAGCAGCGGTTCAAGGACATCGGTGAGGCGTACGCCGTCCTGTCCGACCCCGAGCAGCGCAAGCAGTACGACGCCGTCCGCGCCATGACCCGCGGCGGCGCCCGCTTCACCTCCGGTGGCGCACCTGGCGGAGGCACGGGCGGAGCCGGATTCGACGACGTCTTCAGCACCTTGTTCAACCAGGGCGGCGGCACCCGATTCTCCACCTCCGGCGGCGGCTTCAGTGGTCGCCCCGGTGAGGACCCCGACATCGAGGACATCCTCAAGATGTTCGGCCAGAGCGGTGCCGGATTCCCTTCGGGGAGTGCCGAATACGGCGCACCGGGCGGGCGACCGGGTGGCTTCTCCGGCGGGTTCCGCCCGCCCCGCAAGGGCCGCGACATCCACGCCACCGCCGGACTGAGCTTTCGCCAGGCCGTCAAGGGCGACACGGTCGTCGTCAACGGAGTCGGTGGCAAGCCGATCACCGCGCGTATCCCCCCGGGGATCAAGGACGGCGCCACCATCCGGCTGCCCGGCAAGGGCGAATCCGGACCTGGCGGCGCCCCCGGCGACATCCTGCTCAAGGTGACCGTGCACCCGCACGAGGTCTTCACCCGCGACGGTGACAACCTCCGCATCGAGGTGCCCGTGACGTTCGCCGAGGCCGCCCTCGGCGACACCATCACCGTCCCGACGCTCGGCGGCGACGCAGTCAAGGTCAAACTGCCCGCCGGCATCTCCAGCGGAAAGACGTTGCGCGTCAAGGGCCGCGGCGTCCGACGCAAGACCGGCCAGACTGGCGACCTGCTGGTCAAGGTCGCCGTCACTGTGCCGCAACGACTCACCGACGAGGCCCGCGCCGCCGTCGAAGCATTGAAAAACCAAGAGGCCGGGATCGACCCGCGGGAGGACCTCTTCCGCAAGGCTCGGTCCTGACCCGCACAGCCTGACCCCCGCCGGGGCCCGCGGAACTCTCGCAGACCCCGGCGGGGCACGCCGCGTCAGAGGAGGGAGACGACATGACGGCCATCGGGTTCACCCACGACGACGACGCGCCCGTCTTCGTCATCTCCGTCGCCGCGCAACTTGCCGGCATGCACGCCCAAACCCTGCGCCAGTACGACCGACTCGGGCTCGTCACCCCCTCCCGCACCCGCGGTGGCGGACGCCGCTACTCCAACCGCGACATCATGCGACTCCGCGAGATCCAGCGCCTCTCCCAGAAGGAGGACATCAGCCTCGCCGGGGTGCAACGCATCATGCAGCTCGAGAACGAGGTCGCCGCGCTCCGGTCCCGCGTCCGTGAACTGCAAAACGAACTCGACCAGACCAGCACGCTTCTCGAGACCGGACGCCGCGTCTTCGCCGCCGGCCGTGCCGGTGACGTCGTCGCCGTGCGAGCGGGCGAGCGGCCCCGACGCCGACGCAGCGACTCCCGCGCCCTCGTCGTCTGGCAACCTCCGCTCGGTTGAGCCGACGCCGCTGACCTGCATCGTTCACCGCATGGCCGCCTGCACGGTTGCCCGGATACGGTGAGGGCGTGCTCACTCTGCTTTCGCCTGCGAAATCGCTCGACCTGACGTCCCCGGTGCCCACCAAGACGCGCACCCAGCCGCGGTTCATGGACGAGACCGAGCAACTCGTCGAGGTCATGCGGCGCAAGAGCCCCGAGGAGCTGTCGGACCTCATGGGCATCTCGGACGAGTTGGCCCGCCTCAACGTCGACCGGTTCGCCGAGTTCACGACGCCTTTCACACCCCGCAACGCCCGCCAGGCCCTCTTCATGTTTGCCGGCGACGTCTATCAGGGCATCGATGCAGCCGAACGGTTCGACACCCGCGACCTCACCGAGGCGCAGAAGACCGTGCGCATCCTGTCGGGCCTCTACGGACTCCTGCGCCCCCTCGACCTCATGCAGCCCTACCGTCTCGAGATGGGCACCCGCCTCGCGACCGACCGCGGCGACTCCCTGTACGCCTGGTGGGGGAGCCGCATTACCGACCTCGTTGCCCAAGACCTCACTGCCTCAACGGGACCCGACGTCGTGGTCAACCTGGCGTCGGGGGAGTACAGCGGCGCCGTCGACTTCGACGCCCTCGACGTACGCGTCGTCGAACCACGCTTCGAGGATCAGGGCCCCAAGGGCGACTGGAAGGTCATCTCCTTCGCAGCCAAGCGCGCCCGCGGCCGCATGGCCGGCTGGATGGTGACCAACCGCGTGCGCTCGGTCAAGGCCCTGCAGAACTTCGACGAAGACGGCTACCGCTACCAAACCGACCTGTCCTCGGCCGACATTCCAGTCTTCCGTCGGATGCGCAGGGCCTGACCCTTCGCGCCGAGCCTGCTGGCAGCGGGCACGCCGAATCCGCCCGAGCGCGCGCGTCTCGCAGGTAACGTGGCACGTGCCGCGCGGGGCGTCCCATCACGGGACTGAGACGGGCATCCGGCCCGAACCCGTGGAACCTGATCTCGATCACGCGAGCGGAGGGAACGCGGCAGCCCGCACGTCGGGCTCCCACGCGCTCGGGACGACCACATGACCTCTCTCGACCACTTCACCGAGGCCCCTGCCGGGAGCTTCACCGCCAAACTGCGACGCACCCACGACCGGCTCTTCGAAGCCTTCTGGTCGCACCCGTTTCTCGACGGGATGCGCGACGGCACGTTGAGCCGCGAGGCGACGCTGCACTACGTCGGGCAGGACCACCAGTACCTGTCGGCGTACTTGCGCTGCTACGGCCTGGGCATGGCGGCCTCGCCCGACCGTGCCTGGATGGAGCACTTCGTCACCTCGTCCTACTTTCTGCTCAACGACGAATCGCACCCCCACCACGTGATGTGCAACGCCTTCGGCGTCGACTATTCGGCGGTGCAGCAGGAGCGGCTCGCGCCGTCGTCGCAGGCGTACATCGACCACATGACGGCGTGCGGTCACGACACCCTCGGCGTCCTGTCGTTCGCGCTGTTGCCGTGCCCGTGGACGTACATCTGTGCCGGTGAGCGGTACCTCGCCGAGGCGCAGCCCGACGCGGCGCAGACGAATCCGTTCCACGACTGGTGGGTCTTCTACGGCTCCGACGACTCCCGCGCGATCCTCGCCGACCCCCTCGAGCGGTGCGAACGCCTCGCCCAGGAGGCCGGTCCGAGCGAACGCGCGCGCATGGCCCGGGCCTTCGAGCTGAGCTGCCACCACGAGATCCGGTTCTGGCAGATGGCCTACACCCAGGAATCGTGGGACACCCTGCCCGACCAGATCCTCGGAGCTCGCTGATACCTGGCGCGTGATCGGCGGCTGCCTCGGCCGACGCGGCCGCCGATCATGCGGGGGACGTGACCAGTGCTCTCAGTCCGCCACCATCGGGCGTCGTCGCGAGCAGCTCGGGCGTAGTCGCGCTCGATCAGCGCGGCGAAGGCGGGATCGGTGGCGGCCATGTCCTTGAGGTCGGCGGCGTGGCTTTCCAGTTGCGCGGTGATCTCGTCGGCGAGGTGTCTGCGCTGGTCGGGGGAGGCGCCGTACCCGTCGAGCAGGGCGCGAAGGTTTCGCGCTTGATGCGCGAGGAGCTCCTCGTCGGTGAGGTGGTCGACCCCGTATTCGGTGTGCCACCAGGACCCGGTCATCAGCGGCACCCATCGCCACGCCGCCCATGCGAGGTCTTCCAGCCGGTTGCCGGGGCGGGCGAAGTCCCAGTCGAGGACGACGATCGCGCCGTCGGGACGTCGGACGGTGTTGTAGGGCAAGACGTCGTGATGAACGGTCACCTGGCCGGGTTCGAGTGGCGCCCCCGCAGCACGGCGCCACGGCTTCGTCGGATCGGGTGCGATTTCGCTTTGAGCATCCTGGAACTCCCGGATCCATCGGCCGATGCCCCGGCAGGCGTCCTCACCGCGGAACCACTCGGGCAACGGGCTCTCCGGGGAGAGGGTGCCGACCTCCCCCTCGACGTAGGCGAGCATCTCGCGGCCGTGGTCGTCGATGCCCAGGACTCGGGGCGAGCCCTCGAACCCCACGCGTTCGAGGTGGTGCAGTAGGTCGTGAACGGCCGGCGTCCACGTGCCGGTGGTGCGGCGCACGGTGTCTCCCAATCGCACGACGTCGCTCGTGTTCCCGCCGGTCAGGCGCTCCTCCATACGCCTCACGGTGCACGTCGCTGGAGGCGTCGCAACGACGTGGCCACGGTGGATGACGACCGGATGAAGGTTCAGAACCGGCATGATCGTGCCGGTCGCTGGTGCCACCGACGGGCGCTGTCCCGGCGCGTCGAGACTGCCGACGTCTGGGTCGGACACGAACCTGCCGCCACGCTCTCTCGCCGGGAGGGTGGCATCGAGTTCGCCTACGACAACGCGTATCTCGCTGCCGATTCCCGGCCGGTCGCGACCACGCTCCCGCTCTCGGACGAGCCTGTGCGCACGTCGGGTGGTGCACTGCCGCCGTTCTTCTCGGGCCTTCTCCCGGAGGGGCGCCGCCTGACCGGGCTGCGTGCCGCGGTCAAGACGTCTGCCGATGACGAGCTGTCGCTGCTCCTCGCGGTCGGGGAGGATTTGGTCGGCGATGTGCGTGTGCTTCCTCAGGGGATGGGTGGCGAATCCACCTTGCCCGCACGACAACTGCGACCGGTGTCGCCATCCGGCGACGGCCCGGCGGCGCAGGGGGAGGTCGACTTCGCACAGCTCGACTTCGCCGATCTCGCCGCATCCGAAGGGCTCGATCCTGCTGCACTCGCGGGAGTCCAGGACAAGGTGTCCGGGCGCATGCTCACCATCCCGCTCGCCGACGAGGGGCGGCTGCATCTGCTCAAGCTCAACCCGCCGGAGTATCCCCACGTCGTGGAGAACGAAGCGTTCTTCCTCGGCGTTGCGCGCCGCCTGCGCCATCCGGTGGTGGAGGCGCGTGTCGTTCATGACCGGCAGGATCGTGCCGGTCTCCTCGTTACGCGGTTCGACCGCGCCGTCGATCTGATGGCTCCGTCAAGCGGCTGGCTGTCGAAGACGGCGCCCAACTGCTGGGTCGCTACCCGGCCGACAAGTACGCCGTCTCCACCGAATCACTGCTCGCTCGGATCTCGGAGGTAACGGCGGCCCGCATCCCGGCGATGCGCGCCGTGCTCATGCAGGTGGCGCTCGCCTGGCTGACCGGCAACGGGGACCTGCACGCCAAGAATGTGTCCCTCGTGCGTGCGGGGCGGGAGTGGCGCGTGTCGCCGATCTACGACGGGCCGTCCACCCTGCCGTACGGCGACCACCGACTGGCCCTGACTGTGGCCGGGCGCGACGACTCCCTGTCTCGCAAACGGTGGCTCGCCCTCGCCGATTCTGCGGGGCTGCCGACGCGTGCCGCCGAACGTGCCCTCGAGGACGTGCTATCAGCCACGGCCGACGTGGACGAGCAGCTCGCGGACGCATTTCCCATGCCGCCGCAGGTGCTGCGGAACGTGCGGCGGGTCCTCCGCCGCCGTCGCCATGCCCTTCTCGGCTGACGGAGCACCGGGTCGGTACCTCAAGAACGACACACATCGATTGCTCGCCTGCTGGTGCCTGTTGCGATACCGCAGGTCAGGGGCGTAGGCCCGCATCTGCCCCGAATCCATGTGTGTCGTTCTTGAGGTTCGGGTGGATCGCACCTGCAACTGGGAACAGCGACGAGGGCCCACCGAATGTCGGTGAGCCCTCGCGGCAGAGAGTGCGGACGGGTCAGTTGTCGCTGACCGTGATGATGATCTTGCCGGAGGTGTGGCCCTCCTGGCTGAGGGTGAAGGCGTCGGCGACGTGCTCCAGGTCGAACGTGGTGGCCACGTCGATGCTCAAATCGCCGGAGTCGACGAGGTCGGCCAACTCGCCCAGGGCGTCGCGGTCGGGACGGACCCACATCCACTCACCACCGGCAGCGATGGCCTCGGGGTCGGCGATGGACGCGTGCTTGCCGCCTTCGGCCAGAACGGCCTTGGTGACATCGGTGACGCCCCCGACGAAGTCGGCGACGACATCCACGCCAGACGGTGCGAGTTCGCGCACCCGGTCGGTGAGCCCGTCTCCGTACGTGACGGGTTCGGCGCCCAGCGCGCGGAGTCGGTCGTGGTTCTTCTCAGACGCCGTGCCGATGACGCGGGCACCGAGGTGGCGCGCGATCTGAACGGCCATGAGGCCGACGCCGCCGGACGCGCCGTGGATCAGTACGGTCGAATCCTTCGTCGTGCCGAGGCGCGACAGCACCTGGTAAGCCGTGAGTCCGGCCAGCGGCAGACCGGCCGCTTCGTCCCACGACGCCGTGCTGGGCTTGCGGGCCGCGCACCGCACCGGCACCGTCACGTACTCCGCGTACGTCCCGCCGTGGAGCACGTCCTTGCGGGCGTAGGCGATGACCTCGTCGCCGACCGAGAATTCGGGGGCATCGATGCCGACCCGCTCGACGACACCCGCGACGTCCCAGCCCGGCACGACGGGGAAGTACGCCTGCATCAAGGGGTCGAGACCGCCCGACATGATCTTCCAGTCGACGGGGTTGACGGCCGCGCGCCGCACCTTGACGAGGATTTCGCCAGGCCCCACCTTGGGCATCGGCTGCTCACCGATGGTGAGCACCTCCGGTCCGCCGAACGTGTCGTAGGTCACCGCGCGCATCGTGTCGGGCATGAGCCCCTCCTTGAGTCCATGTGGGGCGCCGCGAGTGGCAGCGCCCGGTCGTGTCGAACAACGGGCTGAGGCGGGGCTGGTATTCCGGACGAAACCGGCGTCCGCAGCCGTGGGCGTTGCGTTTGACTACTTCGCGGGCGGCGGGGAAAGGGTCTCGATGAAGGCGAGAGTCGCGTCGGCGATCTGCTGTTGTGCGACCTCGGGGGGCACGGATTCGACGCCGTCGTCGGACTGGGTTCCGTAGTCGGAGAACGAGGTGTGCACGGCGCCCTCGATGGGGACGAACGTCGCGGCGGACGGGCCGCGCGTCCGAGCCTGATCGGGCGGGATGAGGCCGTCGTTGGTGCCGTAGACACTAAGCACCGGGACGACGTCGGTGCGAGTCGCGTTGTCGGCGTAGGACGCCCACAGGACGAGCCCCCGGATCCGCGCATCGCCCGTCGCGGCAGCACGGGCAGCCACGACCCCGCCCAGGCTGTGCCCGGCGACGACCCACCCGGGCACCTTCGGGTGATCCTCCAGCGCCTGTCCCGTCACGCCCTCCGACAATAACGCCACTCCCAGGGGTGCCTTGGCCACGACGACGGGATGCCCCTGCTCGGCCAGCCGCATGAGCAGCGGCACGTAGGCCCGGGCATCGACGCGGGCGCCCGGGTGAAAGACGACGCCCACGCCCGACTGCGACTGCGACTGCGGAGTCAGGGTGATCGTCCGCGCATCTTCCGCGACGGAGACGCTTGCCGAGCCGTTCATCGCCTGGACCGCCACAGGCGTGGCGCCGTGCGGACGACCGAAGACGAGGACGGTCACCATCAGCGCCGTCACAACGAGTCCGGCGACCCATGCGGAGAGCCGAACCCAGCGTCGCCGCGGAGGAGTCGCTCCGCTCGTTGGAGAGGTGTCGGTGGTCGCTCGACCTCGGCGCCGCACGGCCCTCACCACCAGCACGACACCGACGAGCGCAGCCAGTACCACCAGCACCGGGTAGGCGGGATGGCCGTGGACGATCGCGTCAGCGGCTGTGGCGAACGCCCAGACCGGCACGGCGAGCCAGACGAGGCCCACGGCCAGCCGAACGGCCGTGCCGGCGGTGGGCGAAGTCGAGCGAGGCATGCGTCGATCTTGGTGCAGCGTGGACGGATCCGGTGACCGGCGCGCCCGAGACCCTACGATGCGGCGGTGACCTCCATGACGCCCGCGACCCGGATGGGCTTGTCGATCGGCGTCGCGACGGGCCTGTACGGACTGAGTTTCGGCGCGCTCGGTGTGGCGGCGGGCCTGACCATCGCCCAGGCGTGCGCCCTGTCGCTGCTGATGTTCACCGGCGGGTCGCAGTTCGCGCTCGTTGGGGTGATCTCCGGGGGCGGCACCTGGTCGTCGGCCATCACCGCTGCCTCCCTTCTCGGAGTCCGCAACGCGGTGTACGGGGTTCAGATCAACGAGTTGCTGCGCCCACGCGGCCTGCAGCGGCTCCTCATGGCGCACCTGACGATCGACGAGTCCACCGCGACCTCCGTCGGGCAGGACGAACCGGCCGAGCAGCGTCGCGGATTCTGGGCCGCGGGCCTTGCCGTCTTCTTCTTCTGGAACCTCGCGACGCTCATCGGCGCCTTGGCCGGGGCATCCCTCGGTGACCCGAAGGCCTGGGGACTCGACGGTGCTGCCGTCGCGGCGTTCCTCGGACTCCTCTGGCCGCGGCTGCGGGGCCGTGGCGCCCTCGAGGTCGCCGCCGTCTGCGCCGTGGCCACCCTCATTGCGACGGCGTTCGTGCCGCCGGGCATCCCGATCATCTTGGCGGGCGCGATCGCCGTGCTCATCTCGTGGCTTCGGCACCGCCGAGACCTGTCCACCGGGACGGTGACGGCATGAGCACCTGGATCGGAATCGGGATCGCCTGCCTCGTCGCCTATGTCACCAAGCTGCTCGGCTATCTCGTGCCCGAGACCGTGCTCGACTCGCCGCCGATCCGCAACGGTTCGGCAGCCGCGACGGTGGGCCTGTTGACGGCCCTGGTCGTCGCCAACACGTTCGCCTCGGGCCAGCAGCTCGTCCTCGATGCCCGGGTCGTCGCGCTCGTCGCCGCGGCCGTCGCACTCACCCTGCGGGTGCCGTTCATCGGGGTGGTCGTCGTCGGCACCCTCGCTGCGGCTCTGGCTCGCATGGCAGGGATGGCCTGACGCAGCGCGCGTGCGGGCGACGGTGTCGGGGCGAGGGAGGGGTATGCGCATCGTCATCGCCGGCTCGGGCTCTCAGGGCGACACTCGCCCCTACCTGGCGCTCGCGGCTGGGCTGAAGGAGCGGGGTCACGAGACGGTCGCGTGCCTCGACGGATCGGGAGCCGCGCTGGCCGATGATCTGGGCGTCGAGTTCCACGAACTGGCTGGGGATTTTCGCCGCCACCTCGACGGCGGACGCGGCACGCGTGCGCTGGAGATGGCCGACGGGGGATTCACCGGGCTCATGCTCTTTCGCACCCTCGCTCGTGAGCACACCGAGTCGTGGCTCGCGACCATCACCGACGTCGCCCGCGCCCATCGCGCCGACGTCGTCATCGGCAGCGGGTTGGCAACGTTCGCCGCGATCACGGCGGCCGAGCTGACCGGTGCGCAGTCGGCGGTGGCCAGCGCGTTTCCGCTGACTCCGACCACAGCGTTCGCCTCGCCCGTGTCACCGCGCGTGCCGCCACGCCTCCTCAACCGCGCCACTCACGAGATCGCCACGCGCGGGCTGTGGTCGGCGTTCAGTGGGCCGACGAACCGGGCTCGTCGTCGCCGCGGCCTCCCGTCGTTGACCGTTCGGTGGAGTCACCAATCGGCGCTGTACGGCTTCTCGCCCGCGCTGCTCGATGCCCCGAAGGACTGGTCCGATGCCGTGCGGGTCTGCGGTGAGTGGCATCTGGCCGAGCCCGCGTTCGAGCCGTCCGCAGCGCTGGTGCGCTTTCTCGACGAGGCCGCCGCCGCGGGCGACCCACCGGTCTACGTCGGGTTCGGCAGCATGGCCGCCTCGGGGACTGCCGAGTTCAGCGCCACTATCCTGCGCGCAGTGGGAGACCGTCGTGTCGTCCTCGCGCCGGGGTGGAGTGGCATCGATCAGGAGCTGGGGGAGTTGCCCGACTCGGTGCACGTCGTCGGCCAGGTGCCGCACGCGTGGCTGCTGCCGCAGTGCTCGGTGGCGTTCCACCACTGCGGCGCCGGGACCACCCACGCCGTCGCACGCGCCGGAATCCCGTCGGTGCCGGTCCCGTTCGCTGCCGATCAGCCGTTCTGGGCGCGGCGGCTACACACGGTGGGTATCGCGTCAGCGCCGTTGGATCGACGCCGCGTCGAGACCGATCAGGTTCGTGCGGCCCTGGCCGCGGCCGATGCCGCGCCCACCCGTGGCCGCGCGGCAGACGTGGCCGAGCGGATGAGAGCTGACGACCCGATCGCCGCGGTCATCGAGCATCTGTCGACGCGTGGGTAGACCGCGCTTGCTGCGTCGCGCGTGCCTCCCTGGCAAGGACGATCCAGACGCCCACGGCGACGATGGCGGTGAGCACGGCGCCGACCAGCGACGTCGCGGCCACGCCGACCTCGAACGCCTGGCGGGCTGCTGTCACGGTCTGCGTCGCGAGACCGGCCGGCATGCCCTCGCTGGCGACGACAGCGGTGCCGATCATGTTCTCGACGTCAGGACGTCGTGCGGCCGAGACGCCCTCGGGCACGACGATGTTGGCGCGGTACACCCAGGCGAGGTAGCTGCCGAGGATGGCGACGCCGAGCGCCGAACCCAGCTCGTACGCGGTCTCGGAGATGCCCGACGCGGCACCGGCGCGCTCGGGCGGGACCGAGGCGAGGATCGCGTCGTTGGTCAGCGTCTCGGCGAGTCCGGCACCCGTGCCGACCAGCACGAACACCATGACGATGACGAGGTGTGGTGAGCCGAGGCTCATCGTCGATCCGAGCGCGTACCCCACGGTGGAGAGCAGGATGCCCGCTGGGACGAGGTGACGAACGGCGATCACCCGCGCCAGCGCCACAGCGACGAGACCCGCGACGATCGAGGAGATCGCGCCCGGCACCATCGTCATCGCCGCGTCGAGCGGGGCCCGCCCCTCGACGAACTGCAGGTGCTGGGAGAGGAAGAAGATGAGCCCCGCGAAAGCGAAGATGCTGACGAAGTTGGCGACGATCGATGCGGCGAACACCGGGTGCGTGAACAGCCGCAGGTCGAGCAGCGGGTCGGTCTGGGTGAGCTGACGACGCACGAACGCGACGGCGCTGGCCAGGCCGACCACGAGGGCCACTGCCGCCGCGAGGTCGGGCCCCTCGGCAATGGTGTGCTTGATCGCGAAGACCAGCGGAAGCATCGCCGTGATCGACAGGACCACCCCGGCGGGGTCGAGACGTCCGGCGTCGGGGTTGCGCGACTCCGGGAGGAGGAACGGCCCGGCGGCCAGCAGGATGACCGCGGCAGGGACCGAGATGAGGAAGATGGCGCCCCACCAGTAGTTCTGCAGCAGCCACCCGCCCACGACAGGGCCGACGGCTGCGCCCCCCGCGAAGCCCGAACCCCAGATGGCGATGGCGAGGCGCCGTTGCTGGTCGTCGATGAAGATGTTGCGGAGCAGCGACAGCGTCGAGGGCATGAGCATGGCGCCGAAGAAGCCGAGCAGGACCCGAGCCGCGATGAGGTGTTCTGCGCTGGGCGCGAAGGCGGCGTAGAGGCTGACCAGTCCGAAGCCGGCGGTGCCAAGCATCAGGAGGCGTCGGCGGCCGATCTTGTCGCCGAGCAGGCCCATGGTCATGAGCAATCCGGCCAGGATGAGCGGGTAGACGTCGACGATCCAGAGCAGTTGGGTCGCGCTCGGTTGGAGGGCTGTCGACAGCTGCGGGACGGCGAACGAGAGGGCCGTGTTGTCGATGCTCACCACGAGAACGGGGAGCATGAGGACGGCGAGCGCTGCCCAGCCTCGCAGGCCGACCCGTCCTGGTGCGGTAGGGGTCGCGGTGTCGATGGCTGGGCCTCCCTGATGTCACGTCACATACCGTCCAGCCGGTACAGTAGCCTGGATGGACGGACGGCCGCCAATCGGGATGCACCGGGCAGGATTGCTCTGAGGCGAGCGCCGGCGGCGAAGGAGGCAGCGATCGTGAGCGACACCAGAGGTCGGATCCTCGACGCACTCGAGGACGTGTTGGCCGAGTTCGGCCACGGCGGCGCCACGCTCGAAGCCGTGGCGGCGCGGGCAGGGGTCTCCAAGGGCGGGTTGCTCTATCACTTCGGCACCAAAGAAGCGCTGTACTCGGGGCTGCTCGATCGGCTGCGCGGGCTCGGTGAGGCCGACGCGGACGTCGTAGAGGGCGCGCCCATCGTCGACTCCTACCTGGCCACGTCCTCGGTCGCGGCCTACGAGTTCACCCGCTCGCTGATGGCGGCGTTGCGCCTGGTGGGGGTGCCGGGTATCGATGCGGCCGGCGCCATCGTGGCGGCCCTCGACCCGTGGTCGCGCGTCCTCACCCGCGAGATCTCCGATCCGCTCGTGGCACGACTCATCACCCTCGTCGGCGATGGTCTCTACCTGCGCGCGCTGCTGGGCGCGACTCCCGATCCGATGGACGCCGAACTCGCGCCCTACCTGGAGGCACTGATCCTCGCCCGCGACCCCGACCGGCAGGACTGACCCGGATCCTGCTCGCCCGGGTGACCACAGCCACTGTCGCCGGCCCTCGTGGTCGTCTGCTCTTCACGGGCAAGTCATGTTGCAGCACCGTCGCATTCGTTGCCTGTCCTTGGCGTGCGGCTGAGCGGATGGAGGAGCCACCGCCGAGCCAGGAGGAAGCATGACGCACGACGACAGCACCCGTCCGAGCCTCGAGGTGGGCCGCCGCGGCCTCATCAAGGCAGGCAGCATCGGGGCCCTCGGTCTCGGTCTCGCCGGGATGACGTTGCACGAGGCGCACGCGGCCCCGGCGGCAGCGGGCAAGAGCTCCGGCCCGGTCACCGGCATCGCCACCAAGGCTCGCCTTGCATTCCGTCCCGATGGCAAGTTCAAGATCATCCAGTTCAACGACACGCAGGACGGTGCCCGCACCGACCGCCGCACGGTCGAGTTCATGGAGAAGGCGATCGCCGCCGAGAAGCCGGACCTCGTCGTTCTCGTCGGTGACCAGCTCACCTCCGACGCCCAGACCGTCCTGCAGCAGAAGCAGGCGCTCAACAATGTCATTCAGCCGATGGAGCGCGCCGGTGTCGCCTGGGCCGCCACGTTCGGCAACCACGACGAGGACCCCACGTCCAAGACCGGCATGGACGAGCCCGCGATGCTCGGCTTCTTCCGCACCTATGAGCGCAACGTGAACACCGCAGGCGCCCAGGGCATCACCGGTACCGGCAACATGAACCTCCTCATCGGCGACTCGCGCGACGGTGAGCCGATGTTCGGTGTGTGGCTGCTCGACAGCGGCCGGTATACCCCCAAGGAGATCGCCGGACAGGACTTCGAGGGCTACCCCGACTGGGACTGGCTGCGCGCCGACCAGATCCGTTGGTACCTGGACGGATCCGAGTTCGTACAGCGCCGCGTCGGCGCCAAGGTGCCGTCGCTCATGTTCATCCACATCGCGCTGTGGGAGCACCGCTTCATGTGGTTCGCGAGCGTCGACTCGCGCAAGCCCGAGGACCACGCGCGTGCGCTCAAGAAGCACTCCACCGTGGGTGAGCGCAACGAGGACGAGTGCCCCGGCCCGTTCAACTCCGGCATGTTCTCCGCGATCCAGCACCGCGGTGACGTCAAGGGCGTCTTCGTCGGCCACGACCACACCAACACCTACGTCGGTGACTACTACGGCGTGAAGCTCGGATACGGCCCCGGCGCCGGATTCGGCCCCTACGGCCTGGACGGCGAGGCGAAGCACCGCATGCGCGGCTGCCGCGTGATCGAGCTCGACGAGAACGCCAAGGATGTCTGGACCGGCACCCGCGTCGTCTTCGCCAAGGACTTCGGGATCGACCTCTGGGTGCCCAAGCAGCCGATGACGCCGCTGCCCCTGGGCCGTCGCCAGCGCTGACCCGACCGCTGCACCCCTCGCGCAGGCGGACGCCCCATCGGGGGTGTCCGCCTGCGTCGTGGTCGGATCAGTGCTTGAAACGCGCCACCAGGGTGTTCAACTGCTCGGCGTCCTCGACGAGGACGTTCGCCGAGGACTCCAGGCGTGAGGCTGCTTCGTCCGAACTCGCCGCCTGACGCGCGGCCTCGGCGACGCTGCCCGCGATGCTGCGGGAGCCGGTGGCCGCGTCCTCGACGTTGCGGGACATCTCGTTGGTCGTCGCGGTCTGCTCCTCGACGGCGCTCGCGATCGTCGTCTGGGAGTCGTTGATGCGGGCGATGACGGTCGAGATCTCCGCAATGGCCGCGACGGCCACATCGGTGTCGGCCTGAATCTGGTTGATCCGACTGGTGATGTCCTCGGTGGCGCGGGCCGTCTCCTGCGCCAGGTCCTTGACCTCGCTGGCCACGACGGCGAAGCCCTTGCCCGCCTCACCGGCGCGCGCGGCCTCGATCGTGGCATTGAGCGCGAGGAGGTTGGTCTGCTCGGCGATGCCGGTGATGGCCGAGACGACGTGGCTGATCTCGACGCTGCTGTTGCCCAGCGCGGTCACCGTGGCATTGGCCTGATCGGCCACCTGGACCGCGGACGCCGCGACCCGGGCGGCGTCGTCGGCGCTCTTGGAGATCTCACGAATGCTCGCGCTCATCTCCTCGGTGCCTGCAGCCACCGTCTGGACGTTGTCCGACACCTCGTCCGCGCTGGTGGTGACTCGCGCCAACTCCTGAGAGGCACGACCAGAGCCGGATCGCACGTCCTTCATGACGTCCTTGACCTCGTTGGACGTGGCCGCGACGCTCGTGGACGCCGCCGACACCTGCGCGATGAGGTCCTGGATGGCGATGCGGGTGTCCTCGCTGGCTGTGGCGAGGGCGCCGATCTCGTCGCCGGAGGTCGCCGTGACGGGGACGGTCAGGTCGCCGCGCTGCATCGCCCCCAACGTGGCGAGCACGCCCGTGACCGAGCCAAGGATCTGCCGCGTGATGACGATGACGGCCGTCGTGATCGCGGCCAGCGACACGAGCAGCGCGATGAGGCTCGACACCTGCAGCAGTCGTCCTGCGGCGGCGGCGGAGTCGACTGCTGCGTTCATCGAGGCTGTGGACGACTCCTCGAGGGTGGTGAGCTCGGTCGACAGTGACGCGAAGACTTGGGAGGACTCGCGTGTCTTGCCGTCGCCGGTCGACATGCCCTCGTCGTTCTGCTGTCGGTAGGCCGCAGCCGCCGCAGCGTCGAGCTCGAGGAAGCTCTTGAGCTGCTCCTGGACCTTGCTGTAGCCGGCACGCTCGGCCTCGGTCATCGGGCCGAGCGGGACGTCCTTCAGGGTGTCGTTCAACGTAGCTGCGCTGCGGAGGAACTGGGCCCGTCGCTGCATGTCATCGGCCGCGGCACGACCCCCGAAGGTGTGCACATCCATGACGTAGGAGACCTGGTCGGCCTTGGTCTGCTCCAGGGTGACGGCTGCCGTGCGAAAGGCTGCGGCTGCCTGCGCGGCTGCGACCGCGTCGGCGTTCTTGTCGCCCATGTCGTTCGTCCCGATCCACGTGATGATGGTCAGGGCGAAGATGCACGCCACGCCGATGCTGCCGATGAGAAGGAGCTTGGCCTTCAGACTCAACCGGGCCAGTGGCGACAGGCGTCGTGCCCCATCTGTCACAGAGGGGGCAGCAGCCGCTTTCGAACCCATGTCGTCTCCCGCACATCTCGCGCGACGGCCGACTTGCCGACGCGCACGTGTTGCTGACCAGATCGGCTGGCGCGCGCGATTCATGCGTGAAGTGTCGTCAGGAGTTTGTGGCGGGGGCAGCCGGAGAACGCTCGCGGAGTAGTCGGGTCGGCGCAAGGATGGCCGATCCACTCCGATTTCGGCATCGGGCACCGATGGGTGCGGTATCGGCGCGTGCACCGCTCCCCGCCGAGACCGTGATCCGCAAAGGAGTCCGCCCATGCCCCGTCGTCTCGCCGTGCTGGCCGCCATGTGGGGTGCCGCGGCCATGGTTGCCCTGACCGCCTGCACCGACGGTGCCGCTGCCCCGGGCGCCCAGGTCGCGCAGGCGCAGGAGTCGAAGGCCGGCCGCGTCTACGTCATCGCGCCGCAGACCGGTGACGACGCCGCACTCGGTCTGGGCACCGCCCGCTCCGTCGAACTCGCCTTCAGCCAGGCAGCACAACGCGGTGATCTGCCCGGGTGGAAGATCGAGGTGCAGACCATCGACGACAAGGGTGACAAGGCCGCCGCAGCTCAGGCGGCGCAGAAGGCCGCCGGTGACGAGCAGACAGTCGCCGTCATCGGGTCGATCTACTCGGGTCTGACCGCGGCCACGCTCGACACCTTGACGTCTGCCGGCATCCCGCAGGTCTCCCCGAGTGCCAGCAACCCCACGCTGAGCAAGGGCGACGACTACGTCAAGAAACCGAAGCGCTCGCACCCCAACTTCTTCCGCATCATTCCTCCCGACGACGCCCACGCCCCTGCCTTGTCGAAGTACCTCCGAGGCAGCGGTGTCGCGCGCGTGGCGATCGTCCACGACGGCGACTCGTACGGCTCCGGACTCGCCAAGGCGTTCTCTTCGTCGTTCACCGCAGACGGTGGGCGCATCATCTCCGTCGACACGGTCGACCCCGAGAAGCCTGCCGAGTACTCGAAACTGGCCGCCAAGCTCGCCGAGTCCAAGCCCCAGGCGGTCATGTTCGGCGGTAACGAACCCCAGGGCGGGCCGCTGTCGCAGCAGCTCAAGAAGGCGGGACTCATCGTGCCCGTCGTCGGCGGCGACGCGATCGGCACCGAGATGTACATCATCCGCGCGGGCGCGCTCGCAGGCGGAGACGTGAGCACCGCCGGCGGCAAACCGCTGGCCGACGTGCCTCAGGGTCGTCAGTACCTCGCGGACTACCGGGCCGTCGGCATCGCCGACTCGCCGACCTCGTATGGGCCACTCGCGTACGACGCCGCCAACGCGGTGATCGCCGCCCTGAAGACCTCGCTGCCCCAGTCGGGCTCGCCCAAGGAGTCACGCGCCGCGACGATCAAGGCCCTCGGCCGAGTCTCCTTCGACGGCACCACGAGCAAGGTCGCCTTCGACGAGTTCGGAGACATCACGCCGCGGGTCGTCACCGTCATGACGCTCAAGGGTGGGCAGTGGACCCCCGCCCAGACCTACGACCTGGGCTGAACGACCACCACCCTGGGCTGATAGCAATGCCCACCAGACTTCGGGGGAACGCCGACGCCCGGCGAGGAAGACCTCGCCGGGCGTCGATCCTTGTTCAGGCGGTGCTCAGATGTGGGTGACAGGCGTTTCGGGCTTGTCACCCGCGAGAACGGCGACCGCGTTGCGGGCCGCGAGGACGGCCATGGCCGTGCGGGTTTCGATGGTGGCCGAGCCGAGGTGAGGCAGCAGCACGACGTTGTCGAGCTCGACCAACTCCTCGGGCACCTGCGGCTCCTTCTCGAACACGTCGAGGCCGGCACCGGCGATCTGCCCCTGCTGGAGTGCCTTCACCAGGGCCGCCTCGTCGACGATGGGTCCACGGGCGGTGTTGATAAGGAAGGCCGTCGGCTTCATGCGCTCGAGCGCCGCAGTGTCGATCAGGTGGAACGTCGAGCCCTCCTGCCCCTCCGGGATCAGCGGGCAGTGCAGCGAGACGACATCGGCCGTCTCGAGCAGCTCGTCGATCTCCAAGCGGCGCGCCCCCACCTCGGCAGCGACCTCGGGCTTCATCTCGTAGGCGTCGGTGTAGACGATGTCCATGCCGAAAGCCTTGGCGCGACGAGCCATCGCGATGCCGATCTGACCGGCGCCGACGAGGCCGATGGTCCTGCCCTGCAACCCGGTGCCGAGCATGTAGAACATGCCCCACTGCCACGGGGTGCGGGTGCGGATGACCTGGTCGGCCTCGGCGAACCGGCGGGTGACCATGAGCAGCAGGCCGAACGCAGTGTCGGCTGTTGCGTCGGTGAGCACCCGGGGCGTGTTGGTCGCGATGACCCCGCGCTTCTCACAGGCGGCGACATCGATGTTGTTGTAGCCCACGGCGACGTTGGCGACCACCTTGAGTTGGTCACCGGCGGCGGCGAGAAACTCGTCGTCGACCTTCTCCGTGAGGAGCGTGAGCACCGCGTCGGCCCCCTTGACGAGGTCGAGCGCCTGCTCGCGAGAGATGCACACGTCCGAATCCCACATCGTCACGTCGTGCTCGGCTTCGAGCAGGGCGATGCCTTCAGCGGGGATGCGGTTGGTCACCACGACCTTGGCCATGGCGTGCCTCAGCTCTCGATCCAGGACTTGAGCAGGCCCAGGCCCTCGCGGATGTCCTCCTCGGGCAGGCCCGAGTAGGCGAACCGGACATACTCGCGGGTCTCGTCGGCCTGCTGGCGTCCGAAGTGCTTGCGGGTGCAGAACGAGACACCCGTCGCGTGCAGCGCTTCGGTGGCGAAGGCGTTGACCTCGTCGATGCCCTTGGCGGCCATCGCATCGGTCACGTCGGGGAACAGGTAGAACGTCGATTCCGGCTTGGCGATCTGGACGCCCGCCGTGGTGGACAGCACGTCGAAGGCGGCGTCGCGGCGACCACGGAGGATGTCGATGAGGCCGTTGACCTCGGTCTGGTCGCCCGTGAGCCCGGCTGCGCCCGCGTACTGCACGAAGTGCGTGGTGCACGACTCGTTGTTCGTGTTCATCGTGCTGATGACCGAGGCCATCTCGGTGGGGCAGATCGCCGCACCGAGACGCCAGCCGGTCATCGCGAACTTCTTGCTGAACGTGTAGAGGATGCACGTGCGCTCGGCCATGCCGTCGATGCTCGTGATGCTCGTGCTCGTGCCCGAGTAGCGCGTCTCGAAGTACGCCTCGTCGGAGAGGACCCACAGGTCGTGCTCGATCGCGATCTGCGCCAGCGCCTCACGCTCGGCGTCAGTGGACTCCGCCGAGATGGGGTTCTGCAGGTCGTTGTAGATGATCGCCTTGGTGTTGGGGCCGATCAGCGACGTGACCTGGTCGAGGTCGATCGCGAAACCGCTCTCGGTGGGGAGGTAGCGGTAGGGCTTGGCGATGCCGCCGAGGTATTCGATCTGCGACTCGTAGATCGGGAATCCCGGGTTGGGGTAGAGCACCTCGTCGCCCTCGTTCATCACCGCCTGCAAGAACTTGGTGATGACCGGCTTGCCGCCAGGCTGCACCACGACGTTGTCGGGCCTGTAGCTCGTGCCGCGGCGCATGTTGACGTCGTCGGCGAGAGCCTCGCGCAGCAGCGGGATGCCGGCGCCGGGGCAGTAGCCCGTCTTGCCGTCGGCGATCGCCTTGGTCATGGCGTCGGTCACGACTCGCGGGGTCGCGAGGTCGATGTCACCGAGGTGGAAGGGGTAGATGCGGTGGCCCTGGGCCCCCCACTGCTGTGCTGCGAGGGACACGGCGAACGCGGTTTCCGTTCCGAGCCTCTCCAGCCGGTTTGCCAATGGCATGACGTCTCCTTTCGGCTTGGGTGCCGTCAGCGTAACGACGGCGAACCGGCCATACCCGACGCTTCGAGAAACCTGGCCCGAAAGGGTGATGCACAGGTCACAGCCCTGAAATCGTGATTCCGCGACGCCTCCTGATCAATCGTGCTAAGGCCTCGACGGTTGGGGGAGGGGCGGCGGTCATAGAGTGGGTTGCGAGCGTGTTGTCAGCGCACCGAGATCGATCGACGGAGGATTCTTGAGCACTCTTCACCCCACCCTGGCACCGATGTACGAGACGGTTCTGCACCGCAACCCCGGTGAGGTCGAGTTTCACCAGGCCGCCTACGAGGTGTTCGAGAGCCTCAGCCCGGTCGTCGACAAGCGCCCCGAGTACGTGGAGGCCTCGATCATCGAGCGCATCTGCGAGCCCGAGCGTCAGATCATCTTTCGCGTCCCGTGGGTGGACGACGCAGGCAAGGTCCAGATCAACCGCGGGTTCCGCGTCGAGTTCAACTCCGCGCTCGGCCCGTACAAGGGCGGACTGCGCTTTCACCCCAGCGTCTACCTGGGCATCGTCAAGTTCCTGGGCTTCGAGCAGATCTTCAAGAACGCCCTGACCGGTATGCCCATCGGTGGCGGCAAGGGCGGCTCGGACTTCGACCCCAAGGGCAAGTCCGATGGCGAGATCATGCGGTTCTGCCAGTCGTTCATGACGGAGCTGTACCGCCACCTCGGTGAGTACACCGACGTCCCCGCCGGTGACATCGGCGTCGGCGGCCGCGAGATCGGTTACCTGTTCGGACAGTACAAGCGCATCACCAACCGGTACGAGGCCGGCGTGCTCACCGGCAAGGGCCTCACCTGGGGCGGCTCGCAGGTGCGCACCGAGGCCACCGGTTACGGCCTCGTGTTCTTCACCGAGGAGATGCTCGTCGCCCGCGGTGACAGCTTCGACGGCAAGAAGGTCGTCGTGTCCGGCTCCGGCAACGTGGCGATCTACGCGGCGGAGAAGGTCGCGCAGCTCGGCGGCTCGGTCATCGCGATGTCGGACTCCGGCGGTTACGTCGTCGACGGGAACGGCATCGACCTCGACGAGATGAAGCAGCTCAAGGAGATCCGCCGCGGCCGTATCTCCGAGTACGCCGAGAAGCGCGACGCCCGGTTCGTCGAGGGCGGCTCCATCTGGGATGTGCCCTGCAACATCGCCCTGCCCTGCGCCACCCAGAACGAACTCGACGAGAACGGTGCCGCCGCGCTCATCACGAACGGCTGCCAGATCGTCGCCGAAGGCGCCAACATGCCCACCACCCAGGCCGGCACCAAGGCGCTGCGCGAGGGTGGCATCACGTTCGCACCCGGTAAGGCCGCCAACGCCGGCGGCGTCGCCACCAGCGCACTCGAGATGCAGCAGAACGCCTCCCGCGACTCCTGGACCTTCGAGTACGCCGAAGAGCGCCTCCACGAGATCATGCAGGGCATCTACGGCACCTGCGCTATGACCGCCGAGGAGTACGGCATGCCCGGCGACTACGTCGCAGGCGCCAACATCGCCGGCTTCACCCAGGTCGCCGACGCCATGCTCGCCCTCGGAGTCGTGTGATCACCGCGCATCTGGCCGTGTGAATCTCGCCCGCGGACTGTCGGGAAGACGACGCGCCCCTCGACCCTGAGGTCGAGGGGCGCGCTCGGTCAAAAAGAGATGTGGCGAGTCACCTGCCGGGGATCAACTCCCGGCGGCGACGCCTTCCAGGCGGGACAGGCTGGCCTCGAGGGCGTCTTCCTTGATGACGGGGAAGCTGACCTTCTTGAGGAGTTCCTTGTCGGTGACCTTGGACCAGTCGTAGGTCAGGGTGACCACGGTCTGGTCAGTGCCCTCGGGGGTGAGCTCGTACATCCACTCCCAGCCCTTGGGTTCGGTGCCGGCGGGCGCCGTCTTCCAGGCGATGAGGCGGTTCTCGTCGAACCCGGTGACGTGGTTGTCGGTCTGGTAGTCGCCGCCCATGTGCTCGGCGTTCATGTTCATCGTGAACATCTGGCCGTTGGCGGTGACGCGGTCGGACTTCTCGTCGGACACGATCTGGCCGGACCCGTCGAACTCGGCGTGGCGCGCCGGGTTGGAGATGACCGCGAAGATGTCCTTCGGGGTGGCGGCGATGGTGCGGCTGACGCTGATCTTCTTGTCGTCACTCATGTATCCACCTTGCCTGCTCAGCGCATCCTTCGCCACCTCGACGAGCGCCTGGCGCGCCCGGCTCGACTCAGTGCCTGCGGAATCGCCGGTCCAGACGAATGCCCCAGAGGACCAACAGCACCAGGTAGACGACGGTCGTCGCCCACCCGAACACGGCACGGCCATCGAGCGTCAGCCGTGCCATGTCGTAGGCGAGGGAAGCGAAGAGGACGTTCGTGCCGGCAAGGAGCCAGAGGAACTCGCGCTCTAGGATCCGCACGCTGGCGGCGCGGCGCTCAGGCGCGAACCAGTAGTCCTTGTTCGGCAGGTTGAGCAGCCCCGTGTACCCGCGGCGCGCCGCACATGCGAGACCGGCATAGATCGCCGTGACCAGAACGGATAATCCGATGAAGAGCTCCACGAACTCCGCTCGTGTGCCGAAACCATCGGCCTCGCCGGTCAGCCCCGTGTCGACGACCACGCCGGTCTCCGGCAGCACCGACCAACCCCAATACGCGACACCGAAAAGGAGCAACGCGCTCGCCAGCCACGTCAGCTTCGCCATGATCGCCTCCTGAGCCGCAGTGTTCCGCCGCGCCAGGCGCGTGGGTGGGGAAGCGGCGGTGAAACTCCTCACGGCCGAAGTGAGGCCAGATCGGATCACCAGGTTCAGGTCAGGGCGGGTAACCGGCGAAGGACCAGGGTGAGAGCCAGAGCTGCGGCGACGAGCGCAGAACACAGCAGGACGACTGCGCCCCATGCGCCGGACTCCCACGCATGGCCGGCGAGAGCGCCGAACACAGAAGAGCCCGCGTAGTACACGAACAGGTAGCCCGAGGACGCCTGACCCTTGGCGGCGCTGCTACGGGCGGCGCGGGCCGCGACCCAGCCGCTCGCGACACCGTGCAGCGCGAAGAATCCGGCGGTCATCACCGTGAGCGAGGCCGCCACGACCAGCACGGGCGAGAACCACGTACCCGCCAAGCCGGCCAGCATGACCAGCGCGCAGAGCGGCGCTACGGTCCGCTGCCCGTAGCGGGAGGCGGCGCGGCCCGCGTAGGTCGAACTCACCGAGCCCACCGCGTAGGTGAGGAACATCAGGCCGACGACTCCGACCGAGTAGGTATAGGGCGGGGCCATGAGCCGGTAACTCATCGCGTTGAACATCCCGACGAACGCGCCCATCGCTGTGCCGCCGATGGCGAACAGACACCAGAACACGGGGTCACGCAAGATCGTCGCCGCAGCGGAGACCAGGTGCGCGGCGCTCGCCGGAGCCGGAATGAACCGGTGGCTCCGGGGCAGCAGAACGCGGACCGCGATCGCGCAGCCCAGGCACACCACCCCGATGCCGATCAGGGCCGCCCGCCAGCCTGCGACCTCGGCGATCGCGCCGGTGACGAGCCGACCCGC
>DAMDJY010000033.1:0-20757 GCA_032100225.1 Mobilicoccus sp.
ACAATTGGCATCGATTTTTGGCACGCTGTTGAGTTCTCAAGCATCGGACACACAACAGACGCTCACCCTTGCGGGATCGTCGTCGACGGTGACTGAAGGTTGTGCTGTTGGCCGCTTGCGAGGCGTTCCTCGCGGAGACCGGATGCTCACCTTACCAGCCTGTTCACACCCTGGCAACTCTGCGTTCGTTCTCAGTTGCCCTGTCCTGCGGTGTCGTTCGGCCTCTCGGCGGGACCGGCCGCGGGGAAGAGCCGATGCTCTGTGCGTCCGTTCCTCCCTGCCGGGTGAACGTTGAGAACCTTAGGACGATGTCGCCCCTGACCACAAATCCGCTGGTCAGAGGCGTTCGACGGCCGCCATCGACTTGCGGCCACGCTTGAGGAGAGCCACCCGCCCGTGCAGAAAGTCCTCCTCGGCGAGGGTGCGATCGGCCTCCGCGACCTTCACGTTGTTGATCGAGACACCGCCCTCTTCGATGCTGCGGCGGGCCGCCTTGCGTGAATCAGCGAGACCCGTGGCCACGAGGGCATCCACGAGTTCGCCACCGACAGCGACGGCAGCACGAGGCAACTCGGCGACGGCGTCGACCAAGGTCGACTCGTCGAGGCCGGCCGGATCGCCCTTGCCGAACAGCACGGCCGAAGCCGCGATGACCGACTCGGTCGCCTCCGCCCCGTGCACCAGGGTCGTCACGTCGGCGGCAAGTGTCTTCTGCGCAGCGCGACGGAACGGCTCCTCGGCCACCTGGCGCGCGAGCTCGTCGATCTCCTCGCGGGTTCGGTCGGTGAACACCTTGAGCAGCATGACGACCGAGGCGTCCTCGACGTTGAGCCAGTATTGGTAGAACGCGTACGGGCTGGTCATGCTCGGGTCGAGCCAGACGGCGTTGCCCGCAGACTTGCCGAACTTCTCCCCCGAGGAATCGGTGAGGATCGGCGTGGTCAGCGCGTGGACGTGCGCCCCCTCGGCACGACCGATGAGGTCGACGCCGGCAGTGAGGTTGCCCCACTGGTCCTGCCCACCGGTCTGCAAGGTGCATCCGTGCTCGCGGTACAGGTGCAGGTAGTCCAGCGCCTGCAAGATCTGGTAGCTGAACTCGGTGTAGCTGATCCCCTGATCGGAGTTCAGCCGCGCTGCCACGGCGTCCTTCTTGATCATCTGGTTGACGCGGAAGTGCTTGCCGTAGTCGCGCAGGAAGTCGAGCGCACTGATCGGCGAGGTCCAGTCGAGGTTGTTGACGAAGCGGGGCGTGTTGGCCCCCTCGGTGTCGAGGATCCGGCGCACCTGCACCGCGATCTTCTCGACGTCCGCCGCGGTCTGCTCCTTGGTCTTGAGCACCCGCTCGCTCGTGGGGCGCGGGTCACCGATCAGGCCGGTCGATCCGCCGACCAAGCCGATGACCTGGTGACCCGCGCGCTGGAGGTGCCGCAGCACGATGAGCTGCACGAGGTTGCCGAAGTGCAGGCTCGGTGCCGTCGGGTCGAAGCCGCAGTAGACGGTGATCTGCCCGTCGAGCGCCTCACGCAACGCGTCCTCGTCGGTGGTCTGAGCCACCAGTCCGCGCCACTTCAGCTCTTCGAAGACGGTGCTCACCGATGCGTCCCTTCGTCACGCCCGCACGCCGATCGTGTCGAGCTGCCGGGCCAAGCTTGCCTCACGCCGTGTTGCGGCGACGAACCACCGCCGGTCGGTACACGGAGACCGTCGGGTCGCCGGTCACCCAGAAGCGCCACGGGAATTCGTCTCCCCCACCGGGACCGGAGACCCCTACCCTCGGACCGGTGAGGATGCGTCCGACCTCGAGCGGCTCTTCGCGCCCCGTGATCGTGACCGCCGCGCCGGCCACGGTGGTGTCGAGACCGTCATGGGCACGATCCAGCCCCAGAGCCTGCGTGAGGCGTGCCGGCCCGCGGGCCAGGTCGCGGTCGGAAGGCGCCGGGCGTCCGGGCCGGGTGCGTCGCTTCCGCGCCGCGTCGAGACCGTCGACGACCTCACCCGCACGCAGGAGGGCTGCCGATGCCGTGCCGTCGGGGCCGCACACGAGATTCATGCAGTGGTGCATCCCGTAACTGAAGTAGACATAGAGCCGACCGGGCGGGCCGAACATGACCTCGGTGCGCGGGGTCGGACCGCGGAAGGCGTGCGAGCCCGGGTCTGCCGGGCCCGCATACGCCTCCACCTCGGTGAGCCGCACAGCGACCGGTCCGTGACGGACGGTGGCGCCCAACAGATCTCGGGCCACCTCCAGGACTGGTCGTTCGTAGAACGACTCCCCCAAACCGGTCATCGAACGGGCGCCGATCTCAGTCCCGGACGGAGATCCGCTTGTTCGCGAACCCCCGCTGCCACGCCGCCACCTGCATCAACTTGGTCAGCTGCTCGGCGACCCGCGCAGGTGCGGTGCCACCCTTGCCGTCGCGGGAGGCGAGCGAACCCGGGACGGTGAGCACCTCTCGCACCCCGGGGGTGAGGTGCTCCGAGATCCCGGCCAGGTCCTCGTCGGTGAGGTCCCACAGCTCGATGCCGCGCTCCTCGCACACCCGCACGCAGGAACCGGCGACCTCGTGAGCCACCCGGAACGGAACACCCTCTCGCACGAGCCACTCGGCGACGTCGGTGGCCAGCGAGAACCCCTGCGGTGCAAGCTCTTCGAGCCGCTCGGGGTGGAAGGTCAACGTGGCGATCATTCCCGAGAACGCGGGCAGAAGAACCTCGAGCGAGTCGATCGCGTCGAAGACCGGCTCCTTGTCCTCCTGCAGGTCGCGGTTGTAGGCCAACGGCAGTGCCTTGAGCGTCGTCATGAGTCCGGCAAGGTCCCCGACCAGGCGACCCGCCTTGCCACGCGCCAGCTCGGCGACATCCGGGTTCTTCTTCTGCGGCATGATGCTCGACCCGGTCGAGTAGGCGTCGGCGAGCGTGACGAAGCCGAATTCCTTGGTCGCCCAGAGGATGACCTCTTCGGCCAACCGAGAGATGTCGACCGCGGCCATCGCTGCCACGAAACAGAACTCGGCGACGAAGTCCCGACTGGCGGTGCCGTCGATGGAGTTCTCCACCGCACCGTCGAAGCCCAGGTCTGCGGCCACGGCCTCCGGGTCGAGGCCCAGCGAGCTGCCGGCGAGGGCGCCCGCCCCGTACGGGGACACGGCGCACCGCTCGTCCCAGTCACGGAACCGCTCGACATCGCGCAGCAGCGGCCACGCGTGCGCCAGCAGGTGGTGCGCAAGAAGCACGGGCTGCGCGTGCTGCAGGTGGGTGCGGCCCGGCATCGCGACGCTCGGGTGCGCCTGAGCCTGTGAGACGAGTGCGTCGACGACGTCGAGGATGAGACCCGAGACGATGCGCGCATGATCGCGCAGGTACATGCGGAACAGTGTGGCCACCTGGTCGTTACGCGACCGGCCGGCGCGCAACCGGCCACCGACATCGGCTCCGGCGCGCTCCATGAGGCCGCGCTCCAAGGCGGTGTGCACGTCCTCGTCGGACTCCGCCGCGACGAACGCGCCGCTCTCGACATCGGCACCGAGCCGGCGAAGACCGTCGAGCATCGCCTCGAGCGTCACGTCGTCGAGGATCCCGGCAGAGTTCAATACGCGTGCGTGGGCCCGTGACCCTGCCAGGTCGTAGGGCGCGAGTCGCCAGTCGAAGTGGGTGCTCTTGGACAACGCGGCGAGGGCCTCATCGGGGCCTCCGCTGAACCGTCCGCCCCACAGTGCCGAACTCTTGGCTTCCTCGCTCACGAGCGGGTATCCCTTCTGTCGTCGTTCCCCGCCGCGAGGGCGAGGAGTCGTTCTGCTGCTTGCGCGCCGCCATCCGGGTGGGCGGCGACGACGAGCACGGTGTCGTCGCCCGCGACGGTACCGATGATTCCGGCCCGGCGCTGCACCTCAGTCTTGTCGATGCCGCTGGCGAGGTAGTTGGCCGCCCCGGGCGGCGTGCGCAGGACCACGAGATTTCCCGATGCCGTCGCGCTGACCAGCAGTTCCTCGCACAGACGGCGAAGTCGGGCGTCGGCCTGGGCCGGGTCACCCCCAGGACGCGGTGTCGGGTCGCCGCCTTCGGCCGGGACGGCGTAGACGAGATTGCGTCCGAGGCGAACCTTGACCGCGCCCACCTCGACGAGGTCGCGGGACAGGGTCGCCTGGGTCATCTCATACCCGTCCTCGGCAAGCAGGCCCAACAGCTCAGGCTGGGACTTGACCGCCGTCGATTCGAGCAGCTCGACGATGCGGGCCTGCCGCGCGGCGCGGGACTGGGCGATCGCCACGTCATCCCCTCCCCGTGGCCGTGTCGAGCAGTCCGGGCAGCGCGTCGACGAACGACTGCAGCTCCTCGGTCGTGACGATGAGTGGCGGAGCCAGCCGGACGGTGTCTGGCCGCGCGGCATTGACGATGAACCCCGCTTCGAGTGCGGCCGTGACCACATCGCCGGCCCCGATCCCCTCGGCCAGACCGATACCGATCAACAGGCCAGCACCCCGCACCCCGGTGATCCGGGGGTCGTTCAACCCTGTCACCGCCGATCGCAGGTACTCACCCACGGCCTTCGCGTGGGTGTCGAGACCGTCGCGCTCGATGACGTCGAGGACGGCGAGACCCGCGCGGCACGCCAGCGGGTTACCGCCGAACGTCGACCCGTGTTGACCGGCGGTCAGCAGGCCTGTGGTGTGGTCGTTCGTCGTGACCAGCGCACCGATCGGGACGCCGCCCGCCAGCCCCTTGGCGAGCAGGAACGCATCGGGAGCCAGCCCGTGCCGCATGAAAGCGAACGGAACCCCGGTGCGGGCGACTCCCGTCTGAATCTCGTCGAGGATCAACAGCGAGCCCGTCTCTGTCGTGAGTTCGCGTGCCCGCTGGAGGAATCCGGCGGTTCCTTCGACGACGCCGCCTTCACCCTGGATCGGTTCGAGGATCACTGCGCCGACCCTCCGGCCCGGCTCCCCCGCCAGCTCTGCTTCGAGCGCGGCGACGTCGTTGTACGGCACGCGCCGCACCCCCGGCATGAGCGGTTCGAACGGTTCGCGGTAGGCCGCCTTGGCGGTCAATGCGAGCGCACCGGTGCTGCGGCCGTGAAACGCGCCGTCGGCCACGACGATGTCGGGGCGGCCGGTGCGCCGCGCGAGCTTGATCGCGGCCTCGACGGCCTCGGTGCCGGAGTTGGTGAAGAAGACCCCGCCTCCCTGCTCGCAGCCTGCGAGCGCGAGCAGCCGCTCGGCCAAATCGATCTGCGGCATCGAGGTGAAGAAGTTCGAGATGTGGATCAGCTCGCCGGCCTGCTCACGGACCGCGGCCACGAGATCGGGATGCGCGTGCCCGAGGGAGTTGACGGCGATTCCGGCGAGCAGATCGAGGTACTCCCGCCCCTCGACGTCCCAGACGCGCGTCCCCTCGCCACGCGCCAACACCCGCTGCGGAGTGCCGAAAACGCCGAGCAGGCTGTTCTCGTACCGCGTGAGCAGTGCCTGCTGGTCGAAGCCGGTCATGACAGCCCCTCCAGGTGGGTGGGGCCCGAGTCGGTGTCATCCGGGTCGTCGGTCACGTCCTCGGGCAGGATCATCGTCCCGATCCCCTCGGCGGTGAAGACCTCGAGCAGCAACGAATGGGGGGTGCGCCCGTCGATGACGTGGCTGCGCGGGACGCCTCCGCGGACGGCCCGGATGCACGCCTCCAGCTTGGGGACCATCCCGGAATCGACACGGGTCAGCAGGTCTTCGGCGTCCTCGAGCGTCATCGAGGAGATGAGCGAGTCCTCGTCGGGCCAGTTGCCGTAGACGCCGGCGACATCGGTGAGGACGACGAGCTTGCGCGCCCTCAGCGCGACCGCGAGCGCCGCAGCGGCCGTGTCGGCGTTGACGTTGAGCACCTGACCCGGATTCTCCAGATCGGGCGCGATCGAGGAGACGACGGGGATACGCCCGGCCTCCACGATGTCGAGCACGGCCGACGGCGAAACCTGGACGACGTCACCGACGAGGCCGATGTCGACGGGCTCGCCGTCGACGATCGCCGGACGCCGCCGAGCTCCGAACAGGTGGCCGTCCTCACCCGAAAGACCGACAGCGATGGGGCCGTGCTGGTTGAGCAGGCCCACGACCTCGCGCCCCACCTGGCCGACGAGCACCATGCGGACGATCTCCATGACCTCGGGGGTCGTCACCCGGAGGCCACCGCGGAACTCGCTCGTCATGCCGAGGCGCTCGAGCATCGCCGCGATCTGCGGACCGCCGCCGTGCACGACGACCGGCCGCAGCCCGACGGCCCGCAGAAACGCGACATCTTCGGCGAACGCGCGGGTGAGGGCCGGCTCCGTCATCGCATTGCCGCCGTACTTGACGACGACCAGCGAACCGCGGAACTCCTCGAGCCACGGCAGCGCCTCGACGAGGGTGTGGGCCTTGGTGGTGGCCGCCGCCAGTTCGGCCCTGTTGCGCAGGGTGCGGATGTGCCGGTGTGCTGCGGCGGCATCGGAGAGGTCGAAGGTCATGGCAGAGCTGAGTCCTCTGGGTGGGTCGCTGGGGCTGGCCAGACTGCTGTGGGGCGCGGCGGTGGTGACGCGAGGATGGAGCGGAGCGGTGCGGCTCAGGCCGAGGCTGCGGTGGCATCGGGGACATGCACGGGGTAGCCATGGGCTCGCCAGATGTTGACGGCCGACTGTGCCTGGTTCTCCGGCACGAGGATCCACGTCGTGTAGTAGGTGCACTCGGTCGTCACGGCGATGTGGCTCGCCGCCAGCGGCGAAATGATCCCGTGGAGGACACCGGTGAGCAGAAAGTCGACACCACCCTCGACCTCGAACGCGCGCCACGGACCGAACCGGTCCACGTCGTCGGGGACGACCTCGACCGGCGCGAGCACCGACATCTGGCCCTCGTACCAGGTGACCGAGGACAGGGGCCGGGCGTCATTGGCCCAGTCGGGCAGCGGGCTGCCACCGTCCAGACGCGCGAACGTCATCTGCCCGGGGTGCAGGCGCAGCGACCAGCCCGCGCGGGCGACGGCGTGGGGACCGGAGGGAAGTGTCACGGGGCGACTCCTGTCAACGGGAGCCCGGCCTGTTCCGGCAGGTCGAGCGCGAGGTTGGCGCATTGAACGGCCCCACCGGCAGTGCCCTTGGTGAGGTTGTCGATGGCGGACGTGACGACGACGCGACCGGCGCGTTCGTCGACGGTGACCTGCAGGTGCACGAGGTTGGACCCCAGGACGGCTCCGGTGGACGGCTGGGTGCCCTCGGGGAGCAGCGTGACGAACGGCTCGTCCGCATACGCCTGCTCCCACACGCTCCGCACCGAGTGGGGGTCGATGCCCTCGCGCAGACGTGCCGTGCACGTGGCGAGGATGCCGCGCGGCATCGGCGCGAGCATCGGCGTGAACGAGAGGTCGACGCCGACACCGGCTGCAGCAGTGAGGTTCTGGCGGATCTCGGGAACGTGTCGGTGGCCCCCGCCGACGCCGTACGGGCTCATCGACCCCATCACCTCGGCCCCGAGCAGATGGGGTTTGAGCGAGCGTCCTGCGCCCGAGGTTCCGCTGGCCGCGACGACCACGACATCGTCGGGCTCCAGCACGTCGGCGGCGAAGCCCGGTGCGAGCGCGAGGGAGACGGCCGTGGGGTAACACCCGGGAACGGCGATGCGTCGAGCGCCGCGCAACGCGTCGCGCTGCTTGCCCGAGCGGGTCGCCAACTCGGGCAGACCGTAGGGCCAGGATCCGGCGTACGGGGTGTCGTAGAACTGCGCCCAGTCGGCCGCGTCACGCAACCGAAAATCTGCGCCGCAGTCGAGAACCACTGTGCGCTCAGAGAGTTCGGCGACCAATGCTGCAGACGCCCCGTGTGGCAGGGCGAGAAAGACGACGTCGTACTCGGCCAGAATCGCGGGGTCCGTGGGCTGCAGTTCGCGGTCGGCCAGCGGCGCGAGATGGGGGTGGATCTGCCCGAGTCGGACTCCGGCATTGCTGCCCGCGCAGAGCGCTCCGATCGTGATGTGCGGGTGCGAGAGCAGCAACCGGAGGATCTCTCCCCCGGCATACCCACTCGCGCCTGCCACTGCCGCCGTCACCATGTGCATGACTATACATAGATGCGTGAAGTCATGCATTACGGCGCACGGGCCGAGAACTCAGCCGAGCGGGTCGTCCTCGCCCCACGGCTGCAGGACCACCTGACGGTTGTCACCGACGGCATGGTCAACGGCCGCGCGGAGCGACTCCGGGGTGTCGGCCCCCGCACGCACCATGCGCCCCGACCAGGCATCCAACTCCCCCGACGCGAGCGCCAAGGCCAGCGCCCCGACATCGTCCGGCGACGTCCACTCCGTCCGCCCGATGTGGGCGTCCATCGAGGCCGTCATGTCGGTCTGCACCACGCCGGGCGCGAGGTCGAAGGCCCGCAGGCCCCGCTCGTACCCGGCCAGGTGCAACCCACCGGTGATGCGCCCGAGCGCCGACTTGCCGACGTAATAGGCGGTGGCCACGTCGCTGCTGCGCGTGCCCGAACCCGAGTTGAGGTTGATGACCCTCCCGGAGCCGGCAGCGAGCATGTGCGGCGCGACGGCCCGACTCATCAGGTAGGGACCACGCACGTTGACCTCGACGGTCCGCCACCACTGCTCGGGGTCGGACTCCCACAGCGGGACCTCGGTGTCGATGACACCCGCGTTGTTGACGAGCACGTCGATCCGGCCGTGCCGAGCCACGACGTCGTCGACGTAGGTCTGCACGGCATCCGCGTCGGTCACGTCCAGAGCCACGACCGGCGACTTCGACGGCGCGCTGGGTGTGCCCGTGCGCGAACTCCGCTCGACGACATAGCCCGCCCGCTCGAACGTCTCGGCGAGTGCGGCCCCGATGCCCCGCGAGGCACCGGTGACGAGAACGACCTCAGGCACTGCGCAACTCCGCTCCACAGGCCTTGCGGGCCGAGGCGACCGCGTCGTCGCGCAACGCACTGACCTGCGTGGTCTTGAGCGTGCGGTCGGTCGCGCGGAACGCCAGACGGTAGGCCAGCGACTTCTTGCCTTCGGGCAGCTGGTCACCCGAGTACACGTCGAAGAGCGTCAGCGACTCCAGCGAGTCACCGGCGCCAGAGCGCAACGCGGCTGCGACCTGGGCGGCCGGGACGGACTCGTCGACGACCAGCGCCACGTCGGTACGGGCCACGGGGTAGGTCGACAGCAACTCACCTTGGACGACACGCCCCTGCGTGGCGTCGAGGATCGCGTCGAGGTCGAGCTCGGCCGCGCACGTGCGCTCCGGGATCTCCAGCGCGGCGCAGACCTTCGGGTGCAGCTCACCGGCATGACCGATGACCACCGACGCGCCATCCGAACCGGAGAGGCTCAGCGCCGCGCACCGGCCGGGATGCCACGGCGAGAGCGCAGCAGCCTCCAGGTCGACGTCCACGCCCAGGACCCGGCCCAGTTCGACGGCCAGGCTGATCGCGTCGGAGGCCTCGACCCGTCGAGCCGGACCCCACGGGCCGGCCGGCAGGGACTGGCCGCTGAGCACGAACGCGACGTGCCGCGGCTGCGCGGGAACGGCCTTCTCGATCTCGTCCAGCACCTCGGACGCGGGCCGCTCCCCCACCGGGGGCACGGGCGCCGACGGCGCATCCGCGTCGGGGCGGAAGACCAGGCCCGTCTCGAACAGCGCCACGTCGGTGGCACCGCGGCCGGCGTTGAGCCGCACCATCGGGAGCAGGCTGTCGAGCAGGCTCGTGCGCATGAGCGGGGCCTGGTCGGACAACGGGTTGGCCAGGCGCAACGCAGTGCGGCGCGAGTCGTCGGCTGCATAGCCGAGGCGGTCGAAGGAAGACTCCTCGACGAACGGGTAGGAGAGCACCTCGGTCAGACCCATCCCCGCGAGCGCGGTGCCGAGTAGACGCTGGGCGCGCTGGCCGCGGGTCAGTCCGCGTCCACCGGGGGCGGTGGGCAGCACCGAGGACACCCGGTCGTAGCCACGCAGTCGCGCGACCTCCTCGACCAGGTCGGGGCCATTGGTGATGTCGGGGCGCCACGTTGGCGGAACGACGGTGACCAGGCGGTGGCCATGTTCGTCGGTAGCGTGCTCGCCGCCGGCTTCACGCACGTCGGCGTCACGCACGTCGGCACCGATCGAGCGCAGGTGCGCGACGACGGACTCATGGTCGAGCCCCTCGGGCACGGTCGCGCCCGTCTCGCCGAAGCCGACCTCGATGAGCTTCCACGCCTCGGCGGTATGGAAGGCGATGGGCTCGGGAGCCGTGGTGCGGTCGATGTCGGTGACGCCTGCCTCGGCAGTTCCTCCGCCGAGCTGGACGAGCAGGTCGACGGCCAACTGCGCCACGACCGGCGCGAGCTGGGGGTCCACCCCGCGCTCGAAGCGGCGGCTGGCCTCGGTCGACAGCTTGTGACGACGCGACGAACGTGCCACCGAGACGGCGTCGAAGTGGGCCGCCTCGACGAGGATCGACGACGTGCCGGACGTGACCTCGGAGGTCTCGCCACCCATGACACCGGCGATGGCCAGCGGCGTCGTGCCGCCGTCGGTGATGAGCAGGTCCTCGGGGTCGAGCTTGCGCTCGACGTCGTCGAGGGTGCGCAGCGTCTCGCCGGCGCGAGCCCGGCGCACGACGATCGAGCCCGACAAGGTGTCGAGGTCGAACGCGTGCAGAGGCTGCCCGGTGAGCAGCATGAGGTAGTTGGTGATGTCGACCGACAACGAGATCGGCCGCATGCCGCAGCGGGTCAGGCGCTCGGCCATCCAACCCGGAGTTGCCGCCGTGGGGTCGACACCGCGGACGATGCGCGCGACGTAACGGTCGCAGCCGGGCACACCGTGGATCGGCGCCTCGTCCTCGACCTGCACCGGGTATCCGGTGCCGTCTGCCGCGGGGACCTCCACGCCGAGGGCGGGGTCGCGGAACGTGGTCAGGCCACGGGAGAGTGCGTACTCGCGGGCGACACCACGCAGCGAGAAGCAGTAGCCGCGGTCGGGCGTGACGTTGACCTCCACGGTCTCGGCATCCAGACCGAGCAGCGCGATCGCATCGTCGCCGGGGGCCATCGAGGCGAGAACCTCGGGGCGATCGGCGAACAGCTCCTCCAGCACGATGATGCCGTCGTGGTCCTCGCCCATGCCGAGCTCGGCCTGGCTGCAGATCATGCCGTTGCTCACGTGGCCGTACGTCTTGCGCGCGGAGATCGCGAAATCACCGGGCAGGACACCGCCGGGGATGATGACGACGACGTGGTCGCCGGGCTTGAAGTTGTGTGCGCCGCAGACGATCTCCTGCGTGACGCTCGGGTCGCCACCGGCGTCGGCACGCTGGCCGTGGTTGCCCACGTCGACGTGACAGAAGTGGATCGTCTTGCCGTTCTTCTGCGGCTCGTCGGACATGTCGAGGACCTTGCCGACCACCAGCGGACCGGTGATGTCGCCGCCGGAGATCGACTCCTCCTCCAGTCCCACGCGCACGAGGTCGGCTGCGACCTGCTCACCGCGGGGTGCCGGGCCCGACTCGCCCACCAGCTCCATGAGCCATTCGACGGGTGCCAGCATCAGATCTCCATTCCGAACTGCGCGGAGAACCGCGCGTCGCCCTCGACGATGTCGTGCATGTCGGTCAAGCCGTGGCGCAGCATCAAGGCGCGCTCGATGCCCATGCCGAACGCGAACCCGGTGATCTCGGGGTCGGTGATTCCGGCCGCGGCGAGCACGTTGCGGTTGACCATGCCGCAGCCCAGCAGCTCGATCCAGCCCGCGCCGCCCTTCTTCTGCGGGAACCACACGTCCATCTCGGCGCTCGGCTCGGTGAACGGGAAGTAGGAGGGACGCATGCGCGTCTTGGCCTCCGGCCCGAACAGGACCTGCGCGAAGTGGTCGAGCGTGCCGCGCAGGTGCGCCATCGTCAGCCCACGGTCGACGGCGAGGCCCTCGATCTGGTGGAAGACCGGCGTGTGCGTGGCATCGAGGTCGTCGGTGCGGTAGACCCGCCCCGGCACCGCGACGTACAGCGGCAACTCGCGCTGTAAGAGCGACCGGTCGCGCTGCAACAAGGTGCGCGCCTGAACGGGTGAGGTGTGCGTGCGCAGCACCAGCCCGGAGGTCGGCGGGTCGACGAAGAACGTGTCCTGCATCTGCCGCGCCGGGTGGTCGGGCGCGAAGTTGAGGGCGTCGAAGTTGTACCACTCCGCCTCGACCTCGGGGCCTTCGGCGATCTCCCAGCCCATGCCGACGAAGATGTCGGAGATGCGCTCGCTCAGCATCGTCAGCGGGTGACGCGCCCCCACCGAGCGGAACGGCGTCGTGACCGTGACGTCGATGGTCTCCTCGCGCAAGATCGCGTCGTCACGCTCGGCCGCCAGCACGGCCTGACGCTCCTTGAGCGCCGCGCCGATTCGCCCGCGAGCCGCACCGACGCGCTTGCCCGCCTCGGCCTTGGCACTCGGCGGCAACGCACCGATCTCACGGTTGGCCAACGCCAAGGGGCTCTTCTCACCGGCGTGCGCCAGGCGAGCCTCCTTGAGCTGGCTCAGATCGGCAGCCGCCTCGATGGCCGCGAGCGCCGCAGCGACATCGGCATCGATCTGGCTCGGGTCGAGGGCGCTGACCTCGACTGGGTCGTACGAAGTGTTGGGTCCGGACACGCTTTTGATCCTAAGTGCGAGCCGCAGCGCACCGAAACGGGGTTTCAGGCCGTGAGCAGGACGGCCCGACTCAGCGGGTCAGCGCGTCGGGTGCCGAGGGCAGGGTGAACGTGAACCGGGCCCCGGCGTCGGGCTCGCGTCCGACGGTGATGACGCCCCCGTGCGCCTCGACGAGACCGCGGGCCAGGTAGAGGCCGAGGCCGGTGCTGCCGCGCCGCGACCCGTGCCAGAACTTGCTGAACACCAGTGAGTAGTTCTCGGGGCGGATCCCCTCGCCCTCGTCGTACACGGCGACCTCCCACATGGGGCGATCGGCATCGAGGGCGCTGATCGTCGTGGCGCCCTCCCGTGCGACCTCCACGGGCGCGACCCGAAGATGAACGGTGCCTCCGCCGTGCCGCACCGCGTTCTCCAGGAGGTTGGAGACCACCTGGTCCAGGCGGTCGGCGTCACCCCACACGATCGCGGGCGACGCCGAATCGAGCTGCAGATCGAACCGACTCGGGTCGAGGCCCGACGCGACGAAACGCTCCACGCAGCGGCCCAGCAACTCTCCCAGGTCGACGACGTCGCGCTCGAGGCGGAGCCGGCGGGTGTCGAGATGAGAGACGTCCAGCAGCTCGTGGATGAGCCGCGACAAGCGCTCGGCGTCGGCCTCGATCGTCTCGATCATCAGGTGTTTCTGATCGTCGCTGAACCGATCCCAGCGACGCAGCAACGTGGTGGAGAACCCCTTGACCGAGGCCAACGGGGCGCGCAGCTCGTGCGCCACGAGCGAGATGAGCTCGGCGTTCTCCGCCTCGGTGCGGCGGCGGGCGTCGGTGTCGCGCAGAGCGACGAACACGCGAGTCACCGGGCCGAGGTGCTCCTCGCGGATGTACTGCATCGTGACGAGAAGGTGCCCCTGCCCCGGCAGCAGCAACATGCGCTCACGGTGACCCGTGCGGATCGCCGGTCCACCCCAGGGGTCGCTCAGCTCCCACCAGGACTGCCCCGCACCGTCGAGCAACGGGAGAGCGTCGGTCACGGCCCGACCGACGAGATCGGCGGATGCCCGACCGATCCGGGTCGCGGCCCGGCCGTTGACGAACTCCACGACGCCGTCGCCGCCGACTGCCACCACACCATCGGGCAGCTGCTCCAACAGTGCGTATGCGTCGTCACCCGTGCTCACCGCGGCCCCGACCCCCCGCGCGACGGGCGCGCCGACTCGTACAGACAGACCGTGGCGGCCATGGCGAGGTTAAGCGACTCGGCCCGCCCCTGGATGGGGACAGCCACCACATCGGTGCACGCGTCGCGCACCTCGTCGGGCAACCCCCAGGCTTCGTTGCCGAACACCCAGGCGTGCGGCGCATCGAGGTCGGCGTCGTACAGGGATACCTGCCCCGCGCCGTCGGCGGCGTGGGTGATGAGCCCCGCCGCGTGAACGGTGTCGAGGACCTCCTGCACGGGGACCCCGATGCAGACCGGCATATGAAAGAGCGACCCGGCGGTCGAGCGCACGACCTTCGGGTTGTACAGGTCGACGCTCGCCTCGGTGAGGACGACGGCATCGGCACCCGAGGCGTCGGCGCAGCGCAGCACCGTGCCTGCATTACCGGGATCACGCACATGCGCGAGAACGGCCAGCCGTGACGGAGCCGCCGCGACCACCTCGGTCAAGGGCACGTCGAGCATGCGGCAGACGGCCACCACCCCTTGCGAGGTCGCCGCATCGCCCATGGCCGCCAGCACCTCCGGCGAGGCCGGATGCACGAACAGGCCCGCAGCCAGCGCCTCCTCGAGGATCTCGGGAAAACGCTCCTGCGCCACCGGCACGTCGATGTACACGTCGACCACCAGATCGGGGCGATGACGAACCGCCTCACGCACCCCCTGCGGGCCCTCGACGAGGAAACTCCCCTCCCTGGCCCGGACAGCACGACGGGCCAGGGCCGCCACCTTTCGCACACGCTCCGCGCGCGGATTGGTGAGCGGGTCCCTGACCCGGTCGATGAACACCGTTCGCGAGTGACTCAGGCGGCGTCGGTGCTCGGGGCGTCGGACGCCGGCACGTTGGCCTTGGCGATCGCGACGAGCGAGGCGAACGTGGCCGGGTCGTTGACCGCCATCTCGGCGAGCATGCGACGGTCGACCTCGACCTCAGCGGCCTTGAGGCCCTGGATGAAACGGTTGTACGTCATGCCGTTGGCGCGGGCCGCGGCGTTGATGCGCTGGATCCAGAGGCGACGGAAGTCACCCTTGCGGGCCTTGCGGTCGCGGTAGGCATAGCCGAGGGAGTGAGTGACCTGCTCCTTGGCCTTGCGGTACAGACGGGACCGCTGACCGCGGTATCCGCTGGCGCGCTCGAGGGTAACCCGACGCTTCTTGTGGGCGTTGACTGCCCGCTTCACGCGTGCCACGTGATGTCTCCTTGTGTGATGTCTGAAACGAAATGGGGGCGTCGCACGGCAGACCGCGCGACAGGGGGCGCTTACTTGCCGAGAAGCTTCTTGACCTTCTTGGCATCCGGCGCCGCGAGCACCACGTCGTTCGCGAGGCTGCGCTTCTTCTTGGCGGACTTGTGCTCGAGCAGGTGTCGAGCCCCGGCCTGCTCTCGCATGACCTTGCCCGTGCCCGTGATGCGGAAGCGCTTCTTGGTCCCGCTGTGCGTCTTGTTCTTCGGCATGGTGCCGTCTCCTTGAGTCTTCGTCTGGTCGTACGTGAACCGATAGGAGCAGTCGCTGCTCCTGACCCGGTTCGGTGGTCGGTCAGGAACCTGCCGGGGCAGTCTGCTCGGAGGCCTGCTGCTCGGGAGCGTCCGAGGCGGGCACCTCCGTGGTGGTCGCGACCTCGGGAGCCTCCTGCGCGGAAACCTCCGCCGGGGTCTCGTCTGCGGGAGCCTTCTTCTTGGGCGCCTCGACCTCACCGGCGTCCTGTGCGGCGTCACGCTGGCGACGCTGCTGCGCCTTGGCCTCGGCCTTCTTCTTCGTCGGCCCGAGAACCATGATCATGTTGCGGCCGTCCTGCTTAGGGCTGCTCTCGACGAAGCCGATGTCGGCGACGTCCTCGGCGAGGCGCTGCAGAAGTCGGAACCCGAGCTCCGGACGTGACTGCTCACGACCGCGGAACATGATCGTCACCTTGACCTTGTCGCCCGCGTTCAAGAACCGCTCGACGTGGCCCTTCTTGGTGCCGTAGTCGTGCGGGTCGATCTTGGGGCGGAGCTTGATCTCCTTGATGACCGTGTTGACCTGGTTCTTGCGCGTCTCACGGGCCTTGAGGGCAGCCTCGTACTTGAACTTGCCGAAGTCCATGAGCTTGCACACCGGTGGGTTGGCCATGGGCGCGACCTCGACGAGGTCGAGATCGACCTCACCGGCAAGGCGCAGGGCCTCTTCGATCTTGACGATCCCGACCTGCTCGCCGTTGGGTCCGACGAGTCGGACCTGCGGGACGCGGATGCGATCGTTGATGCGGGTGTCGCTGATGTCGAGCTCCTTGTCTCAATGCTGCCGTTCGGACGTGCCCTTGGCGAAGGACCGGCGCGGCGCCGACACGAGCCGGAAACGACGAAGGCCCTTCGCGAGATCCCCGCGAAAGGCCGATCACCACAGCACTCGGCAACTGCCGATGGCAACATCGGCACCTGCAGACAGCTCCACCAGGGAGCCTGTGCGACCCGCGTGCCTGAGGCGGCGCGTGGGTGGAAGCGTGGTGAGCGGCTTCTCTTCGGGGCAGTCGTGCTCTGGTCGACGAACACCGCGCTTTCGCATGGCAGACGTCGGTACGACACGACCGATCGGAACAAGGTTAGCAGGACCCCGCCACCATGATCCAGTCGGTGTAGACCTCCGGCGCCCGAGGCCAGGTGGGACGCGCAGAGATCGACTGCATCACATCCGTCGGCATCACCCCCGTCCGGTCAGCGTGCGGGCCTAACCTGGATCATCACGGGGTGGCACCCGGCCCACCCCGGTACTGCGGGTGGCAGGGGACGTCATGGTGATCGCGATCAAGTACGGATTCGTCGCTAACGAGGAGATCGTCGACACCGACGGTCGCATCCTCGGGCAGGAGGCCGGCCCCTCCCTGGTGCGGCGACTCCTGCGGGTCTTCCCCGGGTCGATGCTGGTCGGACGCACGATGCGCCATTGCGACGGGTTCGACATGGTGCCTCTGGACTATCTCGATCCTGCCGACGCGCTCGTCATCAACATGGACGTCATCGACTCGATCGCCGTGTGGCAGACGTTGCACTCCCGCGGCGACGAGCCGCGCCTCATGAACTTCGTGTGGACGTCGCCCTCGACCTACCACCACCCGGTCAACTACGCGGCCATCGGCATGTCCGCCGCCCTGTTTCCCACCTTCTGCAACTCCGAGCGCACCGCCTCGTGGATGCGAGACGTCATCCGCATGTGGGTGGTGCCGCAGGTCGCCTCGGAGACCCGGCTCAATTGGGTCAACCTGGGCGTCGACACCGATCGGGTGCAGCCGCGGCACGAGCCCGAGGTGCCGGTGGTGCTCTACCCGGCGATCTACCTCGACTCCCGCAAGAACCCGCAGCAGTTCGTCGACGTCGTCGAGCGCGTCGCGCAGCGCACCCCGCTCCGGGCGCACATCCGTCTGCACCAGCGCGATCTCACCACCGACGCGGCCGAGCAGATCGCGACCAAGACGTGGGCCGATGTCGGCCCGCTGACGCCGACGAAGGCAGGCTATTGGGCCGCGCTGGCCGGCACGACGGCCTTCCTCGCCACAGCACAAGAGGAGTCCTACGGCCTGGAGTATCTCGAGGCCATGCTCGCCGGCGCCGTCGGCGTCTTCCCCGACCTCCCCTGGGCGTGGGCCCTGCTGCCGCAGGACTATCCGTTCGTCTACGGCGACGCCGATCAGGCCGAGGCGATGCTGACGCGTGCGCTCACCGAGACCGCCGAATGCCGCTCGGAGCTGGATGCCTGCGTCGGCGGCGACTTCACCGCCTGGATCCGCGGCTCCCACGACGACGACGACTTCGCCCGCGCGCTCGTCTCCGCAGTTCAGGGGTGGTTCGGCAACTGAGCCTCTCCCCGCTCCCGCGTCGATCGACTCCATCGAGACAAACGATCGGCGCGGGGGTACCACCCTGCACCCGTTGTCCCTACCGTTGAACAGACCCGAACTCAGCAGTGGAAAGGACTCCCATGTCCACCCCGATCACCCCACGCTCCGGCGATATGCCGGGCGGCACCTCAGCCGACACCAGCGGCTCCTACCAGTCCAACGGTGCGCCTGCCGTCAGTGACCGGCACTCCCTGTCGGTCGGACCCAACGGCCCGCTGCTCCTGCACGACACGCACCTCGTCGACACGATGGCCAAGTTCAACCGTATGAACATCCCGGAGCGTCGTCCGCACGCCAAGGGCTCGGGCGCCTGGGGCGAGTTCCAGGTCACCGGCGACGTGTCGGCCTACACCAAGGCCGCCGTGTTCCAGCCGGGCACGAAGACCGAGATGCTGGCCCGCTTCTCCACCGTCGCCGGTGAACTCGGCTCGCCCGACACCTGGCGCGACGTGCGCGGATTCTCGCTGCGTTTCTACACCACCGAGGGCAACTTCGACCTCGTCGGCAACAACACCCCGGTGTTCTTCGTGCGCGACCCGATGAAGTTCCAGCACTTCATCCGCAGCCAGAAGCGCCTCGCCGACTCCGGCCTGCGCGACAACCACATGCAGTGGGACTTCTGGAGCCTGACCCCCGAATCGGCCCACCAGGTCACGTACCTCATGGGCGACCGCGGCATCCCCCGCTCCTGGCGGTTCATGAACGGGTACAGCTCGCACACCTACCTGTGGAGCAACGCCGCCGGTGAGAAGCACTGGGTCAAGTACCACTTCCACAGCAACCAGGGCGTGCAGGGCCTCACGGGCGAGAAGGCCGTCGAGATCGCCGGCGCAGACGCCGACTTCCACCGTCGAGACCTCTTCGAGGCCATCGACCGTGGCGAGTTCCCCAGCTGGACCCTCTCGGTGCAGCTGATGCCGTACGCGGACGCCAAGACGTACCGGTTCAACCCGTTCGACCTGACCAAGGTGTGGCCGCACAGCGACTACCCCCTCGTCGAGGTCGGCACGATGACGCTGAACCGCAACCCCAAGAACCACTTCGCCGAGATCGAGCAGGCCGCGTTCGCGCCGAGCAACACCGTGCCCGGCATCGGCTTCTCCCCCGACAAGATGCTCCTGGCCCGCGTGTTCAGCTACGCCGACGCCCATCGCGCCCGCGTCGGCACCCACACCGACCAGCTCCCCGTCAACCAGCCGCGCGGCCTGCCCAACAACGGCGCCGACCTGCCCGTCTACAACTTCGACGGCAACATGAACTACACCCAGTTCGGAGACGACGGCCCCACGTACGCCCCCAACAGCGAGGGCCGCCCGTTCTCCGACAACGACGGCCCGGACGACGTGGGCTGGGAGGCCGACGGCGCCATCGTGCGCAGCGCCTACGAACTGCACGAGCAGGACGACGACTGGACCCAGGCAGGCATGCTGGTCCGCGACGTGTGGGACGACCGGCAGCGCGAACGCTTCTGCCAGACCGTCGCCGGTCACCTCCTCGGGGGCGTGCACGGCGAGGTGCTGGAGCGTGCGTTCTGGTACTGGGAGCAGGTCGACGCCGACTGCGGCCGCAGGATTCGCAGCCTCGTCGAAGCCGAGCTCGGTGCCGACAACCCCGGCGGCGAGGACGACGAAGCCAAGGACGCCGCAGCTCAGGGCTTCATCGTGGAGAAGGACACACACGCAGCCTCATGACCCGCTGTCGGTCCCGCTGCTGCCGGCCTCTGGAGGCCGAGCTACGCACGACGCCGCCCGCCTCATCCCCCGATCGGGGTGAGGCGGGCGGCGTCATGAGCGGACTAGAGCCGGACCGCAGCAGGCGGCTGCAAGCGGTTGCACGCGGCTGCACTTGAGAGGGGTCAGGCGCCCTCGACGTCCGCCTCGGGGTGATGCAGGACCACCGCGAGGTCGTCGATGCGGATGCGGACCTCGGGCTGGGAGGCGAGGCGCTCCCCCATCGTGCTGATGATGCGGTCGAGCGCCTGCTGGTCGAGGCCGGGCTGCAGGACGAGCACGAGCCGCAGCACGCCGGGTCCGTGCGTCGCCGCACCGTCTTCGGCGCGCGCCCGCACCAGGCCGTCGATGCCTTGCGCGGCCTCGGCCACGGCGAGGCGGACGATCGGGTCCTCGTGCGGCGGCGTCCACTCCCGCTCCTCGGCCAGGGCCCACAGGTGTGACATCGGCAGGGCCGCTGCGTGTGGCGCACCGAGATCCACGAGGAGGGTGTCGCACCCGTCCTCCACCGCCGAACGCGCCACGTCGGGGACCAGCGTGGGGCTCGGACGCGCCGAGGCGTCCCAGGCCGCCAACGTCTCGACACCGGTGAACACCGGCATGGCCTTGTGCCCGTCCGGCGAGGTCAGCGTGATGGTGGCCATCTCCGTGCCGTTGCTCGGCACGTCGTGCGCACCATGACCGTGGCCCTCGTGCCCGTCGTGGTCGTGACCATGTTCGTCGTGACCGTGGTCGTCGCCCTTGTCGTGGTGCTGCACCACGGTGCCGGGCGGTGCCGCGACGACGGGGACGATGACTCGCGCCGAGGCGAGGAGGCGGAGGACCTGACGCACGTCCTCGGTGCGACCGTTGCGGGTCAACGCCTCGAGCGCTGCCACGACCTCGGGGTCGGACGCGCCGCTGTCGCCGGCGAAACCGGGGTCGGAGAGCTGGCGGCCCGAGAACGGGATTCCACCGCTGTCCACCTGCGGGGTGTCGTCGCTCATCGCCGACCCGCCACGTCGAGTGCCTCGGTCAGGGTGAAGGAGCCCTGGTAGAGGGCCGATCCGATGATGGCGCCCTCGACCCCGGCCGGGACGAGCGCGCGCAGCGCCTCGATGTCGGCGAGGGTGGACACGCCGCCGGAGGCGACGACCGGCGCATCGGTGCGCTCACACACCCGGGCGAGCAGCTCGACGTTGGGGCCGGCCATCATGCCGTCCTTGGCCACGTCGGTGACGACGTAGCGTGCGCAGCCCTCGGCGTCGAGGCGGGCCAGCGTCTCCCACAGGTCTCCGCCGTCGCGGGTCCAGCCGCGGGCGGCCAGGGTCTCACCG
>DAMDJY010000033.1:20767-23742 GCA_032100225.1 Mobilicoccus sp.
TCCAGGCCGATGGCGACGCGGTCGCCGTACTCGGCGATGATCGAGGCCGTCCACTCCGGGTTCTCGAGCGCGGCCGTGCCGATGTTGACGCGGCGGCAGCCGGGGGCGAGTGCCCGCTCCAAGGTGGCGGAGTCCCGAATGCCGCCCGACATCTCGACCTTCATGTCCACCCGCCCGACGATGTCGGCGAGGACTGCCGCGTTGTCACCGCGACCGAAAGCGGCGTCGAGGTCGACGAGGTGAAGCCACTCGGCGCCCGCCTCCTGCCACGCGAGCGCAGCCTGGAGCGGATTACCGTATTCGCCACCGGTGCCGGCGACACCCTGGACGAGCTGCACGGCCCGGCCTCCGGCGACGTCCACCGCCGGCAGGAGCTCGAGGATGGGGCCGTCTGTTCCGGCTGGGGAGGTCATGGGTGCTCCTTCTCGGTGGGGGTGCGCAGGAATGTCAGGGATGCAGTTGCTGCCGCGGTGAACAGAACAGCGTGGCGCGAGGCTCAGAGCGTCTCGAGCCAATTGCGGATGAGGCGAGCGCCGGCGTCGCCGGACTTCTCGGGGTGGAACTGCGTGGCGGTCAGCGGCCCGTTCTCGACGGCGGCCACGAACGGGCCCCCGTGCTCGGCCCACGTGACGCGCGGCGCGACGACCTCGAACGGTCCGTGCGGGGTCAGCGTCCAGTCCCGGACGGCGTACGAGTGCACGAAGTAGAAGCGTTCACCCTCGACACCGGCGAACAGGGTGCTGCCCTCGGGTACGTCGACGGTGCTCCACCCCATGTGGGGCACCACGGCGGCGGGCAGCCGGTCGACGATGCCCGGCCACTGGCCGAGACCTTCGGCGGGCGCCGTGCTCGGTTCGGTGGAGGTCTGGAACATCACCTGCAGGCCGACGCAGATCCCGAGGACCGGGCGTCCGCCTGCCAACCGAGTGTCGACGATGCGGGGACCCTCGACCGCCCGGAGTCCCTTCATACAGGCGTGAAAGTTGCCGACGCCCGGCACGAGGAGCCCGTCCGCGCCGATCGCACGGTCACGGTCGGAGGTCAGCTCGACCTCGGCCCCGAGGCGTTCGAGCATGCGCACCGCCGAGCGCAGGTTGCCGCTGCCGTAGTCGAGGACGGCCACGTGCGGGCGTCCCTCGATCGGCGCGACGGTCTCGTCGTTCGGTGCCGTCTGTGGCAGCTGCGCCGTGTCAGTCATCCAGATCCCATCCCGTCCGGTCGTGCTCGTCCGCTCGGTCTCTCACCAACTTGTCGAAGGCCCGCGCGTACCGGTCGGCCGGCACGATGAGGCGGGCGCCGGGCACGTCGGCCGCAGCCGTCGTGCCGGTGAGAACGTCGAGGCCGGGCAATCCGAGAACGCCGATCACCGCGGCCAGCACCTCCTGCGCGGTCGCGCCCACATCGGCGACGATCTCTTCGAGGTGCGTGGCAACGAGCTCGTCGGCACCGGCGGCGCGTGCCACGTCGCTCGGCCGGGCCACAGGCAGACCCCGGGGGGTCACCAGCCCGTCGCGCGGGGTCCAGATCATCCAGCGCGTGGCAGCGAATCGGCGTCGCGGGTGCAGCGTGACGACGGCCTGCTTGCCGACACGGAAGAATCCGAGCGCCGGGCGCATCCGACCCGACACCGGCCGCCCGGCCAGCGTGCGGACCGCGTCATCGTATGGGTACCGAGCTTTGGGCCGACCCGCCGGGCTGACCAGGGTCCAGTCACCCCGAGGGACGACGACTACGGCACCCAGGCCACGCCTGGCCCACCACGCGACCGCATCGGGGCGGGCTCGCGTGAGGACCATGCCCTCGCCGGTGACCGTCGTGCTCGCGGTCCGGCGCGCCAGCCTAGAGCGCGCCCTTGGCACTGGGAATCCCTTCGATGCGCGGATCGCGCTGGACGGCGAACCGCATGGCGCGCGCGAGGGCCTTGAACTGGGCCTCGACGATGTGGTGCGGGTCGCGCCCGCCCAAGACCGTGACGTGAATGGCCAATCCGGCGTGGTGAGCGAGGGTCTCGACCACGTGCCGGGTGAGGCTGCCGACGTACTGTCCGCCGATGATGACGTACTGCTGACCCTCGGGCTCACCGGAGTGCACGCAGTAGGGGCGCCCGGCCACGTCGACGACGGCCTGGGCCAACGCCTCGTCGAGCGGCACCGTGGCCTCACCGAAACGGGAGATGCCGCGCTTGTCACCCAGGGCCTGCGCGATCGCGTCGCCGAGGCAGATCGCGACATCTTCCACCGTGTGGTGCGCGTCCACGTCCACGTCGCCCTCGGCCCGCACGTGCAGGTCGATGAGGCTGTGCTTGGCGAAGCTGGCCAGCATGTGGTCGTAGAACCGCACACCGGTCGACACATCGCTGGCACCCGTGCCGTCGAGGTCGATGGAGAGCTCGATACTGCTCTCCGAGGTCGCCCGGCTGATGGTGGCGGTGCGGTGCGTGGTCATGCAACGTCCTTTCGTGTTCCCGGGTGCCGCGCGAGGGCCGCCAGAAAGGCGTCCACCTCGGCAGGGGTCCCGGCCGTCACCCGAAGGTACCCGGACAGACCGACATCCCTGACCAGCACGCCCTCGTCCAGCAGCGCCTGCCACAGGGCGGGGGCATCCGCGACGCCACCGAAGAGGACGAAGTTGGCGTCGCTCGGGACTGGTTCGTAACCCAGCGAGGGCAGTTCGGCGACGATGCGGTCGCGTTGAGTCTTGATGGTCTCGACGGTGCCGAGCATCAGGTCGGAGAACCCGAGCACCGAGGTCGCGACGACCTGGCTCTGGGTGGAGAGGTGATAGGGCATCCGCGCCAGGCGCAACGCGTCGACGAGCGCCGGGTCGGCGGCGAGGTAGCCGAGGCGACCGCCCGCGAGCGCGAACGCCTTGCTCAACGTGCGGGTGACGACGAGGCGGGGCCAGCCCTCAAGGAGCGTCAGTGCGCTAGGGGTGCCGGGGCGGGCGAACTCGGCGTACGCCTCGTCGACGACGAC
>DAMDJY010000034.1:0-23430 GCA_032100225.1 Mobilicoccus sp.
GACCGGCCCGAGCCGCGCGACGAGGTCAAGACCATGTTGTCGGTCTTCGACCAGACCCTCTTTCGCGCCGTGCCGCGCCTCTACCGCGCCGTCGAGAACGCCCTCCCGGGTGATTCGGGTGGTGCCGGGGCGCACGTGCCCGCGTTCGTCCGGTTCGGCACGTGGGTCGGCGGCGACCGCGACGGCAACCCCTTCGTCACCGCCGCCGTCACGCGCGACACCCTCGCCACCCAGGCGCACACGGCCCTGACCCTGCTCGCCGGCCACGCCGACCGGGTCGCCCGCACCCTGACGATGGACGTCGTCTCGACGCCCCCGTCCGACGACCTCGTGGCAGCGCTGGCCTCCGATGCCGTCGCCATGCCCGACGCTTTCGCCGAGATCGTCAAGAACTCCCCTGGAGAGCCGCACCGGCAGAAGCTGCTCGTCGTGGCCGCCCGCGTCGAGGCAACCCGGGCCGAGCAGGTCGGTCTCGCCTACGCGACTCCCGAGGAGATGCTGGCCGATCTTCGCCTCGTGCAGGACAGCCTCGCCGGATCCGGGGACCACCGCAGCGCCCGCGGCGAGTTGCAGAGCCTCATCTGGCTCGTCGAGACCTTCGGTTTTCACCTCGCCGAGCTCGAGGTGCGTCAGCACAGCCACGTGCACGAGCGGGTCCTGCTCGAACTGCTGCGCGCGCTGGGGCCCGAGGTCGTCGCCGATCCGGAGTCGGCCGTCGCGGACGCCGATTTTCTCGACCGTCTCGCCCGGGAGGGGTGGCCGCGGTTGGTGCAGCCGACCTCCGACATGGGGCGTGAGGTGCTCGACACCATCCGCGTCGTGGCGTGGTTGCAGCACCGGTGGGGCCCGCGCAGTTGCGGCCGCTACATCGTCAGCTTCACCCGGCGCGCAGCCGACCTCGCCGCCGTGCGTGCCCTGGCCCGTCTCGCCGTCGGAGACCGTCCGCTCGACCTCGAGGTCATCCCCCTGTTCGAGACCGGCGAAGACCTGCAGAACGCTCCCGGGATCCTCGCCGACCTCGCGAAACTCCCTGGCACGAGCGAGCACTGGGCTCGCAACGGCCGCCGCGTCGAGGTCATGGTCGGGTACTCCGACTCCGCCAAGGACGTCGGGCCCGCGTCGGCGACCTTGACCCTGGACCACGCCGAGCGCCAACTCGTCGCCTGGGCCAAGGCCGAGAACGTCGAGATGACGCTCTTCCACGGCCGTGGCGGCTCGCTCGGCCGCGGCGGTGGCCCGCTGCACCGCGCGATCATGGCGCAGCCGAGCGGATCGGTCGACGGACGCTTCAAGGTGACCGAGCAGGGCGAGGTGATCTTCGCGCGGTACGGCGACGTCGTCATCGGGCAGCGTCACCTCGAGCGCCTGACGTCGGCCGTGCTGCTGGCCGATGCCCCCGACCGCAGCACCGCCCGCGAGGCTGCCGCGGAGAAGTACCGCGGCCTGGCCGAGATCGTCGATGCGCAGAGCCGCGGCTGCTACCGCGCCCTGGTCACGCAGGACGGGTTCGCCGACCTCATCGCCGCCGTCAGCCCGCTGGACGAGATCGGCGACCTGCGTCTGGGATCACGCCCCAGTCGTCGCAGCGGCACCGACACAGGCCGCAGCCTCGACGATCTGCGGGCCATACCGTGGGTGTTCTCGTGGGCGCAGACGCGAGTCAACCTGCCGGGTTGGTACGGCCTGGGCAGCGGACTCGCGGCCGTGGGCGATATCGAGCTGCTTCGCCGTGCGTATGCCGACTGGCCGCTGTTCGCGTCGATGATCGACGTCGCCGAGATGAGCCTGGCCAAGGCCGACCGTGCCCTGGCCGAGAAGTTCCTCGCCCTCGGCGAGCGGCCCGACCTCGCGCACCAGATCCTCACCGAGTTCGACCTCGCGCGCCGCTTGGTGCTCGAGGTGCTCGACCAGAGCGAGCTCCTGGAGCGCAAGCCGCACCTGCGCACGGCCGTCGGGTTGCGCCAGCCCTACATCGACGCGCTGAGTCACCTCCAGCACAAGGCACTTCGGGTCCTGCGGCTCCCGGCCGCCGTTGGGGCCGAGCCGATCGACCGCGAGGCATGGGGCCACGCCCTCCTCCTCACCGTCAACGGCGCCGCCGCCGGTCTGCAGAACACGGGCTGATCCACGCCCACCGCTGTGACCGGCGGGGCCTCTGTGCCCCGACGGTCAGAGGCGGGGCACGTAGGTCTTGCCGCGCAGGGCGTCTTCGACGAGTTCGGTCGCCCTGGCCACCGCCCGCAGGCGGAGCCCTTCGGCTTCGAGGGCGGTGAGGACCTGGGGCATCGAGTCGGGTCCGATGTGCTCGGACAGCCCGACGCGCGCCGTGCGGTAGCAGGTGCGCATGGCCTCGACCTGCGCCTGAACGTGGTGACGCGCAATCCAGGCCAGGGCAATCGGTTGCCGTCGCCAGATCGGCTGCCCGCGGTGGTCGGCGGGGCACTGATCGAGCAACCATTCGGTGGCGGTGTCCTCCCACCCGGCCGCCCCGGCGGGGAGCACCTGCGCCGGCCAGCCCGGCGGAACCCGTGAGTCGTTCATGCCCACCAGACTGCACGAGCCCACCGACAACCCTTCAGCGCAGAATCCGGCCCGACCCGGTGACCACCGAGCTGCCGGGCCAGGACCACGACCGCGAAGGGGCCGGGGTCGGGTTTCCGCAGACTAAGAACGCTTTTTCCCGTCTGCGGGAGCCCGATCCCGGCCCCGGCACCAGACACCGGTTCCCAGCACCCGCCCACCCCGTTCCGGCCGCAGGCAGCGGCCTACGGTAGGGGCATGACGACGATTTTCAGCCGCATCATCGCCGGAGAGATCCCGGGCCGTTTCGTGTGGAGCGACGAGAAGTGCGTCGCGTTCCTGACGGCGGGGCCGATCACGCCGGGACACACGCTGGTCGTGCCGCGTGAGGAGGTTGACGTGTGGACCGATGCCGAGCCCGACCTGTTCGCGCACCTGTCTCGTGTCGCGCACACCATCGGGCGGGCGCAGCGGGTCGAGTTCGACTGCGTGCGGCCGCTGATGGCGATCCAGGGGTTCGAGGTCAACCACCTGCACCTGCACGTTTGGCCGGCCGACTCCCCCGCAGACTTCGACTTCGCCCAGGCGCAGAGCGACCCCGACCCTGCGTCGATGGACGATGCCGCCGCCCGACTCCGTGCGCGTCTACGGCAGGACGCGGACGCGGCTCCCTTCGTGCCGGACGAGCCCAGCTGACTCGATTTCGACTGCAGCCCAATTGATTGCGCAGCGGCTGTGCAGTACAGATCCATCCGTGACGGGCGGCCGCTCACCTCGAACCATGGGGTGAGTGCTCGCCCGTCGGCGTTCGATCTCGCTCGTGTCGTGCATTTCCCGACCTCCGCAAATTAGGTTAGGGTTGCCTTCATAAGGTCCGCCTAACTACTCCATAGGAGCCACACATGCGCGTCGCAGCTGCCGCGATCCCCGCCACCCTCGTCCTTGCTCTTGCCGGCTGCGGTCAGGCCGCCCAGAACGGACAGGGCGAAGCAGCAGCGCAGTCGCCCAGCGAGGGTGGCACCGTCAAGGTCGCGACGAACGCGGGCGAGGTCGAGGTGCCCCGCAACCCGCAGCGCGTCGTGGCTCTGGACAACACGTCGTTCGAGACGCTCCAGGCGTTCGGCATCACGCCGGTGGCGGCGCCCAAGCAGTTGCTGCCGGAGAACATGAACGCGTGGGCGAAGGACGCGAACATCCTCGATGTGGGCACGCACCGTGAGCCCAAGCTCGAGGTCGTCGCCCAGGCCCAGCCGGACCTGATCATCGGCGGCAAGCGGTTCGAGAAGGTCACCGGTGACCTGCAGAAGGTCGCCCCGGTCATCGACCTGGCGCCGAGCACCGAGAAGGACGGCTACGTCGACACCCTGAAGAGCCAGACGAGCGCGCTGGGCGAGATCTTCGGCAAGAAGTCCGAGGCCGACAAGCTCAACGCCGGTCTCGACGAGGCGGTTGCCCAGGCCGCTGCGGCGAGCAGGGGCAAGACGGCGTTCCTGGCCAACCACAGTGGCGGCAAGATCGACAACGGCGCAGGGCGCATCAGCCCCCTGCTGCAGCCGCTGGAGATGACCGACGTGTTCGCCACGCAGGCCAACTCCGAGTCGGTGCACCAGGATTCCGGCCTCGCCCCGGAGACGGTCGCGCAGGCCAACCCCGACGTCATGGTCGTCATGGACCGTGACGCCGCCACCGCCGAGCCCGGCAAGGCCGTCACCCCGGCAACCAAGACCGTCGAGGCGCAGAAGGCCTGGGCCAACACGACCTTCGTCGAGAATGACGCGATCGTGTACCTCGCCGACAACTTCTACGTCACCGAGGGCATCCAGGCGTACACGGACGCCTACACCCGGATCGCGGACGTCCTCGGCAAGGCCGACGCCGCCAAGTGAGCTCTTCCACCCTTGTTCGTGAGCGGCCGGGAGCATCCTCGGCCGCTCACGGGCGTGCACGGACGCCGGCGGTCGCCGCGGCGATGGGTGCGCTCGTCGTCCTCGTGATCGCGCTGATCGTCGCGTCGTTGTTCATCGGCGGCTACGACATCACGCTCGCGCAGATGTGGCACGACCCCGAGCAGATGCGGATGTTCTTCATCTCCCGCGTTCCGCGCACCCTGGCGTTGATCTTCGCGGCCACGGCGATGAGCGTCTGCGGCGTCATCATGCAAATGATCACGCAGAACCGGTTCGTCGAGCCGACGACCGCAGGCACGGCCGACTGGGCCGGGCTCGGCATCCTCGTCACGCTCATCGTGTGGCCGGGGGCACCCGTCATGGGCCGGATGCTCATCGCGAGCGCGTTCGCGTTTGTCGGCACGATGGTGTTCCTGTCGATCCTGCGGCGCATCGCTGTGCGCAACTCCATCGTCGTGCCGCTCGCCGGGATCATGCTCGGCGCGGTCGTCGGCGCCGTCTCCACCTTTCTGGCCGGGCAGTTCGACCTGCTGCAGTCGATGTCGACGTGGCGCTCGGGCGGGTTCAGCTCGATCGTCGAGGGCTTCTACGAGCCGATGTGGGCGGTCGTCGTCATCACGATCGTCGCGTGGATCGCGGCCGACCGGTTCACCGTCGCCGGGCTCGGTGAGGAGACGGCGACCAACCTCGGCCTCAACTATCGGGCCGTCATCTTTCTCGGCACGACGCTCGTGGCACTGGCCACCGGCATCACGTCGGTCGTCGTCGGGTTCATCCCGTTCCTCGGCCTCGTGGTGCCCAACCTCGTGTCGATGGTGCTCGGCGACGACCTACGCCGAAACCTGCCGTGGGTGGCGCTGACCGGCACGGCTCTCCTGCTCATCTGCGACCTGATCGGACGCACCGTCGTCGCGCCCATGGAGATCCCCGCGTCGGTGATCCTCGGTGTCGTCGGCGCTGTCGTCTTCGTCGCCTTCGTCGTGAGGAACCGTGCCGATGTCAGCGCTTGAGCCGACCACCGAGTCGGCGCCGTTCAGCGGAACCGCTGCCACCTCCTCCGCCATGCGACGCCCCGGGGTCCGAGCTCTCCTGGATCGTCAGGATCACGCCGCCAGGCCGTGGTTGCGGATCGCGGCGGCATGGGTCGTTGCCCTGATTGCCCTGGGCGCCTACCTGTTTGCCTTCGTCGTGGGCCCGTGGGAGTTCGCGTTCTCACTGCGGTGGCCGACGGCCGGGGCGATCCTCGTGGCGTCGTTTACGCAGGCGCTCGCGACGGTCGTCTTCCACACCGTCACCGACAACCGCATCCTCACGCCCTCGATCATGGGTTTCGACAGCCTGTTCGTCCTCCTGCAGACGGTGCTCGTCACCGTGTTCGGCGGGATGATCCTCACCGATCTCGAGGGCATCCCCATGCTGCTCGCGCAGACCGGGCTGATGGTCGTGTTCGCCGTGGCGCTCTACCGGTGGTTGTTCTCGGGGACGTTCGGCAGCATGCACGTGCTGCTGCTCGTCGGTGTCGTCATCGGGATGGCGTTCAGCAGCCTGTCGACGTTCCTCGAGCGGCTGCTACACCCCACCGACTACGACCTGCTCTCGGTCGAACTGTTCGGGCGCATCACCGATGTCGACCCCTCCTACCTGCCGCTCGCCTTCGGCGTGTGTGTGGCGGCGGGAATCTACGCGTGGCTGCGCCGCCACACTCTCGACGCGTTGCTGCTCGGCCGCGAGGCCGCGCTGGGCATCGGCGTCGAGCACCGGCGAGAGATGACGCGGGCGCTCATCCTCATCGCGGTCCTCGTCTCGTTCTCCACCGCGCTCGTGGGCCCACTGACGTTCTTCGGGTTCGTCATCGCCACCCTGGCCTATCAACTCACCGGCACCTACCGTCACGCAGCGGTCGTGCCGATGGCCACCGCGCTCGGCGTCATCGCCCTCGCGGGTGGGCAGTTCGTTCTCCAGCACGTGTTCTACGCCGCCGGATTCCTCACGACGATCATCGAATTCGTCGGTGGCGCCCTGTTCCTCATCCTCCTGCTGAAAAGGAGAACGCTGTGATCACCTTCACCGACGTCACCAAGACCTACGGCGACCTCACGGTCCTCGGCCCGGTCTGCGGCGAGATCCGCGAGGGAGGCGTGACGTCGCTCGTCGGGCCCAATGGGGCCGGCAAGTCGACGCTGCTGACGATCATCGGGCGCCTGCTGACGGCATCGTCGGGGCAGGTGCAGGTCGGTGGCCTCGACGTCGCCACTGCGTCGCGGCGAGACCTTGCACGCACGCTGGCGATCCTCCGGCAGGAGAATCACCTGACCGCCCGGCTGCGCGTCGAGGAGCTCGTGACATTCGGGCGCTTTCCGCACACCGGCGGGCGCGTGACGCCCGAGGATCGCGAGCACGTCGAGCGCGCCCTGGAGTTTCTCGACCTCCTCCCCTACCGCCACCGCTTTCTCGACCAGCTCTCCGGCGGGCAGCGTCAGCGGGCGTTCGTCGCGATGACGATCGCGCAGGACACCGACTACCTGCTGCTCGACGAGCCCTTGAACAACCTCGACATAGCACATGCGGCGAGCATGATGCGCCTGGTGCGCCGCGCCGCCGACGAGCTCGGTAAGACCGTCGTCATGGTCGTGCACGACATCAACGTCGCCGCCGCCTACTCCGACCGGATCATCGCCCTGCGCGACGGTCGGATCGTGGCCGACGGAACGTGCGAAGAGATCATGACCACGGCGTCGTTGGGAGCGATCTTCGGCCTGCACATGGACGTGCACACCATCGGAGGCCAGCTCTTCGCCATGCACCACACCGGGGTTCCGCTCGCCGGCGTGGCCTGACCTCAGCGCGCCTGGACCCCCGAGCCACGGGGATCCGGGATTCTGGGGTGATGGAACGACTTCCCCACGACTACCCCTGGACCACGGACGCGGTCGCCGGCGTGCTCGATATCGGACGATTCGAGCCGGTCGAGGAGCCGCTCGCGGGGTTCGACGTGTCCGGCCTGCGTGCCGTTGTCGCGGTCGGATCCAACGCCGCCCCAGAGGTGTTGGCGAGCAAGCTCCCCACCGCTCGGGTGCCCTTCGTGCCCGTCACGATGCTCGATGTCGCGATCGGACACTCGGCGCATGTCAGCGTGCGCGGGTTCATCGCCGCCGCGCCCTACCCGTGCCCCGGAGCCCGGACTCCCGTCACGATCTCGTGGCTCGATGCGGATGCCCTGGCCGCTCTCGATGCGACCGAACCCAACTACGACCGCGTGTCGCTCGCATCGATCGGCGGCTCGCTGGACGCCAGCTCTGCCGTGAGGCTGCTCCCCGAGCCCGATCAGATCGACCTCTACGTCTCCTGGCACGGGGTTGTCCGCTCGGATCGCCCCTGGCCGTTTCGATCCCAACGCGAGCTGTTCGCCGACCTCGCCCGCACCCCTGACGCCGCTGTGGCCGAGGCATTCAGCGGTGACGTCGTCGAGGTGTCCGCTCGGCTGGCGGCCGACCCCGACCTGCGCGCCCGCCTCACCGAACATCTCCACTCACCAATGACGTAGACAGGGCCCCGCTTCTCATGCCGCGGGTCAGAGCACCTTGTGGTTGAGGCGGCGCAGGAGAATCCCGGCGGTGACGAGCTGCAGAATCACCGGGGTGACCACCAGCGCAATGCCGAAAATCAGTTCCGCAGGTGCTGCACTGATCGGCCGGCTCTGGGTGCACATGTGCATGCCGTCGACGACGCTGCAGTCCCCGCTCGCCTCGAGCGCCATGGAAGCGGCCAGCATTACTCCACCCACAAGAAACGATATTCGCCGGGCAGGCGGTGCCGAGGACAAGCCCGCCCCACAGCCGTTCACGAGCGGTGAAGGCGTTCGTGGCGACGAAAGACCACATGCCGATCGCCCACATCACAAAGGCGATGGGCCATAACGGAGCCAACAGGTTGGAGGCGAAAGCCACCAGACCGGAGGCGACCATTGGCAGCAGACCTGCTCCCAGCAAGAACCACACGGCGCGGCGGGCTCGGGCCACAGACGCTGTGTGGGACGCGCCGGCATCAGGGGGCGCCGACGACCCCGATGCGGCCTGCGGCGTTTGCTCCGACGCAGCGGCGACGAGATCCGAGGGTTCGCCCAGACGTTCGAGGACAGCCCTGACCTGGGTGTCGGCATCGGGATCGCGCCGGTCGATGTCGGCGAGTGCGACGTCGAGGTGCTCGCCGACATCCGCGACGAGGTCCGCTGCATCACCAGCAGGGAGGACGCCTGCGGCCGCGCGGAGGCGTCGAGGTAGGAGGCGGCAAGAGGATGGGTGTTCGCGGCCTGCATCATGACCGATCCTTTCGCTGGGACCCGTCGAGGACGGCGTCGACCGTGGCGCTGAACTGCGACCAGGCCGACCTGAACTCGGTGAGGGAGGTCTCCCCCGCCGTGCTGATTCGGTAGTAGCGGCGTGCCGGACCGGAGTCCGACTCCCGCCAGACGGTGGTGACGAGGTCGTCCTTGCGCAGCCGCGTGAGGAGCGGATACACGGTCCCCTCACTGGCGACCAGACCCGCCTCCGACAGTTCGGAGACGAGGTCGTACCCGTACCGCTCTTCGCGCTCGAGCAACGCGAGCACGGCGTGCTCGAGCACTCCACGTCGCAGCTGCGTCAATGCAGCATCACCTCGCGCTGTCATGTCTCACAAGGCACCCGCCTCTACCTTGCGCCGCAAGGGTGCGTATCGGCCCAGAGCCGCAGAGCCACGCAATGCGGCGAGGGCCGCCCGAAACGGATCCGGACGGCCCTCGCCGTTGTGTCGAACGGTGTGATGCAGAGCTGCTCGATCAGTGCTTGAGGATGCGCTTGCCCGCAGCGAGCTGGTTGATCTCCTTGGGCGAGAGGGCGCGGTTCCACACGGCCACCTCGTCGATGTCACCCGTGAAGAACTCGCCGGAGCCGGACGCGTTCGCGCCGATCCGGAGGCCACGGGTGCCATCGATGACGAACTTGTCGCTGGTGGCGAGCGTCTTGCCGTCGACGATCCGCACCGACTGCTCGCGGACCACGACGGCCACGTGCTGCCACTTTCCAGAGGCAACGGCGCCGGGAGCTGTCAACGCCTCGCGACCCGAGGCTGCCGTCGTCGCCGACAGGGTCACGTCGTCGCCGACCGTCTTGACCTGGAGCGCGGCAACCGAGCTCCCCGTCGTTGTGATAAGCGTCTGGGGGCGGTCGCTCGTCGAGCGGAACCACGCGCTCACGGCGAACTCCGGGGCCTTGTCGGGCAGCACCTGCACGGGAACGTCGAGACGGTCCCCGGCGCCGTCGAGGCGAACGGCCTTTCCGGCCTTGCCCCGCACGAGTCGGGCGTCACCTACGAGCCGAGCGGCGCGCATGGGATTGGGCGACCCCAGGTCCTCGACCTGACGGAAGCCGTTCGTCGGGTCCATGGACCAGTACGACAGCAACTGGTGAGCGAATCCCTTGCGGGCATCCCGGCCGGCGATGAGCAGCGCGCGATCCGCGTGGTCGGTGTACAGGCGGTCCAGGCCCCACCCGAGGAAGGTGCGCATGGTCTCGGTGTCGTTCACCGTCCACGCGCCGGCCTCGAAGCCCGCGTTCTGAATCTGCTGGATGGTCTGGGGCGTAACGCGGGCCTGGTTGAGGACGAGGGCGTCGAAGCCCCAGGTGCGCGCGGTCTCGATCTCCTGCGCGAGGTCACCCTTGGCGGGGAGGTCCCAGAAGACGTAGAGCGACGGGTCGAACTTCTTGACCAGGCTCATCTTGGCGAGGTCGCCGTCGTTGAAGCCGACGTGCGCCTGCAGGCCACGCTTCTGCACCATGGCGACAGCCGCGGCCGTGGACTCGGCGTCCTTGGGCTGCAACTGCAGGCGCGTCCGGTTCTGCTTGGCGATCAGGTCGAGCACCTCGGACAGCAGCGGCATGCGCTGGGCCGGAACCTGCTCGACCGGCAGGCCGAACATGTCGCGGTACTCGCTGTTCACGTCGAGGTTCTTGAGCTCGTCCCACGTCGACTCGCGGACGATGCGGTCGATCCCAGCGGTCCGTCCCGTCGTGGTGTCGTGCAGAACGACCTGGATGCCGTCCTTGGTCGTGTGCACGTCGGTCTCGATCCAGTCGGCACCGAGATCGATACCGGCCTGCAGCGACTCGAGGGTGTTCTCGGGGTGCCCACCGGAGAACCCGCGGTGCGCCGTGATGCCGTTACGACGGAAGCTGGCGGGGGTCGGGATCGTCTTGCGGTTGGGCACCTTCTCGATGGCAGAGACCGACGGCGCGGTCACCGTCGCGGAGGCCGCCTGCACGGTGGAGGCGGGAAGCGCGAGAGCCGCGGTGGCAGGCAAGGCAGATGTCGCGGCGAGGGCCGCAGCGATCAGGATCTGGGTGCGCATGGAGGTGCCCTTCGAGGAGAGGTGGCAGGGGCAGTGGATGCCCGACACCTCACACCTTCATCGCGGGAATTGAACTCTGCGCCAACACGAACGCGGCCTCTCGCGACCAAGTCCACACAACGCGGCGAGGGCCGCCGGAACAGATTCCAGACGGCCCTCGCCGTTGTGTGGAGCGTTGCGCCGCAAGGGTGCTCACGGGTTGCGCTCCTGAAAGTGCATCAGGCATCTCCCGCCCCGATGAGGAAGCTCTCACGAAGGCCTCACGCCGGTGTCACAGCGGAGCTCCAGGCTGGATCTCATCGGGGCAGAGAGCCCCCGTCCTCGATGCGAGGTCACCCGAGCCAGGAGAGATCATGAACACCATTCGCCGCGTCACCGCCACCGCTGCTGCTGCCGTCATGGCCGGAGCCGGCATGGTCGGAATCTCCGCCACGTCTGCCTCGGCCGATGAGATGCGTTGCAACGGCACGATCAGCAATCGCACCATCAACAAGGACACCGTGGTGCGACCGGGCGACCTGCGTCATCAAGAACAGCCGGATCGACGGCAACATCAAGGTCGGCACGCGCGCCGACCTGCGCATCAGCAGCTCCCGGGTAGACGGCGACATCCAGAGCAAGAACCACCGCTGGGTCATCGCAACGAACACCACCGTCGACGGCAACGTGCAGCTCGAACGGGGCCAGTCCGCCACGGTCAACCGCAACCGAATCGACGGTGACATCCAGTTGTTCGGCAACCGTGGCCGTCAGGCCGTGACGGCCAACCGTGTCGACGGCAACCTGCAGTGCAAGAGCAACCGCAACGCCCTCACCGGCGGCCGCAACATCGTCGAGGGCAACAAGGAAGGCCAGTGCCGCCGCCGGTGAACCCATCCTCAGCACAAATGTGGCGAGGGCCGCCCGGAACGGATTCCGGACGGCCCTCGCCGTGGTGTCGAGCGGTGATGCAGAGGTGCTCGATCAGCTCTTGACGAGCGAGCGCAGCACGTACTGCAGGATGCCGTCGTTCAGGTAGTAGTCGCGCTCACCGGGGGTGTCGATGCGGACGACCGCGTCGAACTCGACGGTCTCACCCGACTCCTTGGTGGCGACGACCTTGACCGTCTTGGGCGTGCGGCCCTCGTTCAGCTCGGTGATGCCCGAGATGTCGAAGGTCTCCGTGCCGTCGAGGCCGAGGCTGTCGGCGCTCTGCCCCTCGGGGAACTGCAGCGGCAGAACACCCATCCCGATGAGGTTGGAGCGGTGGATGCGCTCGTAGCTCTCGGTGATGACGGCCTTGACGCCCAGCAGACGCGTGCCCTTGGCGGCCCAGTCACGCGAGCTGCCAGAGCCGTACTCCTTGCCACCGAGGATGACCAGCGGAACGCCGGCGTCCTGGTAGGCGACGGACGCGTCGTAGATCGTCGTCTGCTCGCCACCAGCGAGGAAGTTGCGGGTGTAGCCGCCCTCCACGCCGTCCAGCAGCAGGTTCTTGAGACGAATGTTGGCGAACGTGCCACGCACCATGACCTCGTGGTTACCGCGACGCGAGCCGTAAGAGTTGAAGTCCTTACGGTCCACACCGTGCTCGGCGAGGTACTTGCCTGCGGGGCTGTCGGCCTTGATCGAACCGGCGGGGCTGATGTGGTCGGTCGTGACCGAGTCACCCAGTTTGGCCAGCACGCGCGCACCCTTGACGTCCTCGACGGGCGTGAGCTCCATCGTCATGCCCTCGAAGTAGTCGGGCTTGCGCACGTACGTCGACTCGGCGTCCCACGCGAACGTCTTGCCCTCGGGGGTGTCGAGGCCCTGCCAGCGCTGGTCGCCGGAAAAGACGTCCTTGTAGTCCTCGACGAACAGCTCGCGGCTGATGGCCTTGTCGATCTCGGCCTGAACCTCGTCGGAGGCGGGCCAGATGTCCTTGAGGAAGACGTCGTTGCCGTCCGAGTCCTGGCCGAGGGCCTCGGTCTCGAAGTCGAAGTCCATCGTTCCGGCCAGGGAGTACGCGATGACCAGCGGCGGGGAGGCCAGGTAGTTCATCTTGACGTCGGGGCTGATGCGGCCCTCGAAGTTGCGGTTACCCGAGAGGACTGCCGTGACCGACAGGTCGTTCTCGTTGATGGCCGCGGAGATCTCGTCCGACAGCGGGCCGGAGTTACCGATGCAGGTGGCGCAGCCGTAACCGACCAGGTGGAACCCGAGGGACTCCAGGTCGGGCCACAGACCCGCACGCTCGTAGTAACCCGTGACGACCTGCGAACCCGGCGCCATGGAGGTCTTGACCCACGGCTTGGCCTTGAGGCCCTTTTCGTTGGCCTTGCGGGCCAGCAGACCCGCCGCCATCATCACCGAGGGGTTGGAGGTGTTGGTGCAGGACGTGATCGACGCGATGGCCACGTGACCGTGGTCGAGCATGACGTCCTCGCCAGCGGCGTTCTTGGCCGCGACCTGCTTGCTCGGACGGCCGGTGACGCTGCCCGTCTCGGCCGGGGCCTGCCCGCCGGAGGCGTTGTCGTCGCCGGGCGCGGCCGGGTCGGAGGCGGGGAAGCTGCCCGCGTCCTCCTCGGGCGTGTGGACCTCGTCGGTCTTGACGTACGCCGGGAGAACCTTACGGAAGGCCTCCTTGGCGTCGGTCAGCTCGATGCGGTCCTGCGGCCGCTTGGGGCCGGCGATGCTCGGCACCACGGTGGAGAGGTCGAGCTCGACCTTCTCGCTGTAGCGGGCCTCGGCGCTCGGGTCGAGCCACATGCCCTGCTCCTTGGCGTACGCCTCGACGAGAGCGATGTGGTTCTCGTCGCGACCCGTCAGGCGCAGGTAGTCCAGCGTCACGTCGTCGATCGGGAAGATCGCACAGGTGGAACCGAACTCGGGGCTCATGTTGCCGATCGTGGCGCGGTTGGCCAGCGGCAACGCCGCGACACCCTCGCCGTAGAACTCGACGAACTTGCCGACGACGCCGTGCTTGCGCAGGGTCTCGGTGATGGTGAGCACGACGTCCGTGGCGGTGACGCCCGGGTTCATCGAACCGGTCAGCTTGAAGCCGACGACGCGCGGGATGAGCATCGAGACGGGCTGGCCCAGCATGGCCGCCTCGGCCTCGATACCGCCGACGCCCCAGCCGAGCACACCGAGGCCGTTGACCATCGTGGTGTGGCTGTCGGTGCCGACGCAGGTGTCGGGGTAGGCCACGCCGTCGCGGACCATGGTGACGCGGGCCAGGTACTCGATGTTGACCTGGTGCACGATGCCGGTGCCCGGGGGGACGACCGAGAAGTCGTCGAAGGCCGTCTGGCCCCAGCGCAGGAACTGGTAACGCTCCTTGTTGCGCTCGTACTCGAAGTCCTGGTTGATCTCGAAGGCGTCGCGGCGGCCCGCGACGTCGATCTGCACGGAGTGGTCGATGACCATCTCGGCAGGCGCCAGCGGGTTGATGCGCGTCGGGTCGCCACCGAGGTCGGCGACGGCCTCACGCATCGTGGCGAGGTCGACGACACACGGGACACCGGTGAAGTCCTGCATGACGACACGGGCCGGAGTGAACTGGATCTCCGTGTCGGGCGTGGCGTTCTCGTCCCACTGGGCGAGAGCGCGAATGTGATCGGCCGTGATGTTGGCGCCGTCCTCCGTACGCAGCAGGTTCTCGAGAAGAACCTTGAGGCTGTACGGAAGGGTTTCGGCCCCTTCGACCGCCGAGATACGGAAGACGTCGACCGTCTGTCCGCCGGCGGAAAGAGTGCCGTTGGCCTTGAAGCTGTCCTGGCTCACCCTGTGCTCCTTCGCGTTGAGTCATACGCGTTCGTCGTAGCTGCCTCGGCGGGTGATCTGTTCAGGAGAGCAGATCTCTCGATGTCGAGACATCTGCCACTATTCAACCACACACCGCAGCGCTCACTCCCTGCGCCTCCTCCGATCCTCTCGCAGTCCGGCCCTGTTCGGGGCGGGACTCGCCCGATCGGTTCGCTCTCCGATCAGCGTGCGCCGGGGACGAGCAGGGCGATGGCCTCGACGTGGTGCGTCATCGGGAACGCGTCGAACCCGACGACGTCGGCGAGCTCGTAGCCGGCCTGCATCGCGGCGGCGACGTCGCGCGCGAGGGCTGCCGGGTCACACGCCACGTAGGCGATGGCTCGCGGCGCCATCCCGCAGATGTCACGCACGACGTCCGGCCCGGCACCGGCACGAGGCGGGTCGAGGACGACGAGATCGACCTCGTCACCACCCTCGACCAGGGGCGCCAGCTCGTGTGCCACCAGCCCGGCGCGCACCTCCAACTGTTCGAGGTCGGCGCCCTCGGCCGCCAAGGAGGCGCAGGCCCGCTCGTCGGACTCGACGGCCAGCACAGCACCCTCGTCTCCGACGGCGTCGGCGAGCGCACGGGCGAAGAGACCGACACCGGCATACAGGTCGAGGGCCCGCTCCCCCGGCTGCGGCGCCAGGATCTCGAGCACGTGATCGACGAAGGTGCGCGCCGCACCGGGGTGAACCTGCCAGAACCCACGCGCGTGGACCTCGAAATCACCCTGCCAGCGCGATCCCTCGACGTGCTCGACGACGTACTGCTCGGCGGGCACGGGCTCGGTGACGGCAACCGCCACGTCGCCATCAGCGTGGGCCTCGCCGTCGACACCGGTTCCGGCGTCTTCGTCGGCCTCGAGGTCCACGACGGTGTCGTCGTTGGAGTGCGCGTCGGGCTCCGTCGGGTCCTGACCCGCCTCGGCGGCAGGTCCGTCTTCGAGCGGAACGGGGACGACGACCGGATCCCCCGTGGAGGGAGCGACGACGTCGACGGCCCGCATGCCGGGCCACACCTGGGTCAGGACACCGGTGCTCAGCACGCCTTCGGAGGCGATGGGGCAGTCGGCCAGGGGGATGACGTCGTGGCTGCGCTGGGGGCGCAGGCCCGCGCGACCGGCCTCGTCGACGGCGAACTCCACACGGGTGCGCCAGCGCAGACCGTCGGTGTCGCCCGGCACGGGACGGACCTCGATCTCGCGCTCGACCTTGGCGAGGCGCGCGAGCTGGGTCTCCAGCACCGAAGCCTTGAGACGCCGCTGGTGGGCGAGGTCGACGTGCTGAAAGTCGCAGCCGCCGCAACCGCCGGGCCCGGAGACCGGGCAGCGGGGCTCGACGCGGTGTTCGGAGGCTCGGATGATCTCGATGGCGTCGGCGAAGACGAACCGGTCGCCCTCACGGCCCTTGGTCACTCGCGCGATGACGCGCTCACCCGGCAGACCGTGACGCACGAAAACGACCTGACCCTCGACACGGCCGACGGCATGCCCGCCGTGGGCGATGTCGGTCAACTCCATGTCGGACTCGGCACCGACGAGGGACTCGCGAGCCTGCCCCCGCGCCGAAGCGTGCGCCCGGCTCACTGGAGACCCTGACCCGGGCCGCGCACGGCCGACGGGGCGGACTGACCGCCGGTGAACCACTCTTCCGCACCCGCGGAAGACTTCAACTGCCAGGGAACGCTCACGACCATCACCCCCGGAGTGAACAACAGAGCGGCCTTGAGACGCAAAGCGCTCTGGTTGTGCAAGATGTGCTCCCACCAGTGCCCGACGACGTATTCGGGCACATAGACCGTCACGACGTCGCGCGGGCTGTGGCTGCGAATCGACTTGACGTAGTCGACAACGGGGCGGGTGATCTCGCGGTAGGGCGAGTCGAGGATCTTGAGTTGCACGGGGATCTGCCGACGGTCCCATTCGGCAACGAGGTCGCCGGTGCGTTCGGGCTCGACGGCAACAGTGAGGGCTTCGAGAACGGAGGGACGGGTGGCTCGTGCGTAGGACAGCGCCCGCATGGTCGGCTTGTGGATCGTGCTGACGAGGACCACCGCGTGCACGTGGGAGGGCAGTGCGCGCTGCTCCGCCGGGTCGGAGCCGAGCGCGAGCTCCTCGGAGACGCGGCGGTAGTGCTTGTTGATGGCCTGCATGATGAAGAACAGCACCACCATCGCCGCGATCGCGAAGCCCGCTCCGCGCATGAATTTGGTGAGCAGGACGACGACAAGCACAGTGCCCGACATCGACGCGCCGATGATGTTGATCGCCCGGGCGCGGTACATCCGACCGCGTTCCTTGGGGTCGATCACCTCGTCGAGGTGCCGGTTCCAGTGCCGCACCATGCCGATCTGGCTCAGCGTGAACGACACGAAGACGCCGACGATGTAGAGCTGGATGAGGCGGGTGACCTCGGCGTCGTAGAGAAAGATCAGCACCATGGCTGCGCCGGCGAGGATGAGGATGCCGTTGCTGTAGGCCAGGCGGTCGCCACGCTGAGAGAGCTGTCGCGGCAGGAATCCGTCCTTGGCGAGCACCGAGGCGAGCACCGGAAAGCCGTTGAACGCCGTGTTGGCGGCCAGGATGAGGATAATTCCGGTGACGATCGCGATGAACAGCACGCCGAGGGGAAAGTTGTCGAAGACGGTGTGGGCGAGCTGCCCGATGATCGTCTCCTGCACGTAGGAGTCACCGACGGGGGCGCCGTTCAGGTAGAGCTGGTGCGCCGGGTCCTCGGCGAACTTGACGCCCGTCGTGCGGGCCAGCGACACGATCGACATGAGCATGATCACGGAGATCGAACCCATGAGCACGAGGGTCGTGGCGGCGTTGCGGCTCTTCGGCGGCTTGAACGCCGGGACACCGTTGCTGATGGCCTCGACACCGGTGAGCGCCGCACAGCCGGAGGAGAAGGCCCGCAGCAGTAGGAAAACCATCGCCACGCCGGTGAGCATCTCGTAGCCGGGCTCGGGGCGGAGCTCGAACTGTGCGCTGGGCGCGACCGGGAGTGTGCCCATCGCGGCGCGGACGTTGCCCCACACGGCCATCCCGAGGATGCCGATCATGAACGCGTACGTCGGGATGGCGAACGCGGTGCCCGACTCCCGCACCCCACGCAGGTTCATCGCCGTGAGCAGCGTGACCAGCCCCAGCGCCACCCACACCTCGTGTCCGCGGACGAAGGGCAGCGCCGCGCCGGCGTTCTGCACACCGGAGCTGACCGACACCGCGACCGTGAGCACGTAGTCGACGAGCAGCGCACTGGCGACCGTCACGCCCGCCTTGGGGCCGATGTTCTCGGTCGCCACCTCGTAGTCACCACCACCGGAGGGGTAGGCGTGCACGTTCTGGCGATACGACATGACGACCACGACCATGACGAACACGACCGCCAGGCCGATCTGCCACGAGTGGACGAAAGCGAACGCACCGCCGGCCAGAGCCAGGGTCAGGAAGATCTCGTCCGGCGCGTAGGCCACCGACGACAGGGCGTCGCTGGCGAACACCGGCAGGGCGATCCGCTTGGGGAGAAATGTTTCACCGAGGCGGTCGCTGCGGATAGCACGACCGACGACGAGGCGCTTGAAGGCGCGACTCAGATCCGACACGGGCTCAAATGTAGGCGCCTTGCGCGGATCTGCGTACACCGCTGAGGCACAGGCGGCGTACCTTGGGGCCGTGCACTTCGTCATCATGGGTTGCGGGCGCGTCGGCGCCAGCCTCGCCCTCAGCCTCGAGGAGCGCGGCCACGACGTCGCCGTCATCGACCGCGAGAGATCCGCCTTCCGGCGCCTCGGCCCGGACTTTCAAGGCCGCCGCGTTCACGGCATCGGCTTCGACCGCGACACCCTCGCCAAGGCCGGCATCGACCACGCGTACGCGTTCGCCGCCGTCAGCAGCGGCGACAACTCCAACATCCTCGCCGCTCGTGTCGCACGCGAGACCTACGGCATCGACAACGTCGTCGCCCGCATCTACGACCCGGGCCGCGCCGAGGTCTACCAGCGCATGGGCATCCCCACCGTGGGAACGGTCCGCTGGACCTCCGACCGCATCATGCGGCGGCTGCTGCCCATCGGGTCGGTGCCGATCTACACCGACCCCTCGGGCGAGATCGTCATGGCCGAGGTGCCCGCCCACGAGAAGTGGATCGGGAGACGCATGTCACAGATCGAGCAGACCTGTGGCGCGCGCATCGCCTACTACATCCGCCTCGACACCGGGCACATCCCGACGCCCGACACCGTGCTGCAGGAGCTCGACATCCTGCACGTCGTCTGCCGGGCCGACGAACTGCATGCCGTCGAGTCGGACCTGCTCGACCCGCCCGCCGCAGTGGACTGAGCCCGACTCTCCTCGAGCGGGAGGCTCCTCGTCGTCCCCCGCCTCCCCGCCCGTCACGTGCTCCCTACGGGGACACACCCGTTCACGGAAGGACCGCCATGCGCGTCGTCATCGCCGGAGCCGGCAGCGTCGGACGCTCCATCGCGCGCGAACTCATCCAGGGTGGGCACGACGTGCTGCTCATCGACCACGACATCGACGACGTGCAGTCCTCGCGCGTGCCCGACGCCTCGTGGCTGCTGGCCGACGCCTGTGAGCTCACTGCGCTGGAAGAGGCGGGGCTTGACAACTGTGACGTCGTCGTGGCCGCCACCGGAGACGACAAGGCCAACCTGGTCGTGTCGTTGCTGGCCAAGACGGAGTTCGGCGTTCCGCGCACGGTCGCGCGCGTCAACAACCCGAAGAACGAGTGGATGTTCGACGACGGATGGGGCGTCGATGTGGCCGTCTCGACTCCGCGCCTGATGACGGCGCTGGTCGAGGAGGCCGTCAGCGTCGGCGACCTGGTACGGATCTTCGAGTTTCAGCAGTCTCAGGCCGTGCTCGTCGAGATGACACTCCCCGAGGGCAGCCCGTGGGCCGCGCGCCGCGTCGCCGAGGTCCCCTGGCCCGTCGACACCGTACTCACGTGCCTGGTGCGCGAACACCGCGCCATCGCCCCCAGTGAGGACGACGTGCTGGAGGTCGGCGACGAGCTGATCCTCGTGACGTCCACCGACCGCGAGCGCGAGTTGGAGCGGCTGCTCAACCCGTCGACCCCCGACGTCAGCGACGACTGACGCTCTCGCGAGCAGGGTTCGTCAGACGAGCCCGGGAATGATCTCGTACGCCGGGTTGTACATGACCCGGCGCCTGGGCTGCACCTGCACGCGCCCCCGCACCCGCAGGTAGACCCCCGGACGGATCCCCGGGATGGCTCGGCGACCGAGCCACACCACGTCGAGATCGCCCGAGCCGTCGAAGAGTTGCACCACCTGCGCGGGCGGACCCGATCCCACGGGCGGGTGGGTCGTGCTGCGAGCGACTCCGCAGACCTCGACGACCGTGCGGTCGACGGTGTCACCGATGAGGTCGACCCCGAGTTCGTCGGCGCGCGTGCGCAGTTCGACGGCCTCATCCGCGTCAGGGGTTGCCGTCATGCTGCGGAGCCGCTCGAACAACCTCATCGGATCTCGGTGATCTCCGGGCCGCGGGTGAACGGGTCGAGGTCATCGCCGGCCACAGAGTCGGTGTCTGCGGCTGCACCTTCGGGGTCGGCTTCGCCGTCGGTCGGCAACTCCAACGAGAGCAGTTCGCGCGGACCCATCGGGCCGTCTCCGCGATCGACCACGACGTGACGCAGCAGCTCACGCAGCGGCTCGGCTGCGGCAGGGTCGACTGCGCCTCGGCCGGTGATGACGCCGCGCAGGAGCCAGCGTGGGCCGTCAACGCCGATGAAGCGCATCGCGCCACCGTTGATGGAGACGAGGAGCTCGGTACCGAACTCGCCCTCCTCCTCGACCGCCGTCGCGCCCTGAGCGTGGATGCCCTCGGCGATCTCGGCACGGATCTCGTCCCACAGCCCGGCAGTGCGGGGGGCGGCGAAGGCCTGCAACTGGATCGTCGAGTCGCCGCGGACGACCTGCACGGCCGTGACCTCCGACTGTGCCTGGTCCATCTCGAAGGTGAGCATGAGGCCCTCGATGGCCGGCACCCAGATGGCGCCGAGCTTGAGGTAGCCCTCGTCGCCGTCGACGATGCCCGCATCCCACGGACCGCGCTCGATGCCGAGAACCGGCGCCTGCGGGGTGTCCTCGGCTGTGACGGTATCGGTGCTGCTCGTGGCGGAGGCAGCAGTGCCGGCCTCGACGATCGAGCTCTCCGAACCCTCGGACACGTCCTGATCGGACTTCTTGCCCCGGCGGAACCAAGCCATGCGTAACTCTCCTCGTTGCCCTGTTCGGCGTCGTTGTGGTGCCGCCGATCGTGTGGCCCTGATCGGGCCCGTCCACGGCGAATCAAGCCCCTGGGGAGCCGAATCCGCCACTGTCGCCGTGACCAGTGTCGCCCCTGGTGGTGTCGGAAAGCACATCGACCTCCACCAGGCGCGCCGTCGCCACGGGCAGAAGCAGCAGTTGGGCCATGCGATCCCCCCGGCGGATGAGGAACGGCTCGCACGGGTCGAGATTGATCAGGTTGACCTTGACCTCACCGCGGTATCCGGAGTCGACCGTGCCCGGCGCGTTGAGCACCGTGATGCCGTGCCGGGCAGCCAGACCCGAGCGCGGATGCACCGAACCGACGTACCCGAGCGGGATCTCGAGCGCGATGCCCGTGCCGATCAGGGCACGATGCCCCGGCGCGAGCCGCACCTGCTCGGCTGCGTACAGGTCCAGGCCGGCGTCGCCTGGGTGGGCGTAGGACGGCAGGGGCAGCTCGGGGTCGAGGCGTCTGACGCGCAGAAGAAGACCGAGGCGGGCGTGCTGTGCCCCTCCTCGGCCCTCGTCTGAAGCGTGGGTGCCGGTCAGCTCGCGCACTCCTTGCACACCGGCATGCCGTCCTTCTCCTTGGCCAACTGGCTGCGGTGGTGCACCAGAAAGCAGCGGGAGCAGGTGAACTCGTCGGCCTGCTTGGGCACGACGCGAACGGAGTACTCCTCGCCCGAGAGGTCGGCGCCGGGCAGTTCGAAGCTCTCGGCCTGCTCGGCCTCGTCGACGTCGACGCTGGAGGCCGACTTGTCGACGCGCCGCGACTTCAGCTCCTCGATGGAGTTTTCGCCGAGCTCGTCCTCGTCGGTCTTGCGGGGGGCGTCGTAGTCAGTGGCCATACGGCTTGTTCTCCTCGTGTCAGCAGCTCGCGTCGATCCTCAGGGCGACCGATATCGGATCGACGCTCCAGTTGGCGCAACGAGTCCGACGCGGGGATTGTGCCCCATCCGGAGCCTTTGAGCACATCGAACCGCCAGGGCAATGCCGAGAGTCCTCATCTCGGATCGCCAGAAGGGCCGCAAAACTGGCCTCGATCGGCTCCGACGAGCGTCCCGGGAGGACACCCAGACGTCATCCACAGGTCATCTGTGGTGGTCATGAGCACCCCCACGCGGGGTCTAGTCTCGGTCATGCCTGGCGCAGTGTCGCGCCCCTTCCACACCACGTCACCCCTTTCAGGAGGTGGGTCATGACCGAACTGAAGACGCAGATCGTGCAGCGAGCGACCGAAGCACTCACGTCGTTGCGGATCGCCGAGACCGAGGAGGATCTTCACCTCGTCGACGTGCGAACCGGAGAACTCGAATCGTTGGCCCGCACCGCCATCGAACACGGCCTGGAGGTCGACGAACTCCGCCCGTTCATGCCGTCCCTCGTCTGAGGAGACCGCGCACTCTCGAACGATTCGATGCCCCTCACCTGCTGGTGAGGGGCATCGTCGTGTCATGCCATGCCATGCTGTACAGCGCGGCGCGGGGCGACGGTCGGGCCAGGCCTGGGGTCAGCCGTTGACGGCGGCGACCAGCGGGTCGACCAGGGCAGTGAATTCGGCACGGATGCCAGGCGCGCCGGCCATGACGCACTGCTTCGACGGCGCGCTGCCCGCAGCTCCGGAGCACCAGCCGCCGGCCTCGGTGAGCACCAACCACCCCGCGGCCATGTCCCAGGGATTGATCCCCATCTCGTAGTACGCGTCGACGCGCCCGGCCGCGACGTGGCACAGATCGAGAGCGGCCGAGCCGCCACGACGAATGTCGCGGACGTGGCCGATGATCTCGGCGAGCGCGTGAGCCTGACGGACCCGCTTCTCGGCGTCGTACCCGAAACCGGTGGCGACCAGCGACGTCGCCAGATCGTCGGACTTCGAGACGGAGAGCCGCGTCTCGACCCCCTCGACGGATCGGGTGAACGCCCCGCCACCGAGCCGCGCGTGGTGGACCACCCCGGAGACGGCGTCGGCCACGGCTCCGACGACGGGACGCCACGCGCCTGGCGTCTGCGGGTCTCCCTCGACCAGGGCGATGGACACCGCGTACTGCGGGAATCCGTAGAGGTAGTTGACGGTGCCGTCGATGGGGTCCACGACCCACGTCAGGCCAGAACGCGCACCGGTCGAGTCCGATGCTTCGCCATCGGCCGCGCTGTCGCCGCCGTCCGTGGCGCTCTCGGTGCCGCCGTTTGCAGCTGCGTCTTCCTCACCGAAGAACGCGTCCATGGGCCGGGCGCCGCGCAGGCGGGAGGCGATGAGCTCCTGGCTGCGGGAGTCCATCACGGTGACGATGTCGACGTCGGAGGACTTGGTGGCGACCTCGAGTTCGGCGGCACGCTGCTCGACGACGAAGCGGGCGGCCTCGCGGGCGACGTCGATCGCGAGCTTTTCGAGGGCGATCAGATCGGGCGAGTGCTGGTCGGTGCTCATCGGGCTCTCCTCGTGCTCAGGACGATGCGGGCGGTGCAGGTGTCTCGTCGCTGCCGCAGGCGGCGGGGCGGGGGCGGCGGCCGGGGCAGCATCCGGGCACACACACCGAGGGAAGGGC
>DAMDJY010000035.1:0-15710 GCA_032100225.1 Mobilicoccus sp.
CCTACGTGAGGCACCGAACCCACCACGCGGGCATATTGACATGAGGCACCTCGGCCCCCACCCGGCGCGCCGCCGGCCCAGAGGCTGCCGCCGACTGCGAGCACGCGCTCGCGCATGCCGACGAGCCCGTGCCCCTCCCCGTCCGACGGCGAGACGACTCCTGCGCCGTCATCCCGAACGGTGACGAGCAGCGCCGCCTCCAGGTAGTCCAACGACACCCACACGCGCGCCTCGCCCGCGTGCTTGATGACGTTGGTCAGCGACTCCTGCACGACCCGGTACGCCGCGAGGTCGGCAGTGCGCGACAGCGGTCGGGCGCGTCCGTAGCGGTCGACGTAGATCTCCAGACCGGCCGCCCGCAACGGGTCGAGCAGGTCATCGAGACTGTCCACGCCACCGGTGGGCGCGTACTCGGCACCCTCACCGTCCTGTCGCAGCACCCCGACGAGTCGGCGCGTATCCGCGAGGGATTCGCGTGCCGTCAGGCCGATGGTCTCGAGCGCGGCCCGCGCCGACCGCACCGCCTGGGCCATGACCTGCGGATCTGCGGACTCTGCCGCACGATCCAACGCATATGTGGCGCCGTCGGACTGGACGACGACCACCGACAGGGAGTGAGCGACGACATCGTGCATCTCGCGCGCGATGCGTGAGCGCTCCTCCTGCGCGGCGAGGCGCACCGACTGGATGCGACTGTGCTCCAACGCGCTGGTCTTCTGCAGGGTCTCGGTGCGGGCCGCCTCGCGCTGCCGAAAGAGAGCCCCCAACAGCCATGCCGACGCTGCCGCGCCGAAGCACACAATGCTGAAATACACGACAGTGGAAAGGCTCGAATCGTCGGAGTTCCAACTGAGCCCTGCCATCAGGCTGCCCACGGCCGCCACCACCAGGAACCCCCGACGAAGGCGAGGGTCCTCACTCCATCGAGCCACCGAGTACATGGCCATCGGAGCCGCGATGTTCATGGCCGCGGGCTGGGGGAGAACCGCCAGTTGCATCAGGTGCCCGAGGACGACCACGGCTGCAGCTCGCGCAGGAAACGTTCGTCGCCACAGAAACGGGAAGACGAACGCCGACGACATGAGCGCCGTCCAGACGGCGTCGGTGTAGATGGACGCGGACCCGAGGTCCACCAGACACATCAAGGCCACAGCGCCTGTCGCGACCAGGTCACCCAGCCGAGGGCGAGCGCCCGGCCACCACCGGTCAAGGACCCGCCAGAGGTCGTCGATGTCACCGCCCAGAGTGCGGGACTCCTCGCGCCGTCCCCCCGCAGGCGGCGTCACCTCTGTGTCCATGCTCTCGACGGTAGAGGGTGCGCCCGCCCGTCGTCGTCCCCTCCGCGTCGTACAGGCCGTACGACCAGGGTCTGACGGCTCAGCTGCGGATGCCGGTCAGAGCCTGCTGAAACAGGGTGGGCCAGACGGAGACGTCACGGTCGGAGACGGCCAGCCACCCGTTCGCGGATTCGGTCACTGCCTCGAGGTTCACCGCATCGACGCGGGCCGGGCTGCCCTCAGGAAGGTAGACCTCGGCGCTCTGGCCGACGTGGCGCGCGAACGGGGTGCCGTCGACGAGCAGGGTGCGGACTCCACCGGAGGTCTCCTCGGTGGCGCCGGACGCGGCGAGTTCACTGGCCAGGCGGTCGAACAGGTCGTGGGTGTTCATGCCACATTCTGTGCACACCGAGCTGGATTTCGCGCCACCCGGGACTCACCGCGCGAGGCGCGCGCAGGACTGTCAGTTGCGGACGTCGCCGTCCACGACAGGGTCGCTGTCGATCACGGGATCGACGCCGTTCTCGACGCGGTGTTCGACTTCCGCTTCGGCCTCCGACTCGGCGTCGGCGTGGCCCGACGCAGCGGCTTCCTGATCGAGCTCGACATCGCGACGCAACGAGGCACGAACAGCCGTGATGACCCAGAACGGCAGGAACAGTGCCTCGACGACGGCGAGCGCCAACGCCGCACCGACGGCTCCGAGCTGGATCGTGCCGTAGGCCATGAGGCCGAGCAGAACGGGCGCGCGCAGGATGTTGAGCTTGAACGTCTTCTGCGCCAGGCCCATCCCGTAGAGCGTGACCGCGGCACCCAGGCCGAGGCTGGAGAAGATCGAGTTCAGACCCATCGGCAGCAGCACCGGTGCCGCACCGGCCCACGACGCCTTGAACAGCCATTCACCGACCGGGTCGGGGAGAAGCAGGAGAACCCCCACGTACCCCGCCGCAGCCAGGCCCATCGCGGCAGACACCGCGATCATCGCCTTGATACGGCTGGAGGCGCGCATGTGCGCTCGGCGCGAGAGCTCGGGCACGGCGAACGCCAACGCGGCGGTGCCGAGGATGTTGAGCGGGCCGAGCAGGGTCTGCACGGCGCGGATGGCACCCACGTCGGCCTCGGAGGCCAGCGGCGCGATGAGCAGGATGCCGAACTGCGCAGCTCCCAGGCCGAGGAGATACTCGGCGATGAGGAAGCCGGTGATGTCCTTCTGCTCGCTGATCCATTCACCGGCCCCGAAGAGGCTCGGCGGAGTCCGCAGCAGGAACAAGCCGGTCGCCGCAGACACGGATCCGGCGATACCCCAGGTCAGGGTGAGGATGCCCAGGTCGGTCCAGCCCAGCGCGATCGCGCCGAAGAGCAGACCGAACTGCAGCACCATGCGGATGAAGTCGATGAGGGCAGCCTGATCGGCCCGTCCAGCGGCAAAGAAGGCCATGCGGCACGAGTCCTGCATCACCAGCGCGGGAAGACAGGGCGCCAGGGCCAGGAACGCCAGCTCGACCGGGCCACCCACCCACATACCGACCGCCACACAGATGACAGCGATGCCGATCCCGAGCCATGCCGCCGTGCCCTGCGAGGTGCGCACCGCCCGACGGAACGCCTCAGGCGAATCGGCGCTGTGCCGCATCTGCAGCGGCTGGCCGACCATGGCCTTGGACAGCGCGACAGCGACGCCGTAGACGACGAACGACATGGAGAACGCGCCGAAGCCGACCTCGTCGTTCAACGCACGCGCCACGAACACCATCAACAGCATGTTCGACAGCGCGGCCATCACCTGGTCGATGACGTTCCAACCGGCACGTTTGACCAGACCAGCGGCGCTGACCATGGATGTTCCCCCCCTTCGTCGCCGCCCGCCCCCACGTCGGTCGACACAGCTCGCCCAACCGGGCGACCGCGGCGATCTTACGCCGCGTGAGAGTTGCCAGTCGAACCATGAACCGGACGATCGTCCACAACAGCCGGAAGAGCCCGCGACAGACCGTGATCCCCACCGGCCGGACGCCATGTGCGCCGCGCTCGCCCCTGCGCCTAGCATGGCCGGGACCATGAACGCCGGCGACTCGAGCCGGCTGAAGAGAGGTGGATTCGGTGATCGAACTTCGGACGCAGCGGGAGATCGAACAGATGCGCCCCGCCGGCCGATTCGTCGCCGAGGTCCTCACCGACCTCGCACAGCGGGTCACCGTGGGCACCAACCTGCTCGAGATCGACGAGTGGGCGCACGAGCACATCCGCAAGCGCGGCGCGGAGTCCTGCTACATCGATTACCACCCGAGCTTCGGCGCCTCACCGTTCGGGCACGTCATCTGCACGTCGGTCAACGACGCCGTCCTGCACGGCCTGCCTCACGACTACGCCCTGGCCGACGGCGATCTACTCAGCCTCGACTTCGCCGTCTCCGTCGACGGATGGGTGTCGGACTCGGCGATCAGCATGGTCGTCGGCAACGCCGAGAACCCCGCGCGCCAGGCCGATCTGGAGCTCATCGCGACCACCGAGGTCGCCCTCGCCGCAGGCATCGACGCAGCCCGGGTCGGCAACAAGATCGGCGACATCAGCCACGCCATCGGGCGCGTCGCCCACGCTGCGGGTCTGCGCGTCAACACCGACTTCGGCGGCCACGGCGTCGGCCGCACGATGCACGGCGACCCCCACGTGCCCAACAACGGTCCTGCCAGGCGTGGACTCACGTTGCGCCCCGGCCTGGTCATCGCCATCGAGCCGTGGTTCCTGAGCGGCACCGACAAGCTCGTCACCGACCCCGACGGCTGGACCCTGCGCAGTGCCGACGGCTCCCGCGGGGCGCACTCCGAGCACACCGTCGCCATCACCGACGGCGACCCGATCATCCTCACCGCCCGAGGCTGAGTCATGCAGGGTGTCATCGTCGCCGCCATGTGGGTGACCCTCGCGATGGGCGTCGCGCTGCTGATCGGCGCCGCCATCGGGCGATTTCCTCGCCCGCTCACCCTTGGCGTGCTCGCCGTGGCCGAGGTCGCGACGCTGGTGGCAGTCGGCGCCGACATCGCGTGGCTCATCCAGGGGCGCTCGACGCCCGGACTCGTCACCCACATCAGCTACCTGCTGAGCACGCCGCTGCTCATCCCCGCCGGATTCGCACTCACCTACAAGAAGTTCGACCGCTGGGGCCTGCTCATCGTGGCCGTCGCCACCCTCATCGCCGCGATCATGATCGTGCGGCAACTCCAGACCCTCGGCATCCCGTACGGGTACCTCAATGTCTGAGCACCCTGTCTCGGAGTCCTCGTCCGGACCGGCGCTGGAGTCGCGGGGCATCGCCACGCCTGCTACCGGACCGGGCCGGTTCTTCACCCTGCTGTACGGGATCTTCGCCGTCGGAGCGACCTCACGTGCGGCGGTCGAGCTGGCCACCAAGTTCTCGGAAGCACCCGTCGCCTACTCGCTGTCGGCGTTCTCGGCGGCGGTCTACGTCGTGGGGTTCGTGCTCCTGCTGCGATGGGGGCACCTCGGCTCCCGCGAGGCGATGCGGGTGCTGTGCATCATCGAGCTGATCGGTGTCGTCGTCGTCGGAACCCTCAGCCTTCTTGTGCCCGAGTGGTTTCCGCAGGCATCCGTCTGGTCGTACTACGGCGTCGGTTACCTGCTGCTCCCCGCGATCCTGCCCGTCCTCGTCCTGCGCTGGCTCCGCCGCACCGAACTCGACAAGCTCTCTCACTGACGAACACTCCGGCTGAACCCGCGTCCGGATGCGACGAACCCCGGCCCCTCATCGCGAGGTGACCGGGGTTCGCTGCAGCGCTGGCGCCGAGCGACTCGAGATCAGGCGCCGAGGTTGAACTCGTCGGGGTCGGGGCCGGAACGCTTGCCCTGGTCGAGCCCGGAGATCGATGCCATCTGCGTCTCGTTCAGCTCGAAGTCGAACAGGTCGAAGTTCGCCTCGATGCGCGGTTGCTTGGTCGAACGGGGGATGACGACCGAGCCCATCTGCAGGTGCCAGCGCAGGATGACCTGCGCCGGGGTCTTGCCCACCGCATTGGCGACGGAGCCGATGACCGGGTCCTCGATGAGGTTGAGGCGAGCGCCGAGCGGGCTCCAGTCCTCGGTGACGATGTCGTGCTCGTCGTTGAAGGCCCGCAGCGGCTCCTGCGTCAGGTAGGGGTGCAGCTCGATCTGGTTGATCGCAGGCAGCTCACCGGTCTCGTCGGCGAGGCGCTGCAGGTGGTTCTCGTGGAAGTTGCAGACGCCGACGGCCTTGGCCTTGCCGTCCTCGCGCAGCTTGAGCAGCGCCTTCCACGTGTCGACGTAGGCGTCCTTGGCGGGCACCGGCCAGTGGATGAGGTAGAGGTCGACGTAGTCGGTGCCGAGCTTGGCCAGCGACTCGTCCATCGCCTTGAGCGTGGACTCGTACCCCTGGGCGTCGTTCCAGACCTTGGTGGTCAGGAAGATGTCCTCACGGGCGAGCTCGGTCTGGCGCAGCGCACGGCCCACGCCCTCCTCGTTGCCGTAGATCTTCGCGGTGTCGATGCTGCGGTATCCGACCTTGAAGGCGCCGAGCACAGCGTCGGTGACCTCTTCGTCCGGCACCTCCCACGTGCCGAAGCCGAGCTGGGGAATCTCGATGGTGCCGGAACCGGCTCGCAGGGACAGGGTGGGAACAGATCCAGTCATGACGGCATTCTTCCCCTCCCCCACCCCAGCTCGGCAAGCACCCCTGCCTGCGCACCGGGGGCGAGCCGAGACAGATCGAACCTGAAGGCGTGCACAGGTGGGTGCTATCACCCCCGGATCTGCACCTCCTCATGCACGCCTTCGGGTTCGCCGTCAGGTGCGATCTCGGATCAGCGGAGCTCGGTGAGGCGGTCGAGAAAGGCGGTCTGGCCGGGGATGAGTTTGGTCCGGGCGACCTGGAGCGGCATCCACCCGGCGCGGTCGACCTCGGGGATCGTGATGATGCGCCCCGACCGCGGCGGCCACTGCACCTCACACGTGTTGCTCGCGACGAACGCCAGCGTCGCGGGCGCTTCGGCGGCGTAGGCCTGCACGATCTTGCCCGACTTCTGCTTCGCCTGGCCGAGGTCGAGCCACGGCTGCCCTGGTGCGACAACCCCTGTCTCCTCGTGAAATTCGCGCCCCGCAGCGAGGGCTGCGTCCTCGGAGTCGGGGTCGTACTCACCCTTGACGATCGACCACATGCCCTCGTCCTTCGTGGCCCAGAACGGCCCACCGGGATGCGCGATGAACACGAACACCTCATCCGCCTCGACACGGTAGGGCAGGAGTCCGGCGCTGTACTTCGGCATGCCTCCAGCGTGGCACGCCGGGTCCTGAGCAACGTCCAGGTGGGGGGGTCTCGCGGATCGTAGAGCGATACGGACTACCAAGAGAGGCATGCAGCCGCCGTCGCAGACCCCTGACCTGCGGGTTCATATAGCGAGACGTCCCTTTGGTAGTCCTTATCGCGATACGTCTGCAAGTAACGACGCCGAGCGGAGCCATCCGCCGCCGACCCTCCCGCGAGTCAGCCGGTGGGAACGTCGCTCGGTCGGCCATCGAGGCGAGCGCGGGAGAGAGGTCCGCGCAGGGCCACCCAGAGGACGGGCAGCATGCATAGAGTGAGGAGTAGCTCGACGACCAGCGGCGATGCGCCCTGAGAAAGACCGACGGCGATCGCGTTGAAGCCGCAGTGAGCGGCCATGGCCAGCAGGAGCAACGGCAGGCGGCGGGTGCGGACGGCCTGCATGACGATCAGTGAGCACATGACGTGGAAGCAGATCGCGAGGGCGCGTTCCCACACCCCCAACCCGGCGACACCGAGGGTGATGCCCTCGAAGGCTGCGATCTGTGCGTCGAGCGTGGGGAGTTGATCCGGGGCCGATTGCGCCACGGCACCGCGGGCCACCTCCGCCGTGGAGAACAGCACCACGCCGTTGATCGCGTTCATCCCGATGAGGAGCAGTGCCTCGATGCCGCCGTGGCCGAGTCCGAACGCGACGCCCGTCGGCCAGGTGCGAACTCCCTTGGCCCAGTAGCGCATGACGATCCAGCGGGCACCCTCTTCGAAGATCCCCGAGGTCAGCACCGCGAGCACGATCCCCACGGTCGTCATCACCGGGGACGTCGCCCCGAGGACGGCCCCCAACCCCAACGTCACCGGGATCAACACGATGTACCTCGCGACCTGCGACAACGGGAACGTCAACGCACCCCACCCGATGGCCGACCACGGCGCCGGCAACCTGCGAGTCGCGACGATCCACGCAGCGATCACCCCGACCGTCACCACCACGAACTGCCCGACCAGCAATGCCACCGGATTCATGTCACCCTCCCCTGTCACTCAGACCACCGTGCCGGACGCCGCCCGACGTATCACTCCGGCGGCCATCAGATCACGGTTGCCCACCGACCCAGGCGAACAGGTGAAGGTTTGCCGAGGCGCGGTCACGCGGACGCATCGTCGCCGAGGCGGTGAGACGCGACGAAGCGAAAGCGGTCGCCGCGGAAGACCGAGCGGGTCCATTCGACAGGGCGGCCATCGGCGCGCAAGGCCGTGCGGTGAACGAGGAGCATCGGCAGGCCCGTCTCGACGGCGAGGAGGTCGGCCTCGACGGGGTCGGCAAGGATCGTCTCGACGACGTCCTCGACCGTGGCGATCCGGATCGAATACACCTGTCGCAGAGTCCGATATAGCGAACCGTGCTCGGTCAGAGCCTCGGGTAGGCCAGGCAGGGGTCCGGGGAGATACGCGGTCTCGTGCGCGATGGACTCGCCGCCCGCGGTACGCACGCGCTCGACCCGGTGAATCGTCGCACCTGCTTCGACACCCAGATGCCTCGCGGCCTCCGCCGACGCCGGCTGTTCCGAGACGTCGAGGATCACACTTCCGGGCTGCCAGCCGTCGTCGGCGAGGTCTTGCGAGAACGATGTGAGCGGACGCACACGCATCAACTTGGGGTGGGCGACGAACGTGCCACTGCCCTGAATGCGCTGTAGGCGGCCGTCCACGACGAGCTCCGCGATGGCCTGTCGCACCGTCGTCCGTGAGGTCGAAAACCGTTCGGCCAGATCACGTTCGGTCGGGATGGCGGCGTCCGGCTCCATTCCGTCGATGAGGTCGAGGATCTCGCCCTTGACCCGGTAGTACTTCGGAACCTTCACGGCCCACCCTCCCCTCGTTCAGTCGTCACCCTGCCGACGCTCTGCTGATGTCCCGGCCCATCCCTGCCGATGGCTGTGCCGTGCTCGACCGGCATAACCCCACCGCTGACCTGCCCGAATGCGCCTTCCGGCGCGATTCGCGGCGTGTCGACAGTGTGTCCGCAGGCCACGTCGCACGGTTCGCATTCCCTGATGAAGGGACCTACGTCCCCACATCGTCGGCGATCATTGACGCAGTCATTGGTCTAGTCCAATACTCGGGTGAACGTCAACGAACCTCACGACGACACACGAAGGAGTGGCAGTGAGTACAGACATCACCACCAAGCAGCGAAAGGGCGGAAACCGACGCGGTTTCGGCGCGCTGCAGCGATTCGGCAAGAGCCTCATGCTCCCGATCGCGCTCCTGCCCGCCGCGGGTCTGCTCCTGCGCCTCGGCCAGGACGACCTTCTCGGCAAGATCGATGCGCCGATCATCGGCCCCTTCTTCGACGCGATGACCGCCTCGGGCGACGCCCTGTTCGCCAACCTGGGCTTCCTCTTCGCACTCGGTCTGGCGATCGGCATGGCCAAGAAGGCCGACGCGACAATCGGTCTCTCGGCCGTCGCCGGCTACCTCGTCATGCAGGCCACGCTCAAGGCGATGTCGCCGGTCGTTCTCGCCGGGCAGCTCGACGCCAAGGGCGAGCCCGCGATGATCAACTACGGCGTGTTCGCCGGCATCCTGGTCGGTCTCATCACAGCGTGGCTGTTCGACCGGTACCGCGACATCGAACTGCCCACCTACCTGGGCTTCTTCGGCGGACGCCGGTTCGTGCCGATCGTCGTGTCGTTCACCTGCCTCATCACCGGGTTCCTGCTCAGCTACGTGTACCCGCTGTTCTCGATGGGCCTGACCTCGGTCGGTAACCTCATCGCCGGCACCGGCATCCTCGGCGCGTTCATCTACGGCGTGCTCAACCGCCTGCTCATCCCGTTCGGCCTGCACCACATCGTCAACAGCTACGTGTGGTTCATGTACGGCGACTACGACGGCGCCTCGGGCCTCGTGCACGGCGAGCTCACCCGCTTCGCCGCCGGCGACCCCACCGCCGGCCTGCTGACCTCCGGCTTCTACCCGATCCTCATGTTCGGCCTGCCGGGCGCTGCGCTCGCGATGTACCACTGCGCCCGCCCCGAGCAGAAGAAGCTCGCCGCCGGTATCTTCGGCGCCGCCGGCCTCACCGCGTTCCTCACCGGCATCACCGAGCCGCTCGAGTTCGCGTTCATGTTCGCCGCGTTCCCGCTGTACGTGCTGCACGCCATCCTGACCGGCCTCTCGCTGGCCGTCGCCTACGCGCTCGACATCCACCTCGGATTCTCGTTCTCCGCCGGACTCATCGACCTGCTCCTCTACGGCACGGCCCCGGCTGCCAAGAACATCCCGCTGCTGGTGGCGATGGGGGTCGTGTTCTTCGCCCTGTACTACGTGATCTTCCGGTTCGCCATCACCAAGTGGCACCTGCGCACCCCGGGCCGCGGCGAGGACATCGACGCCGACGCCGAGCCCGGCGAAGCCGTCTCCACCGACCGCGCCGGCAAGGCCGACCAGGTCATCACGGCCTTCGGTGGCCGCGACAACCTCACCTACGTCGACGCCTGCATCACCCGCCTTCGCTGCGAGGTCGCCGACAAGAGCAAGGTCGACAAGGCCCGCCTGCAAGCGCTCGGTGCAGCCGGTGTCATGGAGGTCGGCAACAACGTGCAGGCCGTGTTCGGTGCTCGCTCGGAGCAGCTGCGCGACGACATCCGCGCTTCCCTCGACGGAGTCGCACCGGCTGCTGTTGCTGCGGCGCCCGCCGCCTCGTCTGTTGCCCCGACGTCCGGTGTGGCGACGGCGATGCCCGCCGTCGACCGCACCACCGTCGTCCGGGCACCGATCGACGGTCGTGTCATCCCAATGCGCGAGGTGCCCGACGCCACGTTCGCGGCAGGTCTCGTGGGCAACGGTCTCGCGATCGAGCCGCCGTCGCGCGCTGTCGTCGCGGTCGCGCCGATCACCGGCGAGGTCGTGCAGCTCTGGCCGCACGCCTACGCGATTCAGGCCGCCGACGGCACCGCCGTGCTCGTGCACCTCGGCCTCGACACCGTCACGCTCGAAGGCGCCGGGTTCGTCACCCACGCCGCCAAGGGTGACCACGTCGTCGCAGGTCAGGCCATCGTCAGCTACGACGTTCCGGCTGTCGCCGCTGCCGGACGCTCCACCGTCGTGCCCGTCGTCCTCATGGACCGCTCGGCCGACGACGTCGTGGGCGAGGCGGGTCGCACCGTCACGCTCCTCGACGAGCTGTTCACCATTCGCAACTGAGGTTCACTCGTCTCGACAGCCCGCGACGCAGCGGTTTAGGCCGCTGCGTCGCGGGTACCCAGTTCAATCCGTAGTCAGAGGAGTTCGCTCGTGGAAATCGTGATTCTCGAGGATGCCGCCGCCATCGGCCGGGTCGCCGCCGACGCCATCACCGCCCTGGTGACCAACCGGCCGGACGCCGTTCTCGGCCTCGCGACCGGATCCTCACCACTCTCGATCTACGACGAGCTCGTCGAACGGCACGAGCGGGGCGAGGTCAGCTTCGCCTCCGCTCGGGCCTTTACCCTCGACGAATACGTCGGGCTGCCCGCCGATCACCCGGAGCGGTACCGCACCGTGATCGACACGGCATTCGCCTCGCGCGTCGACTTCGCGGACGGCGCCGTCCAGGGCCCCGACGGGCTTGCGACCGACATCCCCGCAGCATGTGCCGCCTACGAAGCGGCGATCGAGGCGGCCAGCGGCGTCGACCTGCAGATCCTCGGCATCGGCACCGACGGGCACATCGGGTTCAACGAGCCGGGATCCTCCCTGGCCTCGCGCACCCGCATCAAGACCCTCACCGCCCAGACGCGCCGCGACAACGCCCGCTTCTTCGACGGCGACATCGACGCGGTGCCCACGCACTGCCTCACCCAGGGCCTCGCCACGATCATGAGCGCCCGGCACATCGTGCTCGTGGCCACCGGACGCGGCAAGGCCGAAGCGGTGCACCACCTGGCCGAGGGATCAGTCAGCGCCATGTGGCCCGCGACGATCCTTCAGCACCACCCTCACGTCACCGTGCTGCTCGACGACGCCGCCGCGAGCCGCCTGCAGCTCGGCACCTACTACCGCGAGACGTGGGCCGCCAAGCCTGCGTGGCAGGGGATCTGACGTGGCCACCCGCATCATCACGGCGGAGGCCATCGTCACCGGGCGGGCTCCTTCTACGGGAGCGGAAGTGTTGCGCCCCGGGTGGATCGAAGTCACCGACGGCCGCATCACGGCGATCTCCGCAGGTCGGCCGCCTCGCCCGACCGATGACGACCTCGGCGCCGTCACGCTCATTCCGGGTTTCGTCGACATGCACTCGCACGGCGGCGGCGGGAGCGCGTTCACCGAGGCCACGCCCGAGGCGGTCGACACCGTCACCGCGCTGCACGGCAGTCACGGCACGACGGCCATGATGGCCTCCCTCGTCTCAGCGAGTCCCGAGGAGTTGCTGCGCCAGGTGCGCGCGCTCGCCGAGGAGGTTCGCGCCGGTCGCATTCTCGGCATTCACCTCGAGGGGCCGTGGATGTCGCCGTGCCGCATCGGCGCTCACGAGCCGTCGATGCTGCGCCACCCCGATCCAGCCGAGATCGACGCCCTGCTGGAGGCCGGTGACGGCGCGATCCGCATGGTGACCCTCGCCCCGGAGTTGCCCGGCGGGTTGGAGGCGGTCCGCCGTCTCGTCGACGCCGGCGTCATCGTGGCGGTGGGCCACACCGAGGCAACCTACGACGAGACCCGCGCGGCCATCGACGCGGGCGCGAGCGTCGCGACGCACCTGTTCAACGCCATGCGCCCCATTCACCACCGCGAGCCCGGTCCGGTTGTCGCACTGTGCGAAGACCCGCGCGTGACAGTCGAACTCATCGGCGACGGCGTGCACGTACACCCGGTCAACTACCGCGCCGCTTCATCGATCGTCGGGCCCGACCGGCTCGTCCTGATGACCGACGCCATGGCCGCGGCGGGCATGACCGACGGGCCGTACATGCTCGGCTCGCTGGCCGTCGATGTCACCGACGGCATCGCACGGGTAGCCGGCACCGACACCATCGCCGGCAGCACCGCCTGCATGGACCAGCTCTTCCGCTTCGCCGTCGACCACTGTGGCCTGACCGGCGACGACGCTCTCCTCACGGCGGTGCGGCAGACGTCGCTCAACCCGGCTCGGGTCCTCGGCCTGCCCCACGAGGGCCTGGTCGTCGGCGCTGCTGCCGACCTCGTTGCTCTCGATGCCGACCTCAACGTCGTGCAGGTCATCGGCGGAATGCGCGCTACGACCCCCCTTCGGTGAGGCTCGCTTGCTCACGGAGTTCGCGCAGGCGGAAGTCGCGCACCTCGGTGAGCATGCGCTGCTTATGCTCCTCGATGCGTTCGCGGTCTACCGGCCGCTTGGCGAGGTAGTCGTCCAGGCCGTCATGGTTCTCACCGCCCTTCGAGCGGGTCGAGGTGCGCGTCGAGCAAGTCGCTGGCCCGCTGGATCGCCTCGATGAGGTCGGTGCCGAGAACGTCGAAGCGGTCGTACCACGGCCCCGCGAAATCACCCGACGCCTTGCGTTGCTCGAATTCGGCGAGGTCGGCCCAATGCGCCTCGGCAACCTCGGCGGGGTCGGGAACGATCACGTCGGGCTCGGCGACGCGCGCGATGTAGAGGTCGAAGAAGGCGCGTGATTCGGTGATGCGGCGCAGCAGCGTGAGGTCGGCGGGCGCGACGCGCAGACCGCTCTCCTCGGCGAGTTCACGGATGACGGCCTCCTCGCTGGTCTCCCCCGCCAGGGCGCTACCTGCGGGAAACTCCCAGGTCAGCGGATGCGTCTTCGCGGCTGCGCGACGCGCCAGGATAATCCGGCCATCAGATCGGACGGGCACCACCCCGACGACGAGGTGGTAGCGACCCTCCGGCCAGTCAGAGGCCCTGGCCGTCGAGAACGTCCCACCACTCCTGCATCGTCATGCCGTCACTGTACGAAGATGCCGCCGCGGTCTCTCACGGCCGCTTGCCCTCGCCGCGCCCCTCGGGGATGAGCGCGCAGTCGGGCGCGGCCGCGGCGAGGCGGCGGTCCAAGGTGAGTAGTTGGCAACCAAGGGCACGCGCCACGACGACATAGAGGGCGTCGCAGGCGCTGAGGTTGTGGCGCAGGTTCCATGCCAATTCGAGGAGCCCGTCGAGGGGTAGCTGCTGCACGCCGAGCTGGCGAAACTCCGCGAACGCGGTGCGGGCTCGGTCGTCAGAGAGGTGGCCGCCCAACGACCACCCACGAACGACCGACGCGACCTCGGCTCCCAGATGCGCGGGGGCCACGAGGTCTTCCGACCCGACCATCTGCCCGACAGCACGTCCGTCAGGGGTTCCCAGCAGCAGTTCGGCTATCGCCGAGGCGTCGACGACGAGAGTCACGACCGCGGACGCTGCTGCACCAGAACGTCGGCCGCCGGTGGCAAGTCGACGGAACCGCGTTCGGCGATGCGGGCGAGGAGCTCCGCCCGATTCGGTCGCGCCGCCAGCTGATCCAACTCACGCAGGAGGTAGTCACTCAACGACCGGCCGTCCGCCGCAGCCTTGGCCTTGAGCGTCCGGCTCAGCGGCTCGGGGACCCCACGGATCTGAATCGTCGTCATGCATCAAACATAGACGGCATGCACTGTGCATGTCACCTGAGGTGGCACTCAGCCGACCCACGCAGGAAGCCCGCATCGGAGCGAAAGCGAACTCGGGTGGCGGTGGCGGTGGTGTCGTCAGTCCAGGCCGGCATCGTGGGCGAGGATCGCGACCTGGACGCGGTTGAGGTCGAGTTTGGCGAAGATGTGGGCAAGGTGGGCCTTGACCGTCGCGTCGGAGAGGTACAGCTCGGCAGCGATCTCGGCATTCGACAGGCCGCGGGCAACGGCGGCGGCCACCTCTCGTTCGCGTTCACTCAACGTCGCCAGCGCAGCACGTGCCTCGTCGCGGCGCGACCCGTCCGCGCCGGCGAACCGGTCGATCAGCGCGCGGGTGTGCTCCGGCGTCAACATCGCGCGCCCGTCGGCGACGAGGCGGACGGCCTCGGCCAGTTCACGCGGCGGAGTGTCCTTGAGCAGGAAGCCGATCGCGCCCGCCTGGAGGGCCCCGAACACGTACTCGTCCGCCGAGAACGTGGTCAGCACGAGCACCTGCGGCGGATCCTCCATCGCCCGGATGCGCGCTGTCGCCGCCAGCCCGTCGACACCAGGCATACGGATGTCCATGAGGACGACGTCGGGCCGCAACCGCGCGGCCGCCTCGACACCGGCCGCGCCGTCACCGGCCTCACCGACGATGTCGATGTCGGGCGCAGCGCCGAGGATCATCGACAACCCGGCCCTGACCAGCGCGTCGTCGTCGACCAGAAGCACGGAGATCGTCATGACGCCGATTCTCGCGCAGTGGCCGCGGCCCAGGGGAAGGACGCCCGTACCCCGAAGATCGCCCCGCGAGGACCTGCCTCGAACTGCCCACCGGCCAGGCGGACCCGCTCACCCAGGCCCGGGAGTCCCGTCCCACCACCGGGATTCGGTGCGGAATCCCCCACGGGGTTCTCGACGAGCACCGTCAACCGTTCGCCCGGGGAGCCGGTGAGGCGGATCGAGACGGGCTCCCCCGGCGCGTGACGGTGGGCGTTGGTCAGGGCCTCGGTGAGCACGCGATGCACCGCCAAACTCACCGGCCGGTCCGGCGGAGGCAGCTCGCTCACCTCATCGACCAGAGTCACGACGGCACCGGCTGCTCGGTACCGCTCGACAAGCGCGGGGACCTCGGCGAGACCCGGACCGGGCGCCAGCGCCGCGTCGTTCTCCTCGAGCGCACCGATGACCGCACGCAGGTCGGTCAACGCCTCCCGGGCGGTCAGCCTGATCTGTTCGGCCTGCTTCTCGACGACCTCCGCGCCCGCCCCGGCATGGACCTCCAGAGCGCCCGCCTGCATCGTGACCAGCGAGATCTTGTGCCCGAGCACGTCGTGCATCTCCCGCGCGATGCGCGCACGTTCGAGCAGGACGGCCTCGCGCGCCCGCATGGCACGTTCGGACTCGGCCCGCTCGGCGCGGTCCCGCAGGCTGGCGAGCAACTCGCGGCGGGTGCCGATCTGCGCGCCCAGCAGCACGGCCAACGCGACGAGCACGACGTGGGCGCCGATCCGCCAGAGGCCGTCCGGGCTCGCGGCCAC
>DAMDJY010000035.1:15720-23368 GCA_032100225.1 Mobilicoccus sp.
CGCACCCTCACCCGCGAGCGTCGGCAACATCCGTGCCGCGAGCGCGAGCGCGATGACGACAGCCAGTCGCCGTCCCCGGTCCCGAACCGCGTAGGCGACCAGCGCGGGATAGAGCACACCCATCCCCAGCACGGGCGCGGCCACGACGCCGACCACCACGAACAACCAGGGCCGACTCACCCGCACCCAGGCGGCCACACACGCGGCAACCACCGCGATCACCGCCACCGCCTGCGCCCAGCCCTGCAGTGACATCGCCGGATCAGACGTGCCCGCGAGGATCGCGACGACGTAGAGGAGCCAGCGTCCGACGAATCGGCGATCGGGCCTCGGGGGGCGGGTGTCTCCGGTCACCCTGACGACCCTACGGGGCGCGGAGGGGGTCGGCATCGGCCGAACGGGTGATGCCGACGGCACCGTGAATCACCCGCTCGGACCTGCAGAAACAGTCTCCGCGGCCGATGTGCGCCACCTCCACCCCGCGGGAGGCTGAAGCCATGATCGACATCGACGCACTGACCAAGACCTTCGGCGCCCAGCGCGCCGTCGACAGCCTCTCGTTTACTGCACCCACCGGAACCGTCACCGGGTTCCTCGGTCCCAACGGTGCGGGCAAGTCCACGACGCTGCGCATGCTGTGCGGCCTCACCCAGCCGACCTCCGGCCGGGCGACGTTCGACGGTGTCCCCTACATCGACATCCCGCTGCCGGGCCGCGCGGTCGGCGTCATGCTCGACGCGTCGGCGCAGCACCCAGGCCGCACCGGCGCCGAGGTCCTCCGCCTCGCGGCCATGGCCAAGCGACTGCCCGCGTCGGTCGTCGAGCCGATGCTGGAGCGCGTCGGGCTGGAGAACGCGGCCCGTAAACGCGTCGGTCAGTACTCGCTCGGGATGCGGCAGCGTCTCGGCATCGCGTCTGCGCTCCTCGGCGACCCGCACACCCTCGTCCTCGACGAGCCCGCCAACGGCCTCGACCCCGAGGGCATCCACTGGATGCGCGGCCTGCTGTCGGACTTCGCCGACGCCGGCGGCACCGTGCTCCTCTCCTCCCACCTGCTGGGCGAGGTGCAGGCCGTCGCCGACCGCATCGTCGTCCTCCATCAGGGGCACCTCGTCACCGAGGGGACCACGGACGAACTCACCGCCGGGGCCGCGACCAGCAGCATCGTCGACGCGACCGACCTGCCGGCCATGGCGGCGGCGCTGACCTCCGCCGGTATCGATCACCACCCCGAAGGCGACGCGCTGGTCGCCATGACGACCGCCGACCGCATCGGCCAGGTCGCCCTCGGGAGCGGCATCGTCCTCACCCGCCTGCAGCCCGCCGGGGACCTCGAGACCCTCTTCCTCGACCTCACCCGCACCGCCGTCTGAGTCACACCTGCCCCGCAGAGCACCGCACGACGCCCGACCGACACGCATCCACCCGACTCCCCGCCGCACCTGCACCGAAGGAATTCACCATGAACGCCCACTCCACCGCGACTGCCGACCACTCCCCCGCGACCTCAACCCCAGCCCGTCCCCTCACGATGTCGACCCGGCTGGCGATCGAGCTGCGGAAGCTCGTCGACACCCGATCCGCCCTCGTCCTGCTGGGCGTCACCGCAGCCCTCACGATGTTCTTCACGTTGGCCGTTCCGGTCATGCTCGGTGAGGCCCTCACGGTCGACCGCGTGGCGGGTGAACTCGGGGCATTCCCGCTCATCTACCTGCTGCCGATCGTCGGCCTCCTCACCGCCGCGTCGGAATGGCGGCACGGGACGGCGCTGTGGACCTACGCGCTGGATCCGCACCGCTCGTCGGTGCTGCTCGCCAAGCTCGTCGCCGTGCTTCTCGTCACGGTGATCGCGGCCCTGGTGACGCTCGCCCTGTCGTTCGTCGGATCCCCGTTGAGCGGCGCCGCCGTCGCGGACACCGGAGACCTGACCACGGTTGCGGGTCGGCTCCTGCTCGGTCTTCTCGGATTCGCCCTGGTCGGTTTCGGACTCGGCGCGGCCCTGCTCAACCCGGCTCTGGCGATCTGCCTCTTCCTCATCGCGCCCCAGGTGTTGCCGCAGCTCCTCTCCCTGTCGCAGACGACGGCCGCGCTCGTCCCCTGGATGGACATCAACCACGTGCTCATGGGCGTCCTCGGTGGTGCCCCGGCCGGTGAACCCGCACAGGTCATTTCCACCCTGACGCTGTGGATCGTCATTCCCCTCGCGATCGGCTTCTGGCGCAACGCCCGTCGCTCGGCCTGAATGGCAGGGGAGGATTCGTCAGGAGAGCAGCAGTCGATCGAGGCGTCGCCGGGCGAGCAGCAGACCGGCGACGCCCACGACGATGAGGTAGACCACCGAGATGCCCGAGGCTGCGGTCACCATCCCGGTGGTGAGTTCGCGGCAGAGCACGACGCCGCGGTAGAGGGGCGTGACCTCGACGATCCAGCGCACCACCGGTGGAAAGCGCGTGATCGGAAAGAACGTGCCGCTGAACAGCATCATCGGCATGAGCGCGAGGGTGACGAACTCGAAGTCCTGCCAGGTGCGCATGTACGTCGTCAGCCACATGCCCATTCCGGCGAACGCCAGCCCGATGAGCAGACACGCCGGGAGCGCCAGGACCGCCAGCCACGACGTGACCAGGCCCATCGCGGCCATGAGGCCGAGGAACCCGCCGGCGTAGATCCCGCCGCGGATCAGGGCCCACCCCACCTCGCCGAGTGCGACGTCGATGGTGCGCATGGGGGTGGCGAGAAGGGCGTCGTAGAGCTTGCCGTACTTGAGCCGGTGAAAGACGTTGAAGGTCGAGTCCATGACGGCGCCGTTCATGGCCGAGGTAGCAAGCATCGCGGGCGCGACGAACGCCGCATACGGGACGAGAACGCCGCCGACATCGAACCCGCGCACCATCGCGCCGACGCCGATCCCGATGGAGAACAGGTAGAACACGGGCTCGAGAAAGCCGGTGAGGAACACGACCCAACTGCGCCGGTAGACCAGCAGGTGCCGACGGATGAGGTGCCAGGCCATCATGACGTGGCCTTGGCTGCCAGGAACCGGACGGCGAGCACCCAGCCGACGACGCCGAGCACCACCAGCACCGCTACGTGCGTGAACGCGGCGCCGACCGACATCGGGGTACCGAGCATCAGGGCGCGGGTGAGTTCGATGCCGTGCCACAACGGACTGGCCATGGTGAGGCGGGCGAGGACCGGGCCGAGGTTGTCGACCGGAAAGAACGCACCGGAGAACAGGTACAGCGGCACGAGGATCACCCGAAAGACGACGCTGAACCCCTGCTCGCTGCTGGTCCACACCGAGAACGCCATGACGACCGCCGCGAACGCGAACGTGATGAGCAGCTGGACGCCGAAGGCGAGCAGTGCTCCGGACAGCGACGCGAACACACCGAACCCGGCGAGCACGGCCATGAACACCGCGCACGACAACGCGGCTCGGGTGAGGAGCGCGGCGAGCGCACCGGTGATGACGTCACTCGGGCGCAGGGGCGTGGCCAGCAGTGAGTACCAGGTCTTGTCCCACTTGAGGGCGCCGTAGATGGGGTAGGTGGAGTCGTTGAGGGCGATGGTCATGGCCTGACCGCAGAGGAGCCCGGCGGCGATGAAGTGCAGGTAGGAGGGCGCGCCCGCCGGTCCGGTGCCGGCCTCGTCGATGACTCCGCCGAGCACGACGCCCATGGCGAGCACGTACATCAGCGGGGTGACGACCGCGGTGACGATCGACCCCTTCCACGTGCGCCGTAACCGGGTCCAGTAGTAGTCGCTCTGCCGCGCCAGCAGCGTGAGGCGCCCTGGAGTCGCGGGCAGGCTCGACACAGAGGTGGCGTTGGCCTGCGGATTCGTCGGTCGAGAGGCGGTCATCAGTCGACCAGGGTGCGTCCGGTGAGGCGGAGGAACACGTCCTCCAGGGTGGCGCGGCGCACGAGCACTTGCGCGGGTTGCAGCCCGCGGGCGTGGACGGCCGCGAGGGCGGCGTCACCGGAGTCGGCGTAGAGCAGGAGGCGGTCGGGCAGGACCTCGACGCGGTCGGCGCACCCCGCCACCTGTGGTTCGTACTCGGCGTGGTCGGCGATGCCGAACCGCAGCTCGGCGACCTCACGCGTGGTGTGCTGCGCGATGAGTTCGGCAGGGCTGCCCAGCGCGGCGATACGGCCGTCATGCATGACGACGAGCCTGTCGCAGAGTTGTTCGGCCTCGTCCATGTAGTGCGTGGTGAGGATCTGCGTGACGCCCTCGTGTTTGAGCCGGTACAGCTGGTCCCACAGCGTGTGCCGGGCCTGCGGGTCGAGGCCCGTCGTGGGTTCGTCGAGGATGAGCAGGTCGGGCCGGTTGACCAGGGAGCGCGCGATGGTCAGGCGTCGCTTCATGCCGCCGGAGAGATCGTCGACGGTGGCGCCCGCCTTGTCGGTGAGGCGCACGAAGTCGAGCAGTTCGTCTGCGCGGGCACGCACCTCGCTGCGGCTCATGCCGAAGAACCGGCCGTACACGGTGAGGTTCTCCCGCACCGAGAGTTCGACGTCGAGCGTGTCCTCCTGCGGGCACACCCCGAGCCGGGCGCGAATGCGCGGGCCGTCCGTGACCGGGTCGAGTCCTAGCACCCGCAACGTGCCGCCGCTCGGTGGGGAGACTGTCGCGATCATGCGCATCGTCGTCGACTTGCCCGCGCCGTTGGGCCCGAGAAAGCCGAACACCTCACCAGGGCGCACCTCGACATCGATGCCCTTGACGGCCTCGAAGCTGCCGTACGACTTACGCAGCCCCCGCGCCTCGACCAGTGGTGTGTTCACGCCCCAGACCGTAGACCTCGCCACCGACAACCGTTGCCCAACTGCGCCGATCCCCGAATCGACGCAGCTCAGGGCGTCACTGCTGCCAAGGGCGGAGCTCGATGAAGAGTCCTTCGGCCTCGGCGACGACGTCGTCACCGAGGCGGAGTTCGCCGACGACGAACCGTTTGCGGCCCTCGACTCGGTCGATGCGGGCCGCGCCCTGGAGGGGGAGTTCGAGTGGGGTGACGGCGCGGTAGTCGACGTGGAGGTAGGCGGTGCGCGCGACGGGACGGCCTGCGTTGGAGCACATGCCGAGGAGTTCGTCGAAGAAGAGTGCGATGGCGCCTCCGTGGGCGGCGTCGCCGGCGCCGACATAGGAGGTCCCGAAGGTGACCGCGCAGGTCACGCGGCCGTGGACGGGATCGATGCGGATGTCCTCCATCTCGGGTGGCAGCGCCGAGCCGCGGCCGGTGAGGTCGAACCGGTTGGCCCAGACGCGCTCCCCCGAGGGTGCAGCGATCGCCTTGGCGTAGGCGGTCAGTTCTTCGATTCGACCTGCCAGATAAGCGGATTCGCGTTCGTCCAGCCGCGCTTCGGCGATCGCGTCGCGAGCGTCGCGCAGTGCACCGACGAGCCGGGCGTAGTCGGCTCCGCCGATCCGGGTGCCACCTTTGCCCCAGTCCGGCCCGGCCTCACGGACCTGCGATCCGGCGTCGTCGTCCATGAAGCGGGCGACGTACTCCTCGAAGCTGAGGGACGTGTCGTGGCGTTCGTTCACCTGCGCATCATGGCGCAATCAGGATCCTCACCGCGCGTGAGACTCACCACGCTTCCGCGCGTCACGCCGGGCCGTTCACGCCCCGTCCGGCTCGGCGACGGGTTCGAGGCCGGCAGCTTCGTCACGGTCGGCCCAGTCCAGCAGTGGCGCGATGTCGAAGGCCGACTCGTCGATGTCGGCGTGCAGGTCTCCGAGGCGGGCGAAGCGGTCGGGCACGGTGGCGACGGTGAAGTCGTCGGGCTCGATGTTGTCGATCTCGTCCCAGGTCACGGGGGTGGACACCGTGGCGCGGGCGGTGCCGCGGATGGAATAGGCAGCGGCGATGGTGTGGTCGCGGGCGTTCTGGTTGTAGTCGAGGAACACCGCAGCCGGGTCGCGGTCCTTGCGCCACCACGTCGTCGTCACCTCGCTCGGCGCACGGCGTTCGACCTCTCGCGCGAAGGCGAGCGCGGCGCGGCGGACGTCGGTGAATCCGTGCTCGGGCGCGATGCGCACGTAAGCGTGTAGGCCGCGACCACCCGACGTCTTGGGATAACCGGTGGCGCCCAGCTCGTCGAGAACCTCGTGGACGACCTGGGAGACGCGCTGCACCCGCGCCCAGTTGCAGGTGTCGCCGGGGTCGAGGTCGATGCGCCATTCGTCGGGCTTCTCGACGTCGGCGCGGCGGCTGTTCCAGGGGTGGAATTCGACGGTCGACATCTGCACGGCCCACGCCACGTGCGCGAGTTCGGTGACGCAGAGTTCGTCGGCGGTGCGATCGTAGCGCGGAAAGTGGACCTTCACGGTCTCGATCCACGGCGGCGCCCCCGACGGGATGCGCTTCTGGTGAACCTTGGCACCGTCGATTCCTTTGGGAAAGCGGTGCAACATGCACGGCCGATCGCGCAGCGCCCGGACGATGCCGTCGCCTACCGACAGGTAGTAGTCGAGGACGTCCCTCTTCGTCAGCCCAGCCTCGGGAAAGTAGACCCGATCCGGACTGCTGAGCCGTACGACCTTGTCGCCGACCTCGATCTCGACCGCCTCGGCCTTACTCGCCATGAAGGGCAGGCTAGCCCCGGCCGCAGTCCTCCACTCGGAAGAGCTACGGCCGGGGCGCGTGCCGGATCAGAACGGAACGCCGCATTCGAGAACGACGTTCGCGTACGGCGTCGCTTCTCCGGTGCGGATGGCGAAGATCGCCGTCGCCGACGACGCCTTGAGCTCCTCGTGGGACACGACGGATCGTTCCCCCAGCAGCTCGGCGCGCTCGTCGAACCAACCACCGGCCTGTCCCTCGAGGGACTCACGGGCGATGACGTGTTTCTGCACGACGAGCTCGGAGGTCAACGCGTCGAGCACCGTCAGAAAGGGCACGGTCCCCGGCGTGAGCGCGAGATCGATCACCGGAAGAGTCCGCGGCAGCGGCAGACCCATGTCGCCGACGACGACCCGGTCCGTGTGCCCGAGCATCGCGATCTGGCGGGACAGTTCGGCGTGCGCAATACCGCTGCGCTTCACGACCGTTCCTTCCACCCGTACGACTCCTGGGCACCCTCGCCTTGGACGGCGCGAGCCCCGGCGACGTTGCCGGCCGCGGCCGACTCCGCCAACGAATCCCCACGAGCGAGGCCTGCGGTCAAAGTGCCGACGAAACAGTCGCCCGCACCGGTGGTGTCGACGACGTCGACCCGTTCGCCCTGGCAGACGATCGGATCCTGACCCCGTTCGGCGACCACCGCGCCCGCGCCACCGAGGGTGATGACGACCGAGGCCGCCTCCCCGCAGAGCGCCGAGGCAAGCGCGGACGCCGACTCGACGGTCATCTGCTCGTCCGGCGAGTCGACCCCGAGGATCCGCGCCGCAGCGAGAGCCTCGTGCTCGTTGACCACCAGGGGGTTGGCCGCCCGCAGGGTGTCGGCGGAGAGATCCACCACCGGCGCCAGGTTCACGACGACGCGAGCCCCGACCTCCGAGGCGATGCGCACCGTCTCGTCGACGACCTCGACAGGCAGCTCGCCCTGGACCACGACGATGTCGGTCGCCCTCAGGTCTGCCGACTCGACGTCTGCCCGCGTGGCCAGATGGTTGGCCCCGGGAATGACGATGATCGAGTTCT
>DAMDJY010000036.1:0-23362 GCA_032100225.1 Mobilicoccus sp.
CGATGCCCGGGCCCGACGAGGCGCTCGCCGGTGTCGCACGCGCCGCGCAGGCCGGAGTACGGGTCGGGTGCTTCCGGCCTCCGTCGACACCCGACGGCGATTCGCGCCTGCGGCTCACCGCCCACGCCCATCACAGCGAGGCCGACCTCGCGCCCGCGCTCACCGTGCTCCGAGAGATCATCGGCTCATGACGGCACGAGTGCTCTGCATCGCGGGGACCAACACGGACATCGGCAAGACCATCGCCTCCGCCGCGATCGTCGCGTCGGCCCGCGCGGCCGGTGCGCGAGTCGCCTACGTCAAGCCTGCGCAGACCGGTCTGCAGCCCGGCGAGTACGGCAGCGACACCGACGAGGTGAAGCGTCTCGTCGGTGCTGTCGCCGGTCAGGTCGACACAGGGGAACGTGCGGTTGACGCCGGCGCCGCTGAACTCGAGACGCACGAGTTCGTCCGACTCCCAGACCCGCTCGCGCCTGCTGCGGCAGCGCGCGTTGCCGGGGCGAGCATCCCGACCGTCGCCGATCACGCCGGGCAGGTGGCAGCGCTCGCTCGTCGCGGCGACATCGATCTGCTCGTCGTCGAGGGCGCCGGTGGTCTGCTCGTTCAACTCGACACCGAGGGTGGAACCCAGGCCGACCTCATGCGCGCCCTCATCGACGACGGCCTCGAGGCGAGCGTCGTCGTCGTCGCCGATCCGGCGCTGGGCACCCTCAACCTCTGCGCCCTGACCCAGGAGGCGCTCGACGCCCGCGGGTTGCCGTGCGACGGCTACGTGTTCGGCACGTGGCCGGTCGACGGAGAAGACGCGCCGCTGGTCTTGACGCAGAACGTCCTCGACCTCCCGGCCGTCACCGGGCGACCGTTGCTCGGACGCATCCCGCGGGGTGCGGGGCGCCTCGAACCCGAGGAGTTCGTCAGGCGGGCAGGCGATTGGGTGACCCTGCCGGGGCTGATGCCGCCACGCGGTCCGCGAGCAGGCGCCTGACGGCAGCCCGGTCCGGCTTGCCCGGTCCTGACTGAGGCAGGCGCTCGACGGCTGCGGCGAACCGGGGACGAGCGTGGCCGGGGAGGTCGACTCCGGCTCGCAGCGACGCCAGGTCGGGGGCCGTGGCGCCTGCGACGGGCTGCACTGCGGCAGCGACGATCTCACCCCACTCGGGGTCGGGCAGGCCCACCACGACGACGTCGGCGAGCTCGTCGAACGCCTCGAGGATCGCGTCTTCGACGACCCGCGGTGCGACCTTGAGCCCGCCGGTGTTGATCATGTCGTCGGCGCGGCCCAGCAGTACCAGCCGTCCGTCGTGGAACTCCCCGAGATCCTCGGTGCGAAACCAGCGCGTGGGCGTCGCCGTACCGGTCTCTGCGGGTGCGCCCTTGTCGACGCCCGACTCTGCCGCTGTGCCTGGGCCGGCGTACCCGGAGGCGACCATCGGCCCGCCGAGGTCGACGCGGCCGTCGGTGAGGCGGATCCGTGTGCAGGACAAGGGCTTGCCCTCGTAGACGCACCCGCCGCCGGTCTCGCTCGTGCCGTACCCCGTGGTGACGCGGATCCCTGCCCGCTCGGCCCGTCGCCGGGTGACGGGCGAGAGCGGTGCGCCGCCGATGAGGATCATGTCGAACGAGCGGGCCGCGCGAACTCCGGCCGGGTCGTCGAGCAGGCGCACGAGCTGGGTGGGGACGAGCGTCGTGTAGCGGCGCTGGCCGCGGGGCATGCGCTCGGCTGCGTCGGCGAAACTTTCGCAGGTGAACTCGCCCGCGTTCAGCACGCTCGGCGCGAATCCCGCCGTCATCGAGCGGAGAATCCCCTGAAATCCGGTGATGTGGGAGGGGGGAACAGAGATCAGCCAGCGGCCCGGTCCGCCGAGGTGCTCGTGCACGCCCTGCACCGACGCCAGGAGCGCCGAGGCGGGGAGTTGGGCGAACTTCGCGGCTCCGGTCGACCCCGATGTGCCGATGAGGAGCGTGGTGTCGTCGCGGATCTCGCACTCCGGCAGTCGGTCCGGATCGGGGCAGACGGCGGGCCCGCGCCCCTCGATTGCAGCCTCCACGACGTCCCACCCGGCGACGGCGTCCTCCCACGTCGCACCGGGGGCCGGCCATGCTCTCACCTGCGTCGATCTCACGCCACCGACTCTAGGCGCGGCCGGTAGCGGACGCGGCCGGTCGACGCACAGACGCCCGCCCCATCGAGCTGGGGCGGGCGTCCGGGATTCGGAGGTCGTGGATCAGAACTGCAGACCGAGGGCCCATCCGCCGATGAGGTACGTCATCAGGGTGATGAGCAGGACACCGACGATGTTGAGGACGAATCCACCCTTGGCCATCTGACGGATCGTGACCGTGCCGGTGCCGAACACGATGGCGTTCGGCGGGGTGCCCACCGGCAGCATGAACGCGCACGTGGCGGCGAGCGCCGCGGGGATGAGCAACACCATCGGGTCGGTGCCGATACCGAGCGCCACACCACCGAGCACGGGGATGAACGTTGCAGCCGTCGCGGTGTTGCTGGTGACCTCGGTGAGGAACAGCACCAGCAGGACGACCGCGCCGACGAGCAACAGGGCGGGTAGGCCGCCGAGTGCCTGCACCTGTGTACCCACCCATGAGTCCAGGCCGCTCTCCGCGACTGCTCCGGCCAGGCTCAGGCCGCCACCGAAGAGGAGCAGCACACCCCACGGCAGGCCGTCCTCGGCGTCGTCCCACTCCAGGACGCGCCGCCCCTTGTTGTCGCCCGGCAGGAAGAACAGGATGATGCCGGCGGCGATCGCGATGACGGTGTCGTTGAAATCGCCGAGCCACGGCACCGCATCCCCGATGGCGGGGATCCGCACGAGGAGGCCGGGCAGCACCCAGAAGCAGGCTGCGCCGACGAACACCGTCAACACCATCTTCTCGCCGAGGCTCATCCGACCGATCTCACGCAACTGCCCCTCGATCATTTCCTTACCGCCGGGCACTTCCGCGAGGTCGAACCGGTAGAGCACTCGGGTGATGAGGAGCCATGCGATCGCGATGAAGACGACGACGAGCGGCATCGCGAGCTGCATCCACTCCAGAAAGCCGATGTTGCGCCCGTACTCCTTCTGCACGTATCCGGCGACGATCGCGTTGGGCGGGCTCCCCAGCAGGGTGCCCAGGCCGCCGATCGAGGAGGACCAGGCCACGGACAACATGAGCGCCACACCGAAGAGCTGGATGTTCTTGTCCTTGACAGCCGAGGTGATCGAGCCTCCGGCCTCCAGGTGTGCGCCGACGTCGTCGACCGAATCCTCGTCCGACAGATGCGAGGAGCGTTCCACCACGAGCGCGAGCACACTCATCGCGATCGGCAGCATCATGAGGGTGGTCGCGGTGTTGGAGACCCACATCGACAGGAACGCCGTCGAGATCATGATGCCGAGGATGATCTGGCGCGGCTGGGTGCCGACCTTGTTCAGAGTCAACAACGCGATGCGCCGGTGAAGGTTCCACTTCTGCATCGCGATGGCGATGAGGAATCCACCGAGGAACAGAAAGACGATCGTGTTGGCGTAGGGACTTGCCGCGTCCTTGGTCGAGATCTGGGTGAAGGTGGGAAAGAGCACGATCGGCAGCAGCGCCGTGGCCGACAACGGGATCGCCTCGGTCATCCACCACACGGCCATGAGTGCGCCGATCGCGGCGACGGTGCGCGCGTCGGGGCTGAGTCCCTCTTGCCCACCCAGCAGGAACCAGACCACGACGGCGGCGACGATGCCAAGCAGACGCAGCCCCCAGTCGAGGGCAGGTTTGCGCCGGTTGTGGTCCTCGATACCGAAGTCGGAGATGCCTTGATGGTCGACGACATTCGGATCGTGTTGATGAGTGCTGCTGCTCATCGCCTACTCCTCGACGGTGGGGAATGACGAGAATGCTACGGGGCGAGGGTGCGTGAACGTGCGTCCCCTGGAAGGGGTTTCGCGTCGGAGGGCGGCCCAGGCCCAGGGTCGGTCTCGTACGACGACGAGACGAGCGAAACACCAGCCCCCGGTGTGATCCAGAGCGCTGTCCGGACGAAAGACCCGGTGCGGCCCGTACCCGTGGCGTTACCGTGTTCAGGACACCGACGTCCCGAGTTTCTCAGCGTGGAGGATCACTGCCCATGACCAAGTTCGTCTATGCCCTCTCCGAGGGTGACCGCAACCAGAAGGACCTGCTCGGAGGCAAGGGTGCGAACCTGGCCGAGATGCACAACATGGGCCTGCCCGTGCCGCCCAGCTTCACCATCACCACCGAGGCCTGCAAGGAGTACCTCAAGCAGGGCAGCGAGCCCGAGGAGATGTCTCAGCAGATCGACGAGCACATCGCCAAGATCGAGGGCGAGATCGGCAAGAAGCTCGGCGACCCGAGCGACCCGCTGCTCGTCTCCGTCCGTTCCGGCGCCAAGTTCTCGATGCCCGGCATGATGGAGACCGTCCTCAACATCGGCCTCAACGACTCCAGCGTCGAGGGCCTGGCCGGCAAGACCGGCAACCCCCGCTTCGCCTACGACTCCTACCGTCGCCTGCTGCAGATGTTCGGCAAGACCGTGCTCGACATCGATGGCGAGAAGTTCGAGAGCGTGATGGACGAGACCAAGGACGCCAAGGGCACCAAGAACGACCTCGACCTCGACGCCGACGACTTCAAGAGGATCGCCGAGCGGTTCAAGCAGATCATCGAGGCCGAGACGGGCACGCCGTTCCCGCAGGAGCCCAAGGAGCAGCTGCTCGAGGCCGTGCGCGCCGTGTTCCGTTCGTGGAACTCCGAGCGCGCCGTGCTCTACCGCCGCCAGGAGCGCATCCCGGCCGACCTCGGCACCGCGGTCAACGTGTGCACGATGGTCTTCGGCAACCTCGGTGAGACCTCCGGCACCGGCGTCGCGTTCACCCGCGACCCCGCCAGCGGCCACCAGGGCGTCTACGGCGACTACCTGCAGAACGCGCAGGGTGAAGATGTCGTCGCCGGTGTTCGCAACACGATGAGCCTGGCCGACATGGAGAAGATCGACAAGGCCGCCTACGACGAGCTCATGGAGATCATGAGCACCCTCGAGAAGCACTACCGCGACCTGTGCGACATCGAATTCACCGTGCAGGACAAGAAGCTGTGGATGCTGCAGACCCGCGTGGGCAAGCGCACCGCCGAGGCCGCGTTCATCATCGCCTGCCAGCTCGTCGACGAGGGCCTGATCAGCGAGCAGGAGGCCCTGGAGCGCGTCAACGGTGACCAGCTCGTGCAGCTCATGTTCCCGCGCTTCGACGAGTCCGCCACCAAGGAGAAGATCGGCCAGGGCATGAACGCCTCGCCGGGTGCCGCCGTCGGTGAGCTGTGCTTCAGCTCCCCCAAGGCCGCAGAGCTCGCCGAGCAGGGCACGAAGCTCATCCTCGCCCGCCGCGAGACCAACCCCGACGACCTCGTCGGCATGATCGCCGCGCAGGGCATCCTCACCAGCCGCGGTGGCAAGACCAGCCACGCCGCCGTCGTCGCCCGCGGTATGGGCAAGACCTGCGTGTGTGGCGCCGAAGAGCTCGCCATCGACGTCAACAACGAGACGCTGACTCTCTCCGACGGCACCGTGATGCGGGCCGGCGACGTCGTCTCCATCAACGGCACCACCGGTGAGGTGTTCAAGGGCGAGGTGGCCGTCGTCGACCCGCCCGTCGTCAAGTACTTCGAGGGCACGCTCAGCCCCGAAGAGATCGAGAAGGACGAGCTCGTCAACGCCGTGCACCGCATCATGGGCGTGGCCGACAAGCAGCGTGCGCTCAAGGTTCGCGCCAACGCCGACACCGGTGAAGACGCGCAGCGTGCCCGCCGCTTCGGCGCCCAGGGCATCGGCCTCTGCCGCACCGAGCACATGTTCCTCGGCGACCGCCGCCCGCTCGTCGAGAAGCTCATCCTCGCGGAGACCGCAGAGGAGAAGCAGGCGGCGCTCGACGGACTGGCCCCCATGCAGAAGGGCGACTTCGTCGAGATCTTCGAGGCGATGGACGGACTGCCCGTCACGGTGCGTCTGCTCGACCCGCCGCTGCACGAGTTCCTCCCCTCGCACATCGAGCTCGCTGCTCAGGCCGCTGTGGCCAAGGAGCGGGGCACCGACATGACGCAGGACCAGAAGAAGATCATGGCTGCGGTCGAGCGCATGAGCGAGCAGAACCCGATGCTGGGTCTGCGCGGTGTCCGCCTCGGCATCGTCATCCCGGGCCTGTTCGAGATGCAGGCCCGCGCCATCCTCGAGGCGGCTGCCGAGCGCAAGAAGGCCGGCGCCGACCCGCGTCCGGAGATCATGATTCCGCTCGTCGCCGCCGTGCAGGAGCTCGAGATCACGAAGGACGCCATCCGCGGCGTCGCCAAGAAGGTCAGCGAGGAGACGGGCGTCGACCTCAACGACGTCCCGATCGGCACGATGATCGAGCTGCCCCGCGCAGTCGTCACCGCCGGTCAGATCGCGGAGTCGGCGGAGTTCTTCTCCTTCGGCACCAACGACCTCACCCAGACGACGTGGGGCTTCTCGCGCGACGACGTCGAGGGCGCCTTCTTCAGCCGCTACATCGAGCGCGGCATCTTCGGGGTCTCCCCGTTCGAGACGCTCGACATCGCCGGTGTCGGTCGCATGGTCGAGATCGCCGCGGAGGCGGGCCGCAAGGTCCGTCCCGACATGCACCTCGGTGTGTGTGGTGAGCACGGTGGCGACCCGGCCTCGGTGCACTTCTTCCACTCGCTCGGCCTCGACTACGTGTCGTGCTCGCCATTCCGCGTTCCAGTCGCACGCCTTGAGGCCGGCCGCGCCGCCGGTTCCGAGGAGGGCAGCGACTTCCGCTGACCGCCCCGGCGGGGCGATGAGCCCCGCCACCCGGCACGCATATGACGAGACCGCCACCCCCGCAGTTCGGGAGTGGCGGTCTCGTCATGTCCTGATGTGTGAAGGGCTCGGGTATGGCTCGTTCTGTCGGCGCACCTCTGGTCGTCACTGACGTGTCGAGCCGGGGTGCAGTGGGTCAGGTGATCGCCTTGAACAGCTCGTTGACGCCGAGCGCGACGAACGCGAGGGTCGTCAGGCCGAGGAGGACGTTGGTGAGCGGACCGTTGCGCCATTCGCGCGGAACCCGATCGCTGTTGAGCAGCCACATCAGGGTGATGGCGAGGAACGGCATGAAGAACGAGCCCAGAACGCCGTAGGCGAGGATGAGTTCTTGGGGGCGGCCGAGGAACATCATCGGCATCGGGGGGATCGTCAGCCACAGGATGTAGGCCCGGTAGAACTTGCCACCGGCAAGGCGGTCGGGGTCGTCGGCGTCGCGCTTGAGCAGGTCGCCGAGGAAGTCGGCGAACATCATGGACACGCCGTTCCACACGCCGATGAGGGAGCTCATCGCGGCGGCCCAGAATCCGACGAGAAAGACCTTGCCGGCCCAGTAGCCGTAGCGGTCGGCGAGGACGTTGGAGAGGTCGAGCAGGCCCTTGTCTCCGTTGCTGACTGCGATACTCGCGGAGTACAGCAGCTCGGCGCCGACGATGAGGGTAGCGGTGACGAAGATGCCGGTCACGATGTAGGCGACGGTGTTGTCGATGCGCATGACGCGCATGTGTCCCGTTGTGGTCCAGCCCTTTTCGCGCAGCCAGTAACCGTAGGCCGCCAGCGTGATCGTGCCGCCGACGCCCCCACCGAGAGCCAGGACGTTGACGAGTCCGGTTTCGGGGATCATCGGGATCAGTCCCGCGAAGATCTCGGGGAGACGCGGCGTCGTCATCAGTGCGGCACCGACCATCGTGACGAACATGACGCCGACCAGCGCGGCGCACACCTTCTCGAAGAGGCCGTACTTACCGACCCATACCAACGCCAGACCGGCGAGGCCCGACAGGATGCCCCACCAGGCCACGGGGATCGCGGGAAACAAGGATCCCAGGGGGAGGCCGGTGCCCGCCATCGCTGCTGCGCCGTAGACGAAACCCCAGATGACGATGTATGGACCGAAGTAGAGCTTGGTCCACCAGCCCAGGCTCGCCCAGCCCTGAAAGATGGTGCGGCCGGTGGCGAGGCTGTAGCGGCCTGCGCCTTCGACGAGGACGATCTTCGCGATACAGCCGAGGACGACGCACCACAACAGGGCGTAGCCGAACTTGCTGCCCGCGATGAGCGTGGCGACCAGGTCGGCGGCGCCCACACCGGTCGCCGCAACGACGATGCCCGGTCCGATGAGGCTCCACCCCTTCCTCGGGGTGGGCGAGGCGGTCGTGTCTGGTGGGGTGGGGTGCGACATGCGGAGAGTTAACCACCGCACAGGGACTCGGATGCGGCGTGTGTCACAGCTACGTGCGCTCACGGGCAACACGGTTCGGCGTCGGCGTCGGCGTCGGCGGTCACCGGCGCAGTCGTCACGGTGTCGACGGGTCTCCGCTCTCGAGGTCGGCGGTGACGAACGCGAGGTTCTGCATGCGGTGCGGCATGGCCGCAGCCTGTCCGAGGTGGGCGATGGGGGCGACCACGGTTCGTAGGCGGCCGAAGGTGCGTCCGGCGTAGGTGTACTCGGCCATCGTTCCGCCGGGCACGGCCCGCAGGAGCAACTCGTGATATCCGCCGTCGACCCCGTCCCAACGGTTGTAAGGCGCGTGCAGGGTGACCTGCCAGACGACACGGAATGCGTCACCGGCCGGTGAGTCGATCACGTTGTTGAGGACGTGGGTCTGGCGTCGGCCGCGCTTCTCCATGGACATCTGAAGCGTGCCGTCGACGATCGCGGCCTGGTCGCCGTAGTTGAGCCAGATCCGTGCCAGTCGTGGATCGGTGGCGGCTCGGCGAACTGTCTCCGCAGGTGCCGAGATCATGTGCTCGATCTGGAGCGCAAAGGTGGTGGTCCCATGGTGCGGCGCAGTCAGGTCGGGGTCGGGGGAGCAGCGACGGGGCTCGCTGGCGCCGAACGGTGCGGCCGTCCGGGCCTCCTCGGCGATGGCGTCGGCATCCACTCCGCATCGGGCGAGGATGTCACGGGCGGTTTCACTCGGCTCGGCGACGAGGGCGACGAGCAAGTCGTTCTCCGACCAGGTCCGTGGCATCGCGTCGAGGAGGGCCTGGGCCCGGTGGGCGGTGGGGATCTCGCCGGCACTGTCCACGTGCAGGTCTGCGATGGCAAGGGGCTCGGGCTCGGGAAGCCGCGAGGCGTCGATGCCGAGCGACCCCGTGTCCCGGCGGGCGCCGAGGACCGCGGCCCGGGCGTCGCTCAGGGTGACGCCGAATCGCCCCAGGAGCGCGGCGGCCGACCCGCCGGCTGAGACGAGTCCGAGCAGAAGGTGGTCCACATCCGTCTCCGGGTGCCGAAAGCGTGCGGCCTCCCGCCACGCGGCGTTGTGGATGCGGATCAATCGCAGCATCGTCGTCATCGTCGTCATCGTCGGCCTCCTCGACCGGGGAGCAGCTCGGGGCGCACGCGTTTGGCGTACTTCTTGTGCACGGCTTGGCGACTGACACCTAGGGCGTCGGCGATGTCCTGCCAGCCGAGTCCTGCGGCGAGGGCGGCCTCGACCTGCCGGAACTCCAGGGTGTCGGCCAGGCGGCGCAACGCGGCCGTGGCGCGAAGCCCAGCCTGGGGATCTGCGACGTCCGAGGCGACTCGGAGAGTGTCGTCGGTCTGCATGCAAAGCAATCTAGGTTGACGTGGCCAGGCATGTCAACCAACGTTGCTCAACGGTCGGTTGTCGGCGGTTCGCCCTTCAGGGCGCCAGTCGGGGTGAGGGGCGACTCTCAGCAGCACAGAGCCGCCCGGCATGGCGCCGGGCGGCTCTGGTTTGCTGGGTTGTGGCCGGTTCAGCCGAGCTTGGTCACGTCGCGGACGGCGCCCTTGTCGGCGCTGGTCGCCAGCAGGGCGTAAGCCTTGAGGGCGGTGGAGACCTTGCGCGGGCGCTCGGCGTGGGGAGTCCACGCCTGGGCGCCTCGGGATTCCTCGACCTCGCGGCGGCGGGCGAGTTCGGCGTCGTCGACAGCGAGGTGAATGCGGCGGTTGGGGATGTCGATCTCGATGGGGTCGCCGTTCTCGACGAGCGCGATGGTGCCGCCCGAGGCCGCTTCGGGGGAGGCGTGGCCGATCGAGAGGCCACTCGTTCCGCCGGAGAAGCGACCATCGGTCAGCAGCGCGCACGCCTTGCCGAGGTGCTTCGACTTGAGGAACGTCGTCGGGTACAGCATCTCCTGCATGCCCGGCCCGCCCTTGGGGCCCTCGTAGCGGATGACCACGACATGGCCCTCGCGCACATCACCCGACAGGATGCCCTGCACGGCGTCGTCCTGGCTCTCGAACACGATCGCGTCGCCCGTGAACGTCAGGTTCGACTCGTCGACACCCGCCGTCTTGACGATGCATCCGGCCTCGGCGATGTTGCCGTACAGCACCGCGATGCCGCCGTCGGCCGAGAACGCACGCTCGACGGTGCGGATGCAGCCGTTCTCGCGGTCGGCGTCGAGCTCCTTCCAGCGCGAGGACTGCGAGAACGGCTCGGTCGTGCGCACACCACCGGGGGCGGCCTTGAACATCGTGCGCACCTCCTCGCTCGCCGAACCCTGCGAGGTGATGTCGTGCTCCGCGATGACGTCGGCGAGCTTGCCGCCCGACACCGTCGAGGTGCTGCCGTCGATGAGGTCGCCGCGCAGCAGCTCGGCCATGATGCCCAGCACGCCGCCCGCGCGGTGGACGTCCTCCATGTGGTACTCCGCCGAGGACGGCGCGACCTTGCACAGGTGCGGCACGTGGCGGGAGAGGCGGTCGATGTCGGCCATCGTGAAGTCGACCTCGGCCTCCTGCGCGGCGGCCAGCAGGTGCAGCACCGTGTTGGACGAGCCGCCCATCGCGATGTCGAGCGCCATGGCGTTCTCGAACGCGACGCGGGTCGCGATGCCACGCGGCGTCACCGAGGTGTCGTCGTCCTTGTAGTACGCGTTGGCGAGCTCGACGATGCGACGCCCGGCCTGCTCGAAGAGGCCGCGCCGGTCGGAGTGCGTCGCGAGCAGCGAGCCGTTGCCCGGCAGTGAGAGGCCGAGGGCCTCGGTCAGGCAGTTCATCGAGTTTGCCGTGAACATGCCCGAGCACGAGCCGCACGTGGGGCAGGCAGCACCCTCCAGCTCGGCGACCTCGGCGTCGGAGACCGTGTCGTCGGCGCCGGCGATCATCGCGTCGATGAGGTCCAGGGAGCGCGAGCCGGAGGCGGCGGTGATCTTGCCGGCCTCCATCGGGCCGCCGGAGACGAAGATCGTCGGGATGTCCAAGCGCAGCGCGGCCATGAGCATGCCGGGCGTGATCTTGTCGCAGTTGCTGATGCAGACCAGCGCGTCGGCCGTGTGGGCGTTGACCATGTACTCGACCGAGTCGGCGATGAGGTCGCGGCTGGGCAGCGAGTAGAGCATCCCGTCGTGACCCATCGCGATGCCGTCGTCCACAGCAATCGTGTTGAACTCCTTGGCAACTCCGCCCGTGGCCTCGATCTGCTCGGCGACGATGCGGCCCACGTTGCGCAGGTGGACGTGGCCCGGCACGAACTGCGTGAAGCTGTTGGCCACCGCGATGATCGGCTTGCCGAAGTCGGAATCCGTCATGCCCGTCGCGCGCCAGAGGGCACGAGCACCCGCCATCGTGCGGCCCGAGGTGCTGGTGGCGGAACGAAGAATCGGCATGGGTGCCTCCGGTGCGGATCGTGCGTGATGTGTGCCGGACGGCGCCTTCACCGAGAGTCGGCTCCGGCGCGTGTCGGGGTGTGGCTGTAGGACCATCATCGCGGAGCGGCTCCGCCGTGCCGACCCCGGGGTCCACCCCTCGGACGACGATTTCGACATGTGGACGAGAACGAGACGTGGCGCACATTGCGAGCCCGGCTCTCGTGCCACGCCGCAGCGCCCACTAATGTCGGCCCCATGTCATCGAAGACGCCCAGTCCGGCGTTCTCCATCCGCGTCCGTGTCCGCCTCGCCGACCGCCCTGGAGCACTCGGCCATCTCGCCGTCGCCATCGGCGAGGCCGGGGGCAACATCAACTCCATCGAGGGGTTCACGGTGCGCTCGGCCTACCTCGAGCAGGACGTCATCGTCTACTGCCGCAGCGTCGAGCATCAGGAGGAGGTGCGCACGGCCATCGAGGGCGTCGAGGACTGCCGCATCCTCGAGTGGCAGGACCGCACGCACGCCCTGCACGAGGGCGGCAAGATCGAGGTGACTCCGCGGATCAGCGTCGACAGCATGAACAAGCTGGCGATGGTCTACTCGCCCGGCGTGGCGCGCGTGTGCACCACGATCGCCGAGGACCCCGCCAAGTCGTTCGAGTACACGATCCGCAAGAACACGGTCGCCGTGGTCTCCGACGGGACGGCCGTGCTCGGCCTCGGCGACATCGGACCCGAAGCGGCCATGCCCGTCATGGAGGGCAAGGCGCAACTGTTCAAGCAGTTCGCCGGCGTCGACGCGATTCCGATCTGCCTGAACACCAAGGATCCCGACGAGATCGTCCAGATCGTCTCTGCGATGGAGCCGACCTTCGGCGGCATCAACCTCGAGGACATCTCCGCCCCGCGGGCGTTCGAGATCGAGCGGCGTCTGTCCGAGAAGCTGAACATCCCCGTGTTCCACGACGACCAGCACGGCACCGCCATCGTGGCCCTCGCCGGCCTGGAGAACGCCCTGCGCATCGTCGGCAAGGACTTCGCCGACCTCAAGATCGTCGTCGTCGGCGTGGGCGCAGCCGGTGTCGCCGTCTCCAACATGCTCATGGACGCGGGCGTCAAGAACCTCATCGGCGTCGACCGCAACGGCGCCATCCACCGAGGGCAAGAGGGTCTGCCTCCGGCACTGGCCTGGTTCGCGAAGAAGACCAACCCGGAGCAGCTGGCCGGCAGCATCACGGACGTCATCGTGGACGCCGACGTGTTCATCGGCGTGGCCGGGCCCGACCTGCTCACCGTCGACGACGTCAAGAGCATGGCCAAGGACCCGATCGTCTTCGCGATGGCCAACCCCGACCCGGAGATCCGTCCCGAGCTCATCAAGGACATCGCCGCCGTCGTCGCCACCGGCCGCAGCGACTTCCCCAACCAGATCAACAACGTGCTCGCGTTCCCCGGCATCTTCCGTGGAGCCCTCGACGCGGGCGCGACCCGCATCACCGAGCGGATGAAGTTGGCGGCGGCCAGCGCCATCGCCCAGGTGGTCGGCGACGACCTGCACCCCCAGTTCATCGTGCCGACCGCGTTCGACCACCGCGTCGCACCTGCCGTCGCCGAGGCCGTGCGCAAGACGGCGATCGACGAGGGCGTCTGCCGGTGAGGCTCGAGCTGCCGCACCTGACCCTGATCGTGCTGCGGACGGCGGCGACCCTCGCCCTGTCCGCGGTCATCGGCCAGGCCGGGTGGGCGGCAGCGTTTCTCGGCGGCGAGTCTCAGTACCGAGCCGCGCACGAGGTGGGCGCCGTCGTCACGCTCGTGATACTGGTGGTCACGGCGGTGCTCTACCTGGTGCTGCGGCGCTACGCCGGAACGGTCTCGACCGTGCTTGCGGTTGTCCTGGCCGTGATGGGCGCGGCGCAGTACGCGCTCGGCGAGGGTGGCATCGTCTCGGAGCACATCTTTCTCGGAGTGCTCACCGCGATGGTCGCCACAGCCCTGACGTCCTGGACCTTTCGCCACCGCTACGAGCCTGCGAGCGACTGAGGACGTGCACGACTGGGGGCCCACGCCTGACCCCTGCACGTGACCGAGCGCGGCCCCCAAGATCGGGAGCCGCGCTCGGTCGTTCTCGTGCTGCGTCGTGTGGGTCGTCCTCAGCGGACGGTGAGGAGCACCTTGCCGGTGTGGGAGGAGTCCTGCAGGATCTGGTGCGCCTGCTTGACCTCGTCCAGGGGGAGGGTGGTGTGCACGATGGGGCGCACATCGCCCGATTCGACCAGGGGCCAGACATGTTCGCGCACCGAGGCGACGATCGTGGCCTTCTCCTCGAGCGGGCGGGCCCGCAGTGAGGTGGCGATGACGGCGCCGCGCTTGGCCAGGAGCTTGCCGATGTTGAGCTCGCCCTTGACGCCGCCCTGCATACCGATGATGACGAGGCGCCCGTTGGTGGCCATGGCCGACAGGTTGCGGTCGAGGTACTTGGCGCCGATGACGTCGAGGATCACGTCGGCGCCGTGGCCGTCGGTCGCCTCTTTGAGCTTCTCGACGAAGTCGTCGTCGCGGTAGTTGATGAGGATGTCGGCGCCGAGCTCCTTGCAGAACTCGAGCTTCTCGGCGGAGCCCGCAGTGACGGCGACGCGGGCGCCGATCTGCTTGGCCAGCTGGATCGCCATGGTGCCGATGCCGCTGCCGCCACCGTGGACGAGCAGGGTCTGACCGGGCTGCAGGTTGGCGGTCATGAACACGTTGGACCACACCGTCGAGGCGACCTCGGGCAGCGAGGCCGCGTCGGTCAGCGAGACGCCGGCCGGGATGGGCAGGAGCTGACCAGCGGGAACGGCGACCTTCTCTGCGTATCCGCCGCTGGAGAGGAGCGCGCACACCTCGTCACCGACGGACCAGCCCTCGACCCCTTCGCCGAGTTCGGCGATCGTGCCGCTGACCTCCAGGCCGGGCAGCTCCGACTCGCCCTTCGGCGGCGGGTAGTTGCCTTGACGCTGCAGCAGATCGGCGCGGTTGACCCCTGCTGCCGCCACGTCGATCAGGACCTCGCCGGGACGCAGGGTGGGATCCGGCACCTCCGCGATGGTGAGGACGTCGATGTCTCCGAACTCGGGCAATGTCACGGCCTTCATGGGTCAACCCTAGATGCGACGCTTCCGGCTTGCGAGGGCGCCCGGCTGGCGCTTATGGCGGCAGGGGCCGGGCACGGTCGTGATGGTGTGGGGGACCCGCCGGGAAGTAGCCCTGCTCCTCAGAAGCGGTGTGCTGAAAGGAGACATCGATGCCAGATTGGTCTCGACGCGAGGCGCGCCTGCCCCACCGAGAGTGGAGGCAGCCCGTCGTCGGTAACACCGAGACGGGGTGCTAGCACCGGCTCGACTGCTGGCGCCCTCAGTGCCAGCTGGATCGGGTGAGGTCCAGCCACTTGGTGGTCTACCGGTCCGCTGCCGCGGCGCGAGCGGCGGGCCTCCGCCCTTGTGGTCACTGTTGGCCCGGCCAGGCGCCGTACCAGTGGGCTCTGCTGGCGGCGTGACCATGGCTGAGGGGTAGGACGGTGGGGCCGTCCGGCCCCTCAACTCTTTTCGTCGACGTTGAGTCGATGGGTTGTCGGTGGGATGTGCTGTCCTGTAACTCAGGAGGTGCCAATGGAGTTCACCGAGTTCTTCCGTCGAGCCACGGGGCGCGAGGGTGGCGTGCCGTACGACTATCAACGAGTGGTCGCAGTGGAGGGGCTGCCAGACGTCATCGATGTCCCCACCGGGGCAGGGAAGACGCTCACGGCCGTCGGGTCCTGGCTGTACCGTCGCCGGTTCCACCCCGACCTCGACGTGCGCGCCGCCACCCCGCGCCGTCTCGTGTATGCCCTCCCGATGCGGGTGCTGGTGGAGTCTGTCACCGACGAGGTCACTGAGATGCTGCGGCGGCTCGGGCTCGCTGACGAGGTTCAGGTGCTCCAGCTCATGGGTGGTTCCCCCCGCTCCAACGACATCAACGCGTGGCGAGTGAGTCTGGACCGAGACGCAGTCGTGGTCGGAACCGTCGACCAGATCGTGTCCCGGCAGTTGATGCGCGGGTACGGCGTCAGTCGACGCACCTACCCCATCGACTTCGCGCTGGTGACCAACGGCGCGCACGTCGTAGTCGATGAGATCCAACTCGCCGGGCAGGCCACCAGCACGGTGCGCCAGATCGCCGCCTTTCAGGCCGAACGGGACAACGGGACAGCTCGGTTTCCCACCGCGGAAACCACGGGGCTTACCTGCATGTCCGCCACGGCCGAGGTGGCCTATCTCGACACCGTGGACAACCCGTTTCCGGCTGAAGGGTGCCGCATCGTCAGGCTCACCGAGGCCGACAGGCATGGACCGCTCGCCATGCGGCTCACGGGAACTCGGCGGGTCAACAAGTTGTCCGTGTCCGGGGAGCGCGAGGTCGCGGCCGAGGCCGTGACCGCTCACCGGTCCGGCACGCTGACGCTCGTCGTCGTCAACCGGGTGGACGAAGCGGTCGGCATCTACAGGGATGTCGTCAAACAGGTGGCGTCAATGGGCGATTCGGCGCCCCGAGTTCAGCTTGTACACTCGCGCTTCCGTGGCCGGGACCGAGCAGCCTTGAACGTCTCCTTGCGACGGCTCACAGGTGAAAAGGGGCGGGCCGCCATGGAAGGGACCCCAGGCGTCATCATCGTGGCCACTCAGGCCGTCGAAGCAGGTGTCGACATCGACGCCGCCACGCTCATCACCGAGGTGGCTCCCTGGGCTTCGGTGTGCCAACGGGCCGGTCGATGCAATCGCGCAGGCCTGTTCGGGTCGGGCGAAGACACGACCGCGTGCCTGCTGTGGTTCGATGCGGTCAAGCCGGGGCCCTACGACAAGGATGACCTCACTGCGGCCGGTGACGCTCTCTCGGCGATGGAGGGGCGAGTTGTCACCAGCGAGGACCTGCTCGGAGCCGCGGTGGCGACCAAGCCTGACCTCCTCACCGTTCTCCGGGCGCCCACGATGCGTCAGCTCTTCGACACGTCGCCTGACCTGGCAGGCGGTGACATCGACGTCAGCCGGTACGTCAGGCCGGACGAGGACGCGGACATCCAGGTGGCGTGGATCGACCCTTCCGCTGTCGAATCCGTCCCATCTGCCCAATGGGAGGTGCCACTCGTGCGGCCCGACGCCGAATGGCGTGTCAGCGTACCGCTCGGGGCTCTCCGCAAACTCCTCAACCGCAACGACCACCCTCGCGCCTGGGTTTGGGACCGTTTCACCGACAGGTGGGTGCGGGCCACGGCGCGATCGGACTTCCGGCCGCAGGACCTCGTCCTCCTGGACCGGGGGGCAGGCGGTTATGACGAGGAGACCGGTTACGACCACACGATCAAAAAGGCCGTCGCCACGATCGACGCCGATCCCGGCGACTCGGATGGGGAGAACAGGGATGGCGAGTCAGAGGCGGACTCGCCCACGGATGCCGGAGCCGATGAGGCCGGGTCGGACCTCGGGTCCATCACGGATGACTGGCAGCGACTCGATGAACACCTCGGGCGGGCCCGCGCCGAGGCTCAGCGCGTCGTCGAGGCGTTGGGAATCGGTCGCGTCGCTTTCGATGACGGGGTTGCTGCGGCAGTTGTCGCCGCCGTGTTCACCCACGACCTGGGTAAGGCGTTCCCCGGTTGGCAGAAGGGTCTGCGTCAGATCGGAACGGACTCCGACGGCCGCCGAGTGTTCGGCGAGAAACCCCCTGAGGGACTCCTCGCCAAGGCGCCCGGGCGGCGAGACGACCCAGCAGAGCCGGGTGGGACGTCGAAGGCCAGGGCCGGGCGACGGCGACTCACGGTCGATGCAGAACCGCTGGACGAGGCGGGCGGCGGTAGCACTCGGGCGCCGATGAGGGCTCAGTCTCGCCGCCGCCAGTTCCGGCACGAACTCGTGTCGGTGCTGTATCTGCGGTCAGCTGAAGGGCGTGAACTGCTCGGTCGTCTGGGCGTGCCCGCCGACCGATTCCCGCTGGTCGATTACCTGGTGGGAGCTCATCACGGGGTGCTGCGTGTCACTCCTCGTGACCCGGTCAGCGACGGACGCGACGGCGCCAGCCTCCTGGGGGTGGTCCACCGGGAATGGCTGCCGGGCATCGACCTGGGTGAGTTGAGCCTGCCTGGGGTCCCGGCCGACCTGTCCGTGTTCGCCGGCGGTGGTGATTCGTGGGGTCTTGCGGTGGCCGATTTGTTGGAGGAGTTCGGTCCGTTCCGTCTCGCCTACCTCGAAACCGTGGTGCGCATGAGCGACTGGCTAGCAAGTGGGTCTGACCCGTTCGGGGGGAGGAGTTCATCGTGACCGTGCATTCGTTTCCGGGCCTCCGCGCAGGCTCGCTGCTCACCTATATGGCCGGTTTGGGGCTCACCCGGGTGGTGGCGGAACAAGCAGATTCACGGGTCCGCACCTGGTGGTCCGGGGATGTTCTCCACATGGACACAGCGCTCGGGGACGTGGGCTCTTTCCTGGTCGACGAGTATCATCCGGTTCCGGCGTTCAGCCCTTGGAATGGGGGCAGTGGCTTCGGTGACAAGGACAAGACGTCCCGAGTCGCGCTGGAGAAACTGGCGGGCGTCGACGCTGACCGACTTGAGGCGTTCACGAAGTCATACCGCATCGTCGGGGATGTGCTTGCGCGTGTGCGAGATGTTCCAGAAAAGGAACACAAACAGCGCCTGGTCATCGAACTGCGTAACCGGCTTCCGGAGGAGGCTTTGACTTGGCTGGACGCCGTCGTCGTCGACGGGGGTGACCGCCTGCTGTTTCCTGGCGTCTATGGCACCGGCGGTAACGACGGGCGGTTGGAGTTCTCGTCCAATTTTCACCAGCGACTGTTCAACGTCCTGCCCGAGCTCGGTGCCAAGCGGGCCGATTCGATGGCATGGGTGTCGGATGCACTGTCGGGTGCCGCTCAGCACCCGCTCAAAGTGGCGCCTGCCGGACAGTTCGACCTTCAGGGAGCGTCGTCGCCGGGGACGTGGGCTCTCAGTTCGGGCGACAAGACCCTGGTCAATCCATGGTTGTACGTGCTTATGGTCGAGGCGTGCGGATACCTGGCAGCCACGTTGACGCGGGCGGCCGGGCGCGGTCCGTTCGGCGCGTCGGTGCCGTTCACCGTCGCGGCGGCAGCTGTGGGCCCCACGGCGGGGAGCGACACCGAGGAGGCGCGCGGCGAGTTCTGGGCACCGATGTGGACCACAGCGTTGGCGCATGCGGAACTGCGGCAGATGTTCGAGCAGGCCAGAGCGACCTGGGCTGGGCGAACGGTGTCGTCCTCAGCAGGCATGTATGCGGCGGTCAAGTCGCATGGCGTCGACTCCCGTATTTCCGCGTTTGTGCGGTACGGGCTGCTGAAGCGCAACGGGTTGGCCTTCAGCGCGGTTCTCCGAGACCGTGTGGAGGTGACCACTCGTCCGGGCATCGACATTGCCATCGGGGTCGAAGACCGAATGCGCGGGTTTACGCGTGGGACATCCGGACGTGCCAAGGCGCAGACGCGTCGACTGCACGACCGGCAGATGGCGTTCGTTTCTGCGGACGACCCGCAGGTCGCACGGGACCACCTCATGGACTGGCTTGCCGCCCTCACAGAACGAGAGCACGCCGCTGCGCTGTCAGACCGGGAAGTGGGGGAGATCACGGGTGTGCCGCGCCTTCCCCGCGCACAGGACGCAGTCGAGGCTTTGAGGCCATGGCTGGAAGAACGCGCCGAGCACCGACTGGCTGCCTCGCTGGCGTCGGCGTACTTCTATGACTGGGTGGGCAATCCGCGGCGCCGGCAGGAGATGTCGCTCCGGGACGCTGTGGTCGGTTCTGCTCCCCAGGGGGGAAAGGCCCTTTGGACACGACCCGTTGTCCGTGGGTTCGGTGCGCGCCCCGTTGAGGAGGTACTGGCCGACGTCGCTGTCTGGCGTGAGCAACGTCCTGACAACGACCGCGGCGCGGGACGAGGGACTGTGCTAGCGGCCGGGCACCGCTACGTCTGCCGTGACGACGATGTGGCCGATTGGGTGAGCGGGCGATACGACCCGCGTCGATTCGATCACGCTTTCGCTGCCTGTCTCGCCCTCGACTGGCGAGGGTGGCGACAGGTCTATTCGCCTGGGCTCACCGGCGGGACGCAGGACCCCGCGTTCGCGGCCGTTGCAGCGGTGGCGTCAGGGGCGATTCTCCTGCCCGGGTTCTCGCCGGACGGGCCCTTGTCGGAGTCGCGCCAAGGGCTTCCGCAAGGATGGGCGTTGCGCCTCCGTTCCGGACAGCTCAGTGGTGTGGTGGGTGACTCCGTCGCGCTACTGAACCGTTCCCGGATCGCTACGCGCGTTGCTCGACGGGGTGGGGACGGCGCGCAGGGCGGTTCAGCGCGGCCGGAGGGCATCGTCCGCATGAGCGTTCCACTGATCCACGACCTCGATCGAGAACGTGCGATCCGCTTCGCTGCGGCACTCCTGATGCCGATGTCCGACAATCCCCTACGCCGGCTCGGCCTCGTTCGAGCGGTCCGTGCCGAGGAACACCAGGCGGACGCTACTGATCTCACCCTCACCCCGCTCTCACCCGTTGATCCCATCACTCAAGGAGTCTCGTCATGACCCAGCGCACCCACCTCACCATTCCACTCAAGGTCGACGGGGCCGGGCGCTTTCAGCCGACGGGCTTTCCCGACCTCGGTGCAGCCTTGTTCCGCCGGCCCGTCGGTGAACAGGGCTGGGAAGAGTGCCTGCACGTGGAGTCCCCTCAGTCCATGGCCAACCGCCTGGAGGCCACGACGTGGGATGAGGCGACCCAGTCCCAGGTGGCCATCCTCGATGGTGTCCCCTACCTCCGAGTCGTCGACGCCGATGGTGAGTTCCTCACCTCGTCTCGCCTGGAGCCGCACCGGTTGGCGTCGGCCTACATCATGGACAACCTGATCGGCGACACAGGGCGGACGGGGTACGACTGGTTGCCGGAACAGCTCGGTCTGGCACCGGGAAAACCCATGGATCACCAGCGCTTCGCCCGAGCCGTGTACCGGCTCGATCCCCTATCGCTCATCCACGGCGTGTTCTTCGCTCAGTCGAAGGGCGGTTGGACCCGCCAACCCAAGGTGGCGCGCGCTGTGACCGCCTTCATCGATGCGCGGGACGTGATGCCCGCCGTCTCGGGGGGTGTCAAGACCGATGTCGTGGACACGGCTGGAGGACATGCCGACACCGGCTACGGCATGGTCCCTCATCACCGCACGGAGTACACGGCACGCCACATCGAGGCGCACATCACGATCGACCACCAGCAGATCCGGGCCTACGGGCTTGAGAAGGCCGAGACTGAACTCCTCGAGGCGATCATCGAGTTCGAGGTTGCCTCCCTGTTCAGCGATGGCGGGCTGCGGTTGCGGACGGCGTGCCTGCTGGACATCGACGAAGACAAGGCGGTGCGTCCGGAGGGCGCGGCGATTCCCTCGATGGAAAAGGCAAAGGCTCGTCTCAAGTCGGCGGTCGACGCGGCTCGAAACACGTTCGGAGACATCGTGACGGTGCACCCGTCGACGTCAGGCTCTGGTAAAGCGGCACGGTCGAAGTCGACGCGTACTGCCGCATTGTCCGAGGCGTGACATGGGGGTGACGATCACCGTGCGGTTCCCGCACGGGCAATATCACGCGACGGCGTGGGACAGCGCCGCGAACGGAGGGGATGTGGAGTGGCCGCCCTCGCCGTGGCGCCTGGCACGCGCCCTGCTGTCCGTCTGGTACACCCGGTGCCCGCACATCCCCGAGACGCACCTAGCGGAGGTACTGGACGTGCTGCGGGAGCCGCCACGCTATTGGCTTCCTCCGGTGACCAGTGAACACACCCGCCACTACTTCCCGCAAACGGAGTTTCGTAGTGGGGACGAGAAACCGAAAACCGTCATGACGTTGGACAGCGCCGTCCACGTGACGCCCGGTGCGCCGATCGTGTACCAGTGGGAGCGTGAGGTATCGCAGGACGCTCGGTCGTCCTTGTCGACGCTGGTGGAATCGCTGCCGTATCTGGGGAGGGCGGAGTCGGTCTGTGAGGCAGAGCTCGTAGACGATCTGGGTGTGCTCGGCTCTTTGGATCCACTGGGGTGGTGCGAGCCCGCGCCCGATGGGGGGAATCGCGTGTTGTGCCTGACGGAGTCGACGACGAGGGCCGAGCTCGAGCAACGTCCAGACGCCATGAGGGCCGCAAAGCGGCTGCAGCCGGAGGCAAGCCGCTGGGTGAGTTACACCCGCCCGGTGCGTTCGCCAGATAGGCGTCGCTCGGGGACGCCCGCGGCACGGCCGTCAGGAGTGCGAGTGGTGCGCTGGCGTGTGTCATCGACGGCGCCGTTCGGTGCCGAGTTCGGCCTGTACGCCACCGAGGCGTTGCGGGCCGGCCGGACGAAGGCCCTCGAAGAGGCAGATTCGGTCACTTCGGCGTGGACGGGTCACATCATGCGGAAGAACGGACTCAGCGGGCCACCGCTCGAACACGACGGGCACGAAGCGGTGCACTGGTTCTGGCTGGAGGGCGGAGACCGGGGTGAGGTGTTCGACTGGTCAGGTGAGGTGGATCGAGGCAGCGTCGTCCCACCGGCGGGCCGTCGCGTACGCGACCTCGCAGTCTGGTTGCCACGAGAAGACATCGACGAGCGCGCCGTGGCTAGCGTCGTCCGTGGGTATCGGGGGCAGTCGGGGCTGTTCCGACCACGGGGGTACCAACCGAAGGGTTATGTGCCTGCGGATCTGCACCTGGTAGGGGTCGGATCGCCGGAGATGGTTCTGCCCGAGCTCGTGCGCCCGACTGCGAGAGAATGGGTCTCTGCCACTCCGTACCTGGTCACTCGACACCGACGCCGGAGCCAAACAGTGCCAGAGTTCATCGAAGCGGATGTACGTCGGGAGTGGAGCCGCCGTTCATTCCTCGCGGGGGCCGAGTTGGAGAGCGTTGAGGTCGTGGACGCGGAGTACCCGTCGAGATGGGCTCAGCAGTACCGGCGGCGCCGATGGCTGCTCCCCGAAGGGGCTCGTAGGTCGCGAGGAATGGGGGTGCCGTCGGAGCAGGCCATGGTCCGTCTGCGCCTGACGAGGCCACTCGGAGTGCCGGTCCCAGTGGCACTCGGGGCGTTGAGTCATTTCGGGTTCGGACTGTTCGTTCCGATGAGGTAGCCATGACGGATGTGTCGCCGCCGGTGCCGACGCTGATTCCGGCCCGCATGTTGAACGAGTTCTCCTATTGTCCCCGGCTGTTCTATCTGGAATGGGTGGACCGACAGTGGGAGCCGAACGACGAGACCGAGCACGGACGCTGGGTTCATCGTGACGTGGACACACGGCACGGCGTCCTTCCCGCTTCGGGCGAGGAGGCCCCCGCTACGGTGCGCTCGGTGGACCTGTCATGTGAGAGGTGGGGGCTTACGGCGGTGGTCGACCGGGTGGACAGCCTGGACGGATGTCGTTCACCGGTCGACTATAAGCGTGGACACCCGGACCCCGAGGGGCAGGCTTGGCCATCGGATCGCCTCCAGTCATGGGCGCAGTGCGCATTGTTGGATTCAGCGGGGTACGTCGTTCGCGAGGGCGTCATCTCGTATGCGGAAACACATGAGAGAGTCCTGGTCGCCTGGGACGACGAAGCCGCCAAGGAATTGGCCGCATGATGGCGCTCGGCGAAATTCCCCAGGGGCGCTCATCGAATTTCCCCACCCTGGG
>DAMDJY010000037.1:0-19594 GCA_032100225.1 Mobilicoccus sp.
CCGAGGTGTAGACGTCGAACATCTGCACCGCGTCGAGCACCGGTCCGAGCCGGGGGTTCGCGGCCAGGTACTCCTCCACGGCGCCGACGTCGATGCTCCGCTGCGGAAACACGGAGCCCGGGACGGCCGCGACGGCGACGAGCAGCAGGAGCAGCAGCGCCGTGCGCATGCTCGTGAGCTGCCGCCACAGAAACCGCAACCACCCGATCGGCCCCAGCTTGGGGCCCGAGACCGCGCGGCTCCCGCCCGCCACCGGGGCGTCGGTGTCTGCGCCGGTGGCTGGATCTGCGTCTGCGTCGAGGAAGGCGGGGCGGTCGTCGTTCACAGCAGGGTCTCGAATCGGTTGACGAGGTGGGCCTGGATCCAGGCGACGATGGCGGACCAGCCTCCGGTCAGCAGCAGGATGCCGACGACCAGGAGCAGGATGCCGCCGGCGAGCTGCACCGAGCGGTTGTGGCGGCGCAGCCAGGCGGAGGTCGAGGTGGCCTTGGACCAGCCGGCTGCGATGAGCAGGAACGGCACGCCGAGCCCGGCGCAGTACGCCAGGCCGAGCAGCGCGCCGCGGGCGATGAGGTTGCCGTCTCCGGCGAGGTTGGTGGCAAGCGCGTAGATGACGGCGTAGGTCGGGCCCATGCACGGCGCCCACCCCAGCCCGAAGACGATGCCGAGCAGCGGCGCCCCCGCGAGTCCGGCCGTCGGGCGCCAGCGCGGAGTCCAGGCGCGTTGCGTCCCGAACTGCGCGCCGACACCGAGGAAGACCAGCGCCATGACGATGACGACGAGCCCGCCGACGCGCATCATCACGTCGGAGTACATGCGCAGGAACGATCCGGCGTAGGCCGCGAGCAGGGTGCCCGTCATGAACACGAGCGAGAACCCGAGCACGAAGAGCAACGTGCCGCCGACGACCCGCGAGCGCGGCGCCTCGTCGAGCGAGCGTTCGGTCGCTCCCGTGACGAATCCGAGAAAGCCGGGGACCAGCGGCAACACGCATGGCGACGCGAACGACACGACTCCTGCGGCGAGCGCGACGACGAACGCGAGGAGCAGGTTGCCGTCGGCGACGAGGTCGGTGAGGCCGGCGTCGGCGAGCACGCCCTCAGCCCTCGGCGAGGACGTCGTCGACGAGCCCGCGGAGGGTGGAGGCGGTGGCCTCCCCGGCGATGCGGGCGGCGATGCGGCCCTGCTTGTCGAGGACGAGCGTGGTCGGAGGCGAGGACGCCTTCTCCTGCAGCGCGATGAGCGAGGCGCCACCGTCGTCGGCGAGCGAGGGGTAGGTGGCGTTCGCCCGCTTGAGGAAGGCCTGCGCGGTGGCCGGGCTGTCCTCGAGGTTGATGCCCATGAACGTCACGGGCAGCTTGTCTGCCTGCATCGCGCTCCAGGCCTTCTGCAGTTCCGGCATCTCCGCGACACAGGGCGGGCACCACGATCCCCACACGTTGAGGACGACGACGTCGCCCCTGTGGTCGGCGCTGGACCAGGCCGTCCCGTCGAGGGTCTTGCCCATCAGCTCGACCGGCTTGCCGCGCTGCTCGGCCGTGATGGCCTCGATCCGGCCGTCACCGCTGATGTAGTCACGCCCGGACACCTGCTGGGCCTGATTCGCCACGGTGTTGTCCGACCCTCCGCCCGAGGTGCATCCGGGCAGGACGAGGAGCGCGAGGGCGAGTGCTGCGGCGGCAGGGGTGCAGAACGGGGTGGTTCGAGTGGTCATAGGTCTGCGCAGGGCTCCGCGTAGGCGACCGAGGACAGGGCGTCGCCGTGGTAGGTCAGCGTGGTGACCGAGGCCAGGCGACACTCCCGCTTGCGGGGGTCGTGCCAGAGCCGGTTACCCTCGGCGAACTGGCGCGCGGTCCACACGCACAGCTCGTGGGAGACGAGGACGATCTCGCGTCCCTCGGCGAACTTCCGAGCCGCGCCCGCAGCCGTCATCATGCGCGCCGCGATCGAGTCGTAGGACTCACCCCACGAGGGACGCAGCGGGTTGACGAGCAGGTGCCAGTACTTGGGGTTGAGCAGCTGCTGCGGGTTGGATCCGATCGTCGAGCCCTCGAAGTGGTTACCGGCCTCGATGAGACGAGAGTCGGTGCGCACCATCGTGTTGTGAGCCTGCGCGATGGGCGCTGCGGTCTCCTGGGCACGCTCCATCGGCGAGGCGGTGACGGCAGCGAGGTCGTGACCGGAGAAGTACTCCCCCAGCCGTTCGGCCATGCGCTGGCCACGTGCGGACAGGTGATAGTCGGGCAACCGGCCATAGAGGACTCGACCGGGGTTCTCGACCTCACCGTGGCGGACGAGGTGGACGAGGGTGCGGGTCATCCGGCGATCCTTCCACGATTTTCTGATGCCGCCCTGGCAGCGGCCGGCAGTGCGTCGAGGACATGCGAGATGGCGTCCTCGTCGTGCGAGGCCGAGAGGAACCACGCCTCGAAGGCGCTCGGGGGCAGGTGGACTCCGGAGTCTAGCATGGAGTGGAAGAACGCGCCGAACGCGGGCAGATCCTGGGCGCGCGCGTCGTCGTAGTTGCGCATCGCACCGCTGGTGGCGGGCTCGCTGCCCTCGGCGACGAAGAAGACGCTGAACATGCTGCCCGCCCACTGAACGACGTGCGGAACGCCCTCGGCGGTCAACGCGGCGGAGGCGGCGTCGGCGATGGTGTGGGCCGTCTCGTCGAGGCGCGCGTAGACCTCGGGGGTGCAGCCGCGCAGGGTCGCGAGACCGGCCGCGGTCGCGACGGGGTTACCCGACAGGGTGCCGGCCTGGTAGACGGGGCCGAGCGGGGCGAGGTGGCTCATGATGTCGGCGCGGCCACCGAACGCGGCAGCGGGGAATCCGCCGCCCATGACCTTGCCGAAGGTGAACAGGTCGGGAGCGCCACCCTCGTAGGGGCCTTCGAGGCCGTACCAGCCGGACGCGCTGCAGCGGAAGCCCGTCATGACCTCGTCGGAGATGAGCAGAGCGCCGTGCGCGGCGGTGATGCGACGCATCGCCTCGGTGAATCCCGGTGCGGGCGGAACGACGCCCATGTTGCCCGGGCTGGCCTCGGTGATGAGGCAGGCGATCTCGGAGCCGTGCTCGGCGAACGCCGCAACGAGTGCGTCGACGTCGTTGTACGGCAGCACGATCGTCTCGCCGGCCGAGGAGGCGGGGACGCCGGCGGAGTCGGGCAGCGCGAACGTGGCGATACCGCTGCCTGCGTGGGCCAGGAGGGCGTCGACGTGACCGTGGTAGCAGCCCGCGAACTTGACGACCTTGCTGCGACCCGTGAACCCGCGGGCCAGGCGGACTGCGCTCATCGTCGCCTCGGTGCCGCTGCTGACCAGACGCACCTGCTCGACGGGCTCGACGCGGGAGACGATCTCCTCGGCCAGCAGCACCTCGTTCTCACTGGGGGCACCAAAGCTGAACCCGCGCGTGGCGGCATCCTGCACGGCAGCCATCACGTCGGGGTGGGCGTGGCCGAGGATCATCGGCCCCCACGAGCATATGAGGTCGACGTAGCGGTTGCCGTCGACATCGGTGAGCCACGGACCCTCTGCCGAGCGGATGAACCGTGGCGTGCCGCCGACGGCGCGGAACGCGCGCACCGGGCTGTTGACGCCACCGGGAATCACCGCAGTCGCGCGCTCGAGGAGGTGGGCCGAGGCAGCTGTGGAGTGGTCGGTCATGGGCTCCATCCTGGTTCACCGGCCGACGAGGTCGGCCGTGGGGCGTCGTATCGGTCTGTGATGTTGCTCAGTTGTGCGTGGTGCTCAGCGTGGTACTCCGTGGCATCCGGCATTCACGGCCGGGTGAGGACTCCGTCGCGGACCGAGGCCATGGCCTCGCCGAGGAGGGCGAAGCGTTCGGCCCCGAGCCTGTCGACCAGGTGGCGCCGAACGCTGGCGACGTGCACCGGGGCGATGCGTTTCAGCAGGTCGAAGCCTCCGTCGGTGAGGTGGAGATCGACGCCGCGGCGATCACCCTCCGCCGGGCGACGCTGCACCAGACCACGCTTCTCGAGGCGGCTCGCCGTGTGGGTGAGCCTGCTGCGCGACTGCAACACCTGATCGGCGAGGGCCGACATGCGCAGGTGGCGGTCATCGGCCTCCGACAGCAGAGCGAGGATCTCGTACTCGCTGAGCTGGAGTCCGAAGTCCTGGACGTCGCTGTTGAGGGCATCCTCGAGCAGGCGGGTGGCCGCGAGGTACGCCCGCCAAGACTGTTGCTCATCGGCGCTCAACCACTGCATGGGTGGCTCCTGCTGCGTCGAGGCTGCCGGGTCGGGAGTCGTCATGGCGTGCCGCTCACCCCTGCAGGTGGCGGGCCACCTCCAACGCGTAGTAGGTGAGCACCGAGCGGGCGCCGGCGCGGCGGATCGAGGTCAGGGACTCCAACACGACGCGGTCGCGGTCGATCCAACCGCGTTCAGCGGCCGCCTCGATCTGCGCGTATTCGCCGGAGACCTGGTAGGCCGCGGTCGGCACGCCCTGTTCGGCGGCCACCGCGGAGACCCGGGCCAGCACGTCGAGGTAGGGCAGCGCGGGCTTGACCATGACCATGTCTGCGCCCTGCTCGAGGTCGAGGCGCACCTCGCGCAGTGACTCGTCGAGGTTGGCGGGGTCCTGCTGGTAGGTGGAGCGGTCGCCCTGCAGCGTCGACTCCACGGCATCGCGGAACGGGCCGTAGAAGCCGGACGCGTACTTGGCCGAGTAGGCGAGGACGGCGACATCGGAGCGACCGTGTGCGTCGAGAGCATCACGGATGACGCCGATCTGGCCGTCCATCATCCCCGAGGGCCCGACGACGTGGGCGCCGGCGTCGGCCTGGGCGCGGGCCACCGAGGCGTACCGCTCGAGGGTCGCGTCGTTGTCGACGACGGTCTCGCCGCGCGGGCCCGTGGTGAGGACTCCGCAGTGGCCGTGGTCGGTGAACTCGTCCAGGCACAGGTCGGCCATGATCACGGTGTCGTCGCCCACAGCGTCGCGCACCCGCGAGAGCGCGACGTTGAGGATTCCGTTCGGGTCGTCGGCGCCCGTGGCGGTCGCGTCGCGGGTGGCCGGAACGCCGAAGAGCATGACGCCACCGACACCGGCAGAGACCGCGTCGCGCGCCGCGTCGACGAGGGAGTCGAGCGAGTGCTGCATGACGCCGGGCATCGAGCCGATCGGCACCGGCCGGTCCTGGCCCTCCTTGACGAACAGAGGCCAGATGACATCAGCGGGGTGCAGACGCGTCTGCGCGACCAGCGCCCGCATCGCCGGGGTGGTGCGAAGGCGGCGCGGGCGGATCCGGCCGGCGTCGTACGAGATCGTCATCAGCGGGCCTTCCTGCGTGCAGCCGGGCGCTTGTCGCTGGGGCGCCGAACGTTCTCCCCCGCCTCGTGCGCGGCGCTCTGGAGGCCACGCCCGTAGTCGGCGAGGGCGTCGACCAACGAGGCCGCAGAGGCGTTGTCGGCGACGACCGAGACGGTCAGGCCGTGCTCCTCGGCAGTCTTGGCCGTGGCGGGGCCGATGCAGGCGACGACCGTCGTGGGGTGCGGCTTGCCCGCAATGCCGACCAGGTTGCGCACCGTGGAGGACGACGTGAACACGACCGCGTCGTAGGCGCCCTGCTTGATGGCGTCCCGGATCTCGACGGCCGGCGGCGCGGCACGCACCGTGCGGTAGGCGGTGATGTCGTCGACCTCCCAGCCCATCTCCTGCAGGCCGGCGACGAGGGTGTCGGTCGCGATGTCGGCCCGGGGCAGGAACACGCCGTTGATCGGGTCGAGCACCTCGTCGTAGGGCGGCCACACCTCGAGCAGGCCCTTGGCCGACTGCTCACCGGTGGGCAGCAGGTCGGGCTCCAGGCCCATCTCGCGCAACGCGTCGGCGGTTACTCCGCCCACAGCGGCGATCTTGAGGCCGGCGAAGGCCCGCACGTCGAGGCCGATCTCCTCGAGCTTTTCGCGCACCGCGCGCACGGCGTTGACCGAGGTGAACCCGACCCACTCGTACCGGCCCGTGACCAGGCCCTTGATGGCGCGCTGCATCTGCTGCGGGGTGCGCGGAGCCTCGACGCTGATCGTCGGAACCGTCTCGCCCTTGGCGCCGTACTCGGCCAGACGCTCGATCGTGGGGCCGGCCTGGTCCTTGGTGCGCGGCACGAGCACTCGCCACCCGAACAGCGGCTTGGTCTCGTACCAGGACATCTGATCGCGCAGGGACACGGTCGCGCCGACGAGGGCGACCTCGGGCTCGAACCCGCCCTCACGCAGCAACGCCGGCGCCTCGGCCAATGTCGTCGTCGTGGTGCGCTGCTCGACGGTCGTGCCGTGCTCGGTCAGTGCGACCGGCGTGGACTCGTCACGACCCGCCTTGGCCAGACGCTCGAGACCGTCGGCGAGCTGGTCGGCATCCGTACCCAGAACGACGACGGTCGTGGTCGAGGCAACTCCGCCACTCCAGTCGGCGTCGGAGGCGGCGGCATCGACGATGTGCACCGACCCGGAGTCGCGCGAGGTGAGCGGGATACCTGCGTACGCGGCGACACCGGCCGAGGTGCTCACGCCGGGAACGATCTCGGTGGTGTGTCCGGCCTTGTGGCAGGCGGCCAGCTCCGAGGCGAGCCCGTGGAACGCGCTGGGGTCACCGGTCATCAGGCGCACCAACAGGCCGCCGTTCGTCTCGTGACGACTCGCCTCTTTGGCCACCTGAGTCGCCGCGCGGGAGACGAGCTTGGCCCAGGAGGCGTGGGTGAGGGCGCTGCCCCGGTCCCCGTCGGTGGTCTCGATGACCGTGACGTCGGCCTTGCCGTACTCCCGGACGATGGCCTCGGCATCGGCCGAGTCGACGACCACGGCGTCCGCAGCGGCCAACAGGTCGGTGGCGCGCACGGTCAACAGGGAGAGGTCGCCGGGGCCTGCGCCGACGAACGCGACGCGCGCAGAGGGAGCGGCGGCGCCGTCCACTCGCGTGCGGCTGGAGGTGCTCACGGTGTCTGCTCCTTGGTGGGGCCCTCGTCACCGGGGCTGCGGTCGGAGGGCTGCTCCGGCATGGTCGTGTGGTTTCGCGAGAGGACACCGGCGGCGATGGCTCCGGCTCCGTCGTCGAGGAGCTGCTGGGCCAGCTGCTCACCCAGGGCCCAGGGATCCTGCGCCGAACCGGTGAGCGTGCGCCGCAGGGCGATCGACCCGTCGTCGCTGCCGGCGAAGGCTTCGAGGACCAGATGCTCGCCCTCGAGGTGGGCGCGCGCCCCGATGGGGGCGGTGCAGCCTGCTTCGAGTGCGCGCAACAGTGACCGTTCGGCCGTCACCGCGGTACGGGTCGGCTCGTGGTCGAGGCGGGTGATGATGTCCATCACCTCGGGGTCACTCTCGCGGCATTCCACCGCGAGCGCACCCTGACCGGGCGCGGGCAGCATGATCTCGGTGTCGATGACGTCGGTGATGTCGTCTCCGCGCCCAAGTCGGCGGATGCCTGCACCCGCGAGGACGACAGCGTCGAGTTCACCGCTCTCGACCCGGCGGATGCGGCTGTCGACGTTGCCACGGATGGCCTCGACCGCCAGGTCGGGGCGGTGGACACGCAACTGTGCGGCACGGCGGGGCGATCCGGTGCCGATCGACGCGCCCTGCGGCAGCCCGGCCAGGTCGAGGCCGTCACGGGCGACGAGGACGTCACGCGGGTCCTCGCGGACGGGGATCCCCGCGACGACGAGGCCGGGCTCGGGCAGCACGGGGAGGTCCTTGAGCGAGTGGACCGCGAGGTCGACCTCGCCGGCGCGCAGGGCCTGACGCAGTGCCGAGGCGAAGACCCCGGTGCCGCCGATCTGGGTCAGCGGTGCGTAGTTGACGTCACCCTCGGTGACGACCTCCACGAGTTCGACCTCGTGGCCGAGCGCACGCAACTGGTCTGCCACCCACCCGGATTGGGTAGTGGCCAGGCGGCTGCGGCGGGTGCCGAGGCGCAACGGGCGCGGGTCGGTGGCTGTCATGGCAGGTCCTTGACCCCGCCGCGCTCCGGCGGGCGAGCCACCGTGGCGACGTGGGCGTGATCGAGGTCGAAGAGTTCGCGCAGCGCCTGGGCGTAGTCGCCGCCGGTGCCGGAACCGTTGGCAGTGAGCTCCTTGACCCGCACGGTCGGGGTGTGGAGCAACTTCTCGACGACGCGGTGCACGGTGAGCTTGACCTCGGCCCGTGCCTGAGGATCCAGACCGGGCATACGCGAGTCCAGGCGATCCATCTCGGCCCGCACGACGGCTGCTGCGTGCTGACGCAGCGCGGCGACGGCCGGGCCGACGGCCTCCTGTCGGCGGGCGACGAGGAACGCGGCCACCTCGGAGACGACGAGGTCTTCGACCTGCTGCAGAGCCTCGCCACCGAGAGCGACCTCGGAGAGGTGACTGCCGAGGTCTTCGAGGGCGAGCAGTTGGACTCCCTCGAGCTCGGAGACGCCGGGCTCGATGTCGCGCGGCAGCGCGAGGTCGACGAACGCGAGCGGACGTCCGCCGCGGCGGGCGAGCTGGGTTTGGATGAGGTCGGCCCCGACGACGTAGCCCTGCGCGCCTGTGCACGACAGGACGACTTCGGCCTCGAGCAGCGCGTCGGCCAGTTCGTGCCACGGGCGAGCGGTGGCGCCGGTGGCGTCAGCGAGCCGGGCCGACTTCTCGGGCGTGCGGTTGACGATCTGCAGAGCCCCGACGCCGCGGCGTCCGGCGGTCGTGGCCACGAGCGAACTCATGGCGCCGGCACCGATCACGAGAACGGAGGCCGTCTCCAGCGGACCGACGTGCTGCTCTGCGCGGTCGAGACCCACCTCGACGAGCGAGGCGGCGTAGCGGTCGAGCTCGGTGTCGGAGTGCGCGCGTTTGCCCACCCGCAGCGCGTACTGCAGCAACAGGTTGAGCTGCTGACCCACCGAGCCGGAGTTCTGCCCCCGGGCGAGGGTGTCGCGCACCTGGCCGAGGATCTGCGCCTCCCCCACGGCCATCGCGTCGAGTCCGCAGGCCACCGAGAAGATGTGGGCGATCGCGCGGTCCTCGTAGTGCACGTAGAAACAAGAATTGAGCAGGTCACGGTCCAGACCCGTGACGGCAGCGAGGGTCTCCCCGATGTGGGCGACCGCGCCGTGGAACGTGGTGGCCTCGGCGTACACCTCGAGGCGGTTGCAGGTCGACAGCACCGCGACCTCGTCGAGGTGTTCTCCACCGAGCAACATGCGGGTGACGTCGTCGACCATCGGCGCACTCAACGACAGTCGTTCGAGAAGACCCATGTCTGCGCTGCGGTGCGAGACCCCCATGACCACGAGACTCACAGCCCTACCCCCTGCCACGAGCCCGAAGCCCGACTACTACGATGGCGGCGCCGCCCGTCCGCGGTCGGTCGGGCAGTGGAGCTCAACGTTGTCACCGACTCCTGATCGATCGATACGGCGCGGGGTGCACCGGTGGGTCGTTCTTCACCTTAGATCCACCCCACGTCCGGGACAAACTACGGACTATTCCGCTTCAACTGGCGGACTCACGCAGGGTGCGCGGCACCCATCCGCTCCGAAAGCTCACTGCGCAGGCGGCGTTCGCTGACGCGCCAGTAGTCGTGGACCTCGCCGTCGATGAGGGTGACGGGGATCTGCTCCCACCACATCGGGTCGGGATCGGCGATGTCGGGCAGGGATCGCTCCTCGAAGCGGGCGCCGAAATCGTCGGCCACGCGCGTGACCACATCACGAGCCAGCGTGCACAGGTGGCAGCCGGGCTTGGTGATGAGAGTGACCGTAGGAGCGTTGGTGCTGTCCATGCGCCCACTGTATGACGATCGTCCTGATTCTCCGGCATCGTCTGAGATGGGACGCCTGACCTGTTACCCCCGTGGTCAGGGCACGGTCGAGGTCGCGCGACTCACGAAAACGGCGAACCGCGCTGGGCCAGAAGGATGTGCAGGGTGCGCTGAATGGTGCCTCGCACCTGGTCGGTGAGTTCGAACACGGTGAGCGGATCGTCCGCCGCGTAGGGACCGAGGTGGCTGGTGTCGACGGGCGGGCCGAAGTCGATGATCCAGCGGGTCGGCAGCGGGACCAGACCGAGCGGGCCGAAGTGGGGAAAGAGCGGCGTCAGCGGAAAGTAGGGCAGTGCGAAGAGCTTGGCCAGGGGGCGGATGTCGGCCAGGATCGGGTAGGCCTCCTCGGCTCCGACGACCGAGCACGGGATGATCGGTACGCCCGCACGCAACGCGGTGGAGACGAACCCGCCCCGACCGAAGCGTTGGAGTCGGTAGCGGTCGGCGAACTTCTTGCCGACGCCCTTGAACCCCTCGGGCCACACGCCGACGATCTCCCCGGCCTCGAGCAGACCTGCCGCGTCGGCGTGACTCGCGAGCGCCGCTCCGGCGCGACGTGCGACGTCGCCGATCACGGGTGAGGCGAAGACGAGGTCGGCGCCGAGCGGACGCAGGAACCGGTGCGCGGGGTGAGCGTCGTGGATGGCGACCGCGGTCATCAGGGTGTCGACGGCGATGGTGCCCGAATGGTTGGACACCACCAGCGCGCCGCCGTGGGTGGGCAGATTCTCGATCCCCCGCACCTCCACCCGAAACCAGCGGCGGTAGAGGGGACGCAGGATCGGCAGGTACACGGTCTCGGTGAACTCGCGGTCGAACCCGAACTCGTCGACGACGAAGTCACCCTCGAGGCGGCGCCGCACGAACGCCAGGGCTGCGGCGACGGCCTCGTCGCTCTCCTGCGGGTCGAGTCCTGCCTGCTCGGCAGCCCACCGCAGCGCCCGCACCGCAGCGTCGACCGCGTCGGCGGGATCGAGGTCGGCGGGCAGCATGGCGGCCAGGCGGCCGAAGGGGTCGGTCACGAGGTCTCCTCGATGATGGGGTCGCCGGCCTGATCGCCCAGGTCCTCGGCGATCGCGTGGGCGTCGGGACTCGTCGCGGCGCGCGTGGGCGGTGCCGGCGATGTCGTCGGGGTCGGCATGACTCCCCACGTCTGCTGGGCGTACCACTCGAAGGTCTCACGTGTGGTGAGGCGAGGCGTGAAGCCGAGCACCTCACGCATGCGCACGACGTCGAGGCACCGCCCGAACATGACGTAGTCGATGTGGTCGGGGTCGACCCCGGCGATACCCGCCCAGCGAGTCAGCGCCCCCAGAGCGCGTCCGGTGGTCGTCCACACCGGCACCGACGGACGTCGCGCGATGCGCAGCGCCTGCCGCAGCGTGAGAACGCCTTCGGCGGCAATGTTGACAGTGCCCACCGGGCGACCCACGGCGGCAGTCACCAAGGCACCCACGGCATCGTCCTCGTGCAGTGCCTGCAGGCGCGCGTTGAAACCGAACGGCACCGGAATGACAGGCGCACGCAGGTAATTGCTCATCGCGCTGCGGGTGTAGGCGCCGAACACGTGGGTCAGGCGAAGGATGGTGGCGCCCACATCGGGACGGTGCTGCTCGAGGGCCCGCACGTAGGACTCGACCTCGATCGCGTCGCGCACATGCCCCGCGCGCTCGTGAACGTTGATGGGCGCGGACTCACTGACGATCGAGGGCGAATCCGCCGACGCGCCGTACACCGAGCCCGTCGAAGCGAGCACCACGTGCCGCAGGGAGGGCAGCGCCTGACAGATGCCCATGAGCTGCATCGTGCCGATGACGGTGGCCTCGCGTTGGGAGGTGCGCGCCGACTTCGACCCGGCGGTCGGAACGGCGCCGAAGTGCACGACCGTGTCGACGTGGGCCTGACTCAGCACGCGGCCGAGCAGCGGGTTGCGCACATCGCTACGCAGAAACTCGGCCTGGCCCAGGGGAAAGGACGGGCTACGGACGTCGACGCCGATGACGCGATCGACGTCGGGGCGATGTGCCAGCACCCGTGCCACATTGGCTCCGAGATAGGTGGACACGCCCGTGACGAGCACGGTCGTCGCCATGGGTCCTCCTCGGAGTCGGGTGAATCGATCCTAACGAGAGCGGCCACTGCCCGCCTGCCACAGACCAGACCCAAACCCGACCCGGACCCAGTCCGATGCGCACGGAGGCACCCCGGACAGCGTCGAGCCGTGGTCGTTCGTGACGACCACGGCTCGGGAGGGTCGGCTCGAGGCCGGCCTTACTTCTTGTTGCGACGCTGGTGGCGCGTCTTGCGAAGCAACTTGCGGTGCTTCTTTTTCGCCATGCGCTTGCGGCGCTTCTTGATCACAGAACCCATTGACAAACCTCATCGATCGCACCGGGCGGGCCCGGTGACTGGGGTGGTACGGGCTGGTCGGCGCGAGACGGCCTGCCCGGATGAGAAACGGCAGACATGTGCGGCCGTGTCCCGGCAGTCATGCTCGCGCGCTTCGTGCCTGTCGTGCCGATTTACGCATCGGCGCCACAGACGATCCCCCCGAGCTTACCGCGCAGCTGCCTCGGGAGAAAACGCGCCGTCGGCAACCACCTGGCGGCGGGGTGATCCTGCGCAGGTCAGTCGAACCAGAGGTCCAGTCCGTGGTGGGGGTAGACGGACTCACGGGTCTTCATGACGGCGCGGTCGACCGCGTCTTCGGGGTCGTACCCCGACTCCCACGAGCGCCACCAGATGCGACCGTTCTCGGAGGTGCCGTCACCCATCACCGGCGGGGCCTCCTGCCCGAGTCGGGCGGTGACATCGTCGAGCCACCCCTGCGGGACGGCCGCGTCGACCGCGATGGGGCGGTGCAACGCCAGCGCGACGAGGTGCGTCCACGTGCGCGGCACGACCTGGACCACCTCGTACCCGCCGCCGCCGAGCGCCACCCACTTGCCCCCGCAGAGCTCGTGGGAGAGGTCGTGCAGGGTCTCGGCCACGATGCGCTGAGCATCGACCGAGACCGACAGGTGCGCGAGCGGATCGCGAAAATGGGAGTCGGCGCCATGCTGGGTGATGAGGATCTGGGGCTGAAAGGCCCGCAGCACCGTGGGGACGACCGCGTGGAAGGCACGTAGCCAGCCCGCGTCGCCCACACCGGGCGGAAGCGCGAGGTTGACGGCCGAACCCAGCGCGTCGGGCCCGCCGAGGTCACCCGCGAATCCGGTGCCGGGAAAGAGCACGGTTCCGGTCTCGTGGACCGACATCGTCAGGACGCGCGGATCCTTCCAGAACATCCGCTCGACACCGTCACCGTGGTGGGCGTCAACGTCGACGTACGCGATGCGCTCGACGCCCTGCTCGAGGAGCCAGTCGATCGCCACACCGGCGTCGTTGTAGATGCAGAAGCCCGACGCCGTCCCGGGCATCGCGTGGTGCAGACCACCGGTGAAGTTGACCCCGTGCTGGGAGTCTCCGCGCCACACGCCCTCGGCGACAGCGCGGGTGCCCTCGGCGATGCGTGCGCTGATGTCGTGGATCCCGAGAAAGGCCGGGTCGTCCTCGGTGCCGATCCCGAAGCGGGAGTCGGCGAGGGAAGGATCCTTGGAAGCCCGGCGCACCGCCTCGATGTAGTCCATCGAGTGGACGCGAGCGAGAACGGAATCGTCCGGAGTGTCCGGCGCGACGAGTTCGGTCTCGCTGTCGAACAACCCGAACGCACGGCACAACCGTGCCGTGAGATCGAGACGGATCGGGTTCATGGGATGCCCCTCACCGAAGTCGTACGCGGTGAAGGAGTCGTCCCAGACGATGCGGGCCTGTGTCGCCATGCAAGAACGCTACTGCGCCCTCGCGATCACATCGGGTTTCGGGCCCGTCGGATTCCGCGTTCGGATCAGCGGCGCAGCGCGAGCACCATGGCGAGCTCTTCTTCGATGCCGGCCTCGCGGGCCGACTCGGTGCGAGGCTCACGGCGGTACTCGGTGGGACGGAACCCGTAGCTGCTGGCGAAGGCGACGGCAGGCGCGTTGTCGGTGCCCACCCAGTACACGAGCTGGCGGGCGCCCTTCTGCTCGGCGGCTTCGCTGGCGGCCACGACGAGTTTGGCGGCGACACCCTCACCACGCAGCTCGGGGGTGACCCACAGGCTGAACAGCTCGGCAGCGTCGTCGAAGAGGTCGTCCTTCATACGCACCGAGGCGATGCCGACCGGCGCACCGGCGCTCTCGACGACCAGGCGATCCGAGCGCTCCATCCGGTCTCGCCAGAGCTGCTCGTCATAACCCTGCTCGGTGGCGGCGTCCGCAACGAACGCATCCGGTGATTCGGTGAGGGCGCGAAGGCGCATCTCGCGGTACAGCTCCCACTCGTCCACCGAGAGCACACGGACGGAGATCTCCGACATGAGGTTCCTTTCGTCGCCACCACACGGCCCCCGCCGCATGACTCATCACCACAGTAACAGCGCGGCGAGCCCACCCGATCCGCCTTTCCGGGAGGCGAGAAGGGGGCGACCGCAGGGGAGTTCGTCAGCCTCCGAGCTCCTCGTTGCGGCGGGTGGCCGTCGAGATGGCCTCGCCAAGGTGATGGCGAACGGCACCGGCGTCGAGGGCTCGGAGCGCGACGGCGGTGGATCCGCCGGGGCTCGTCACCTGCTCGCGCAGGATCGATGCGGGGGTGTCGCCCTCACGCAGCAGGGCGGCCGAACCGTAGAGGGTCTGCTCCACTAGGCGGGTGGCGACCGGCCGCGTCATGCCTTCGAGCACAGCGGCCTCGACGAGGGCGTCGGCCACGTAGAAGAGGTACGCGGGGCCGGAGCCGGACAGGGCCGTTCCGACGTTCTGCTGCTTCTCCTCGACGACCTCGGTGCGCCCGCAGAGCGTCAGCAGCGACTCGACGAGGTCGACCTGCTCCTGGGTGCAATGCCGGCCCGCGGAGATGAGGAACATGCCCTCGCGGATCAGGGCCGGGGTGTTGGGCATGACGCGCACGACCGGCACCCCCTCCCCCGCGTGCTCCTCGAGGGTGTCGATGGTGACACCCGCAGCGATGGAGACGACGAGCGTCCCGTCCTTCAACTCCGCGGCGACCTCGTCGAGCACACCGGCGACGGCGTACGGCTTGACGGCGAGAAAGACGACATCGGCGTCACGAACCGCCTCGACGTTGTCGGAGATGGCACGAACCCCGCGCTCCTCCCACCTGGCGCGGGTCTGCTCGCTGGGGTCGGTCGCTATGGCCCGTTCGGTGGGTAGGCCCCCGGCCAGGAGTCCCGACAGCACCGCCCCGCCCATCACGCCCGCACCCAGAAAGGCGACCGTGCCGTCGAAGTCGGAGGCGGGGGTGGCGGACTCGGTCATGGCGTTCTCCTGTGCTCGGGGCAGTCTCGTGAGTGGGGCAGAAGTGCGTGGCTCAGCGTGAGGACCGCAGTAGCGCGATGATCTCGCGGGGGCGCTCGGCGACGCGTTGGGCCAGGTAGGGGTACCAGTCCTCACCGAAGGGGACGTAGACCCGCATGCGGTCGCCGCGGTCGGCGATCTCGGCCTGCTTCTCGGGTCGAACGCCGTAGCGGAGCTGGTATTCGACGGTGGAGGAGTCGCGGCCCACGCGGCAGGCGAGGGACTCGGCCAGTTGCAGGAGTCGCTCGTCATGGGTGGCGATGACGACCCTGCCCTCCCCCTCCAGGAGCGGCTGGACGGCCCGCACGTAGGCGCGGTCGACCTCCTGGTGACGGCCGAAGGTGTCGGCCTCACGCCCGGGAGCGCCCTTGGTGAGCCGGACGCGAGCGCCCGTCGCCGCGAGCGCGCGGGCGTCGGCCTCGGTGCGACGAGAGGCGGCCTGCAGGGAGATGCCCGCGTCGCGGTGGCGGGCGCGCAGCTCGTGAAACAACCCGAGCGTGGCGTCGGTCGAGATGCCGGGCTCGGTCTCCAGCGTCAGCGGGACGCCGTGCTCGGCACCGACGTCGGCGAGGGCGAAGAGGTGATCCCGGGCCTTGAGGCGTCCCGGCCCACCGAGACCGAGCCCCAGGGCGGAGGGCCGCACGCTGACCTCGGCCATGCCGTCGGCGGTGAGGCCGGCATCCCCGAGGCGGCGGATGAGTTTGCGGATGCGCTTGGCGCGCTTCTCGGCGCGGGTGACATCCTGGGGTTCGCTCACCAGGTGGGTGAGGCTCACGCACCGCCCCCGGGCGACGAGCCAGGAGGCCACGTCCATCGCGGAGGAGATCGACTCGCCCGCAACGTACCGGCGGACGATCTCGTGGCTCATGGTGCGGTTCTCGGCGGCCCTGCGCAGCCGGGCGTCTGTGGCCACCCGCATCACTGCGTCCTGCACGGTCAGTCGAGCGGCTTCCACGCCGTCCCTCCCCTGGGGGTTGGGCCCCGCGCCGTGTGCACGGGGCATCGAAGGCACGGCCAGATTAGTCGGTGCCCTCGGCGAGGTACGTGCGGGCGAACTCCAACGATTCGCGGAGTGCGGCGTCGCGTGCCTCGCCCTTGAGCTTGCGGGTGCCGACCTCGACCGTGACGACGCCGTCGTAACCGGATCGGCCCAGGCGGCGCAGGAACTCGGCGCACGGCTGGGTGCCGCGGCCGGGGATGAGGTGTTCGTCCTTCATCGAGCCCGAGCCGTCGGTGAGGTGGACGTGCCGCAGCCGCTTGCCGAGGTCGGCCTGCATCGCAAGGACGTCGCACCGGGCCGTGGCCGCATGCGAGAGATCGAGGGTGACGTTCTTGTAGTCGACGGGCACGGGGTTCCAGTCGGGCTGATACATCTGCCACTCGTTACCCGCACGCCAGGGGTACATGTTCTCGACGGCCAACGCGAGGCCACTGCTCGCCTCACGCTCCGCGACGCCTTCGACGAACGACTCCGCGTACTCCTTCTGCCACCGGAACGGCGGATGCAGCACGATGACCTCGGCGCCCAGCACCTGGGCCAGCTCGATCGACTTGTCGATCTTGTCCCACGGGGAGTTGCCGTAGACCCGCTGCGTGACGAGCAACGTGGGCGCGTGCACCGAGTACACCGGCATCTCGTACCGGTCGACGAGCTCGGCCAGCACCACGGCGTCCTGCGTGTTCGGGTCGCCGAGGATCATGACCTCCATCCCGTCGTACCCGAGGCGGTCGGCGATCTCGAAACCCTCCGCCGGCCCCAGGGTATACACCGAGGAGGTCGAGAGCGTCACCTTGACGGAGTCGGTCATGACACCAGGCTAAGGGAGTCTCGGAGTGCTGCAGGCACTCCGCGGAGCGTTCTGGAGGGGCACGGGTCTCAGGGCGCGGGGATGAGGTCGAGTTGCTGCAGGATGACGCCCTCGCGCAGCGCCCACGGGCACACGACGAGCTCCTCGATGTCGAGCAGATCCATGACGGCCTCGATGACCATCGCGCCGCCGAGCACCTGACGGGCTCGGGTGGCGGAGACTCCCGGCAGGTCGACGCGCTTGTCCTGCGGCATCGCGGCCAGACGCGGGAGGGCCTCCTTGAGGTCGTCGCGCACCAGGGAGCGGCGCGTGTAGATGCCCTCCGTGCTGGGCGCGGCACCGGTCAACCGGGCCAGCGAGCGGATCGTCTTGCTGGTGCCGACGTACAGGTCCGGCTCGCCCACCTTGTTGAGGTCGCGCACGACCTTGGCGATCTCGCTGCGGATCATCGTGCGGGTCTTCTTGATCTGCGCCGGCTTGGGCGGGTCACCGGGGAGGAACTCGCGCGTCACGCGGCCTGCGCCGAGCGGCAGCGACATCGCCACGTCGGGGTCCTCGTCGATGCCCGACGCGAGTTCCAGTGAGCCGCCGCCGATGTCGACGAGCAGCAACCGTCCGGCCGACCACCCGAACCAACGCCGGGCGGCCAGAAAGGTGAGGCGCGACTCGTCGGTGCCGGGCAGCACCTTGAGCTCGACGCCCGTCTCCTTGCGCACCTTGGTGAGGACCTCGTCACCATTGGGCGACTCGCGAATCGCCGAGGTGGCGAACCCCATGAGCGACTCGACGCCGTAGTCGTCGGCCACGTCCAGGCATTCACGCACGAAGCCGAGGAGCCGCGCTGCGCCTTCGTCGCTGATGACGCCCTTGTCGTTCATGTAGTCGAACAGGCGCAGGTCGACCTTGTGCTTGCTCGCGGGGATGGGGTGAGCCCCCCAGAAGGCGTCGACGACGAGTAGGTGGACGGTGTTCGACCCGACGTCGATGACTCCCATGCGCATGTCGACGAACGTACCGTGCCGCCTGGCGCTCTGTTGCCACCTCCCCTGACGTGGACCTGCGCGTAGCCTGACGCGGTGAGCGAAACGGGCACCGAGGTGGACAACGACGAGTGTGGTGAGCCGGCGTCGCGCACGTGGGTCGAGTTCGACGACCCTGCCGAGGAAGGGCAGCGGTTCCGCTGCGACCTCACCTGGCTCACCTCCGACTACCACTGCATCTTCGGCGCGGGGTGCGCCGGCATCGACGCCGAACGCCCCGACGACGGATGTTGCGTGCTGGGCGCGCATTTCACCGACGAGGACGACGAAGCCCGTGTCGAGGCCGTCGTGCGAGCTCTCGGACCCGACGAGTGGGAGCTGCGCGAGGAGGCCCTCGCCGATGGCTGGACCGAGGTCGAGGACGGCGCACGCAAGACCCGCGTCGTCGACGGCGCCTGCATCCTGCTCAACGGGCCCCAGGCGCCGATGGGAGCCGGATGCGCGTTGCATCAGCACGCCGTTGCGCGCGGCATCGAGCCGCACACCGTGAAGCCCGACGTCTGCTGGCAACTCCCGATCCGGCGCACGTATCGGACTGTCACCCTCCCCGACGACACCGACTATCTCGAAATCAGCATCGGCGAATACACCCGCGCCGGCTGGGGACCCGGCGGCCATGAGCTCGACTGGTACTGCACCTCCGCGCCCCGCGCACACACCGGGCGGGCGCCGCTCTACGTGACGTCCCGCGCCGAGCTCGTCGAGCTGATGGGCGAGGCGGCGTACGACGTTCTCGCCGAGCACTGCCGAGCCCACCTGGCGGGGGTCGCTGCACTGCAGTCGGTTCCTGAGGGCGCTACTCTCCTACCGCTTCTCGTGCATCCGGCGACTCTGATTGCACGGACTGAGGGCGCCGCTGGGACGAGCGGTGAGGCGAGTCGATGAACCACGAGTCCGGGGAGGGCGCGCGCCCCAGCCCCAACATCTGGAACCACACCGACATCTACGAGATCGAGAATCGCGCCGTCGACCGGGCGGGCGCGATCGAGTCGGCGATGGAGTCGTTGCACGGTCGACCGTTCGGGCATGTGCTCGACATCGGTTGCGGCGCAGGCTTTCACCTGCCGCGGTGGGCCGAGCGCGGCACGCGGGTGACGGGCGTGGAGCCGCATCCGCCGCTGGTCGAGGCGGCGCGAGCGCGGGTGGCCTTGTTGCCCGAGGGGCACGCGCCGGTCGAGATCGTCGCCGCGGGGGCTCAGGAGTTGCCGGTGACCGACGCGAGCGTCGATGTCGCACATGCCCGCTGGGCCTACTTCTTCGGCCCGGGATGCGAACCGGGCCTGGCCGAACTGGACCGTGTGATGGCTCCGGGTGGGACGGCGTTCGTCATCGACAACGATGTGACGACCTCGACGTTCGGGTCGTGGTTCCGCCGCGCCTGGCCCGACTACGACCCGGCGGCGATCTGGAGGTTCTGGCGCCGACAGGGCTGGACTCGGCACCCGATTCTCATTGCGTGGGAGGCCGATTCCCGCGCCGACTTCGAGGCGATCGTCGGCATCGAGTTCGAACCGGCACTGGCCGAGGCGATCCTGTCCGAACATCCGGGGACATCCG